>DATNBK010000249.1:0-3805 GCA_035571995.1 Rhodanobacter sp.
AAGGGTTATCACGGATGGCCCCGCCCGGCGCCGTACCCACCCGAAACAGGCCCGCACAGTGACCTTGCACCTTATCCAGTTCGAGGGCGGCAATGCCCTCAGCGACTTCCGAGCCCGGCAACTTCTTCCTCGACTGCAGGCGATCCACGGTGGGATCGGCGCCATCGCGGCCCGGTTCGTGCATTTAGTGGCATGTGCCGAGGCGCCCGGCGACGCCCTGCGCGCGCAACTGGCGTCTCTGCTCACGTATGGCGAGCCGTACGCGGAGCCCGGCGCGTCGGGAGCGCTGATCGTCGTCACGCCGCGGTTTGGTACCGTCTCGCCCTGGGCGTCCAAGGCGACCGACATCGCCCACAACTGCGCGCTGGCCGTCAAGCGCATCGAGCGCATCACCGAGTACCGGCTCACGCTCAAAGCCGGCTTACTCGGCAAGGACGCGCTGAGCCAGGAGCAGCTGCAACAAGTGGCGGCGCTGCTGCACGACCGCATGACCGAGAGCGTCATGTTTGACCGCGCCGCGGCCGCCGGCCTGTTCACCGAGCTGCACGCGGCGCCGATGGCGCACGTGGACGTGCTGCACGGGGGCAGGGCGGCGCTGGAACAGGCCAATACCCAGTTCGGCCTGGCGCTGGCGGACGATGAAATGGACTACCTCGCCGCCGCCTTCACGCAGCTGCAGCGCAACCCCAGCGACGTGGAGCTGATGATGTTTGCGCAGGCCAACAGCGAGCATTGCCGCCACAAGATTTTCAACGCCGGGTTCACGATTGACGGCGTGGCGCAGGAGCGCAGCCTGTTCGGCATGATCCGCCACACGCACCAGGTCAGTCCGCAGTACACGGTGGTGGCGTACTCCGACAACGCCTCGGTGATGGAAGGCACGGCCATTGAGAGATTCATGGCCAAACCGCCCTCGGGCCTTGACGGGGCGGGTGCAGTTAGCTATCAAAAACATAGTACCTTGAGCCACGTGCTGATGAAGGTGGAAACCCACAACCACCCCACCGCGATCTCGCCGTTCCCGGGCGCATCGACCGGCGCGGGCGGCGAAATCCGCGACGAAGGCGCCACCGGGCGCGGCTCCAAGCCGAAGGCCGGGTTGACCGGGTTCACGGTGTCCAAACTCTGGGACGGCTGGTCCGACCAGCCGGGCGGCAAGCCCGCGCACATCGCCAGCCCGCTGCAGATCATGACCGAGGGCCCGCTCGGCGGCGCCGCCTTCAACAACGAATTTGGCCGGCCCAACCTGCTGGGCTACTTCCGCGAGTACGAGCAGACCGTGTCGTCCGATGTGGATGTAATCCGCCGCGGTTACCACAAGCCCATCATGATCGCGGGCGGCCTGGGCACCATCGACGCCGGCCTGACCCGCAAGATTGAATTCCCGGCCGGCAGCCTGCTGATCCAGCTTGGCGGTCCGGGCATGCGCATCGGCATGGGCGGCAGCGCGGCCAGCTCCATGGCCAGCGGCGCCAATGCGGCCGAACTGGACTTCGACTCGGTGCAGCGCGGCAACCCCGAGATCGAGCGCCGCGCGCAAGAGGTCATCAATCACTGCTGGGCCCAAGGCGAGGCGAACCCCATCCTTGCGATCCACGACGTAGGCGCTGGCGGCCTGTCCAACGCCTTTCCCGAACTGACCAACGACGCCGGCCGCGGCGCGCGCTTCGACCTGCGTGCCGTGCCGCTGGAGGAATCCGGCCTGGCGCCGAAGGAAATCTGGTGCAACGAAAGCCAGGAGCGCTATGTGCTCGCGATTGCGCCGCAATCGCTGCCGCAGTTCCAGGCTTTTTGTGAACGTGAGCGCTGTCCGTTTGCCGTGGTCGGCGTGGCGACCGAAGCGCGCGAGTTGGTCGTGGCAGACGAGGGCGCATTTGTCCCTGTCGACATGCCGATGGACGTGCTGCTGGGCAAGCCGCCCAAGATGCACCGGGACGTCAAGACCGTGGCCCGGCAGTTCAAACCGGTCGATCTGAGCGGTGTCGGCCTGCAGCAGGCGGCTATCAACGTACTGTCGAGCGCCACCGTTGCTTCCAAGCGTTTCCTCATCACCATTGGCGACCGCACCGTGGGCGGCCTATCGCACCGCGACCAGATGGTCGGTCCCTGGCAGGTGCCGGTGGCGGATTGCGCCGTCACGCTGGCCGATTACAAGGGCTTTGCCGGCGAGGCCATGAGCCTGGGCGAGCGCACGCCGCTGGCGGCCGTCAATGCGCCGGCGTCCGGCCGCATGGCGGTGGCAGAAAGCATCACCAATTTGCTGGCCGCGCCGATCGAGTTGGCGCGCGTCAAGCTCTCGGCCAACTGGATGGCGGCCTGCGGCGAACCGGGCGAAGACGCCGCGCTGTACGAGACCGTGCGGGCCGTGGGCATGGAACTGTGTCCGGCGCTGGGCATCTCCATTCCTGTCGGCAAGGATTCGCTGTCCATGCGCACGCAGTGGAGCGCGCCGCAAGGCGAGTCCGATACGGGCGATGCACCCAAAAAAGTCACCTCGCCGGTGAGCCTGATCGTGACGGCCTTCGCCACGCTGGCCGACGTGCGCGGCACGCTGACACCGCAGCTCGATGCGACCGAGGCCGACACCACGCTGGTGCTGATCGACCTGGGCCGGGGCCAGAACCGTATGGGCGGCAGCATGCTGGCGCAAACGCTGGACCAGGTCGGCGAGGCTGTGCCCGACCTCGACGATCCGCAGGACCTGGTACATCTTGTCAACGCCGTGAATACGCTGCGCGCGCAGGGCAAGATCCTCGCCTACCACGACCGCAGCGACGGCGGCCTGTTCGCCACCGTGTGCGAAATGGCGTTCGCGGGCCACGTCGGCGTGTCGCTGAATGTGGACCTGCTGGTGACGGAGGGCGACGGCATTGCCGACAGCCGGGCCGAGTATGGCGACGCCAAGAACTGGGCCGGCCAGGTCAGCGCCCGGCGCGAAGAACTCACGCTCAAGGCGCTGTTCAACGAGGAGCTTGGCGTGGTGCTGCAGGTGCGCACAGCACAGCGCAGCGAGGTAATGCAAACCCTGCGCGAGCATGGCCTGAGCCGGCACAGCCATTTCGTCGGCAAGACGCGGCCGGCCAGTTCGGCCATCGATACCGGCAAGGGGCAACTGCAGATCTGGCGCGACACCAAGGCGGTGTTTAGCGCCAGGCTGCAGGACCTGCACCAGACGTGGGACGCGGTGAGCTGGAAGATCTGCGGGCAGCGCGACAACCCGGTTTGCGCCGACGCCGAACATGCCGCCGCAGGCGAGCCGAATGACCCTGGACTCCATGTCCAGCTTGCGCCGGGTGCTCTTGAAAACGTAGCGACCCCGTATCTGAACCTGAGCCGGCCCAGGGTAGCTGTGCTGCGCGAGCAGGGCGTCAACTCGCATGTGGAGATGGCCTATGCCTTCACCGAAGCGGGCTTCGAGTCCTTCGACGTGCACATGACCGATCTGCAGACAGGGCGCGCCAAGCTGAGCGACTTCAAGGGCGTCGTGGCCTGCGGCGGCTTCAGCTACGGCGACACGCTGGGTGCCGGCATCGGCTGGGCCCGGTCCATCACCTTCAACCCGCATCTAGCGGACCAGTTCAAGGCCTTCTTTGCGCGGCCCGACACCTTCGGCCTGGGCGTGTGCAACGGCTGCCAGATGTTTGCAGAGCTGGCCGACATCATCCCCGGCGCGCAGGACTGGCCGCGCTTCACCACCAACCAGAGCGAGCGTTTCGAGGCGCGCCTGTCGATGGTGGAAGTGCTCGATTCGCCCAGCCTGTTCTTTGCGGGCATGGCCGGCAGCCGCCTGCCGATCGCAGTGGCG
>DATNBK010000250.1:0-24232 GCA_035571995.1 Rhodanobacter sp.
CTTGGCCATGTCGGCGACTGCGTTTTCCAGCACCTTTTTGTTCGCCGCAGCCTCGCCCACGCCCATGTTGAGCGTGATCTTGGTGATGCGCGGCACCTGCATCACGTTGGCGTAGCCAAACTGCTTGGTGAGCTTGGCCACAACTTCGTCTTTGTAATAAGCCTGAAGGCGCGTCATCGTCATAGTCCTTACGCGTCCACGACCTCGCCATTCGAACGGAACACGCGGACCTTGCGCCCATCTTCGAGCGCTTTGGTGCCGACGCGTCCACCCTTGTTCGTGGCGGGGTTGAACAGTAGTACGTTGGAGAGATGGATCGACGCTTCGCGTTCGACGATCCCGCCTGCCTGGTTTGCCTGAGGGTTCGGCTTGGTATGGCGCTTCACCAGGTTCACGTTGGAAACGACCACGCGGTCGCCGTCAACCTGCAGCACGTCGCCGCGCTGCCCCTTGTTCTTGCCGGCGATCACGACGACGTGGTCACCCTTGCGGATACGTTTCATGTCTGCTTGACCCCGCTCAAAGTACTTCGGGCGCGAGCGACACGATCTTCATGAACCGTTCGCTGCGCAGTTCGCGCGTCACCGGCCCAAAGATGCGCGTGCCAATCGGCTCGAGCTTGTTGTTGAGGAGCACCGCCGCGTTGTCGTCAAAACGGATCAACGAACCATCCGGGCGACGCACGCCCTGGGCGGTGCGCACCACGACGGCGTTGTAGACCTCGCCCTTCTTGACCTTGCCGCGCGGGATCGCATCCTTGATCGCCACCTTGATGACGTCGCCAATGCGCGCATAACGGCGCTTGGAACCGCCAAGGACCTTGATGCACATGAGCTGCTTGGCGCCGCTGTTGTCAGCGGCCGAAAGCGTGCTTTGAGTCTGGATCATGGTTGCATCTCCGCCTTAGCCGTTCGCACGCGTAATGACTTCGACCACGCGATGATGCTTGGTCTTGGACAGCGGGCGGCATTCCGCAATGCGCACAAAATCGCCCTCGGCCGCGCCAAGGTCGTTCTGCGCGTGCAACTTGGTGGAGCGCCGGATCGTCTTGCCCAGCAACCGGTGCTGCACCTGGCGTTCCACCAGCACGGTGACCGTCTTGTCCATCTTGCTGCTGGTGACGCGACCCTCGAGGGTGCGCACCTTCTTGGCGACCGTCTCGGCCGTGTTTTCTGTATTGTCTGCGCTCATGTCCGCCGTCCTCTACTTCTTGCCGCCGAGCACGAACTTCGTGCGCGCGATGTCACGCCGCACCCGGCGCAGTTGATGCGGCTGGCTGAGCTGACCCGAACCCTTCTGCATGCGCAGGTTGAACTGCTCCTTGCGCAGGTCCAGCAAATGCTGCTGCAGCTCGCCCACCGATTGCTCCTTGCTCGGGCTGTCGACTTTCTTGGCCATCACATCACCGCCCTGGTCACAAACTGGGTCTGTACGGAAAGCTTGGCCGAGGCCAGGCGGAAGGCTTCACGCGCGGTGGCTTCGGGCACGCCCTCGATTTCATACAACATGCGCCCGGGTTGCACGTTCGCGACCCAGAACTCGACGCTGCCCTTGCCCGCGCCCATGCGCACCTCGATCGGCTTCTTGGATACCGGCTTGTCCGGAAACACCCGGATCCACAGCCGGCCGCCGCGCTTGACGAAGCGCGTGATGCAACGGCGCGCCGCCTCGATCTGGCGCGCGGTGAGGGCACCGTGCTGGGTGGACTTCAGCCCGAACTCGCCAAAGCTGACCAGGTTGGAGCACTGCGCCAAGCCGTCATTGCGGCCCTTGAACTGCTTGCGGTACTTCGTGCGTTTTGGCTGCAACATCGCAACTCTCCTTACTTCGCAACCCGGTCGCGACGGCCTTCACCGTCACGCCGGCCGTCACCGCGGCGGCCTTCGCCGGCATCACGCCGGGGCTGCGCGGCGGGCTCGTCCTTCGACTCGTGGGCGGCAGCCGCCAGGTCGAACACCTCGCCTTTGTTGATCCACACCTTGACACCGATGATGCCGTAGGTGGTGTGTGCCTCGGCCAGCCCGTAGTCAATGTCGGCGCGCAAGGTATGCAGCGGCACCCGGCCTTCGCGGCTCCACTCTGAGCGGGCAATCTCGGCCCCGTTCAGGCGGCCGGACACATTCAACTTGATGCCCAGCGCGCCCAGGCGCATGGCATTGCCCACCGCGCGCTTCATGGCGCGGCGGAACATGATGCGGCGCTCAAGCTGCTGCGCGATCGACTCGGCGACCAGCTGGGCGTCCAGCTCGGGCTTGCGCACCTCGCTGACATTGATGTGCGTGGGCACGCCCATCATGTCGCTGACTTCCTTGCGCAGCTTCTCGATGTCCTCGCCCTTCTTGCCGATCACCACGCCCGGACGGGCAGTGAAGATCGTCACGCGCGCGGTCTTGGCCGGACGCTCGATCAGGATCTTGGAAATGCCGGCCTGCGCCAGCTTCTCCTTGAGCATCAGGCGCACCTTGATGTCCGCCACCAGGTACTCGGCGTATTCGCGCTTGTTCGCGTACCACTTAGAGTTCCAGTCCTTGGCAATGCCCAGGCGGATACCGGTGGGATGAACTTTATGACCCATCGTCTATGTCCCCGGTCAGTTGCCAACAACCACGGTGATGTGGCTGGTGCGCTTGGAAATGCGCGAACCGCGGCCTTTGGCGCGGGCATACATGCGTTTCAAGATCGGACCCTCGTCTACGAAGATGCGCGAGACCACCAGTTCATCGACATCGGCGCCAAGGTTGTTCTCGGCGTTTGCCACCGCGGACAACAGCACCTTGCGCACCATCAAGGCGGCTTTCTTGTTCGTGTAATTCAGGACGTCGCTGGCCTTGCCCACCGGCAGGCCGCGAACCAGGTCGGCCACCAGGCGCGCCTTCTGCGCCGAAATGCGGGCGCTGCGCAAAATCGCCTTCGCTTCAGTGCTCATCACTTGCCCTTCCTGTCACCGACGTGACCCTTGAACGTGCGCGTCACCGCAAACTCGCCAAGCTTGTGCCCGACCATGTTCTCGTTGATCAGCACCGGCACGTGCTGGCGGCCGTTGTGGATGGCGATGGTCAAACCCACCATTTCCGGCACGATCATCGAACGGCGCGACCAGGTCTTGATCGGGCGCTTGTTGTGGGCGGCAACCGCCGACTCCACCTTCTTGGCCAGATGGAGATCGACAAACGGGCCTTTCTTGAGAGAACGCGGCATGGCGGCTTCCTGTTACTTGGTACGACGACGCACGATGAACTGCTGCGTCCGCTTGTTGTTGCGGGTGATGTAGCCCTTGGTCGGCGTACCCCATGGGCTCACCGGATGCCGGCCGCCCGAGGTCTTGCCCTCGCCGCCGCCATGCGGGTGGTCCACCGGGTTCATGACCACGCCACGCACCGTCGGGCGGATGCCCATCCAGCGCTTCACCCCGGCCTTGCCCAGCTTCTTCAGGCTGTGCTCGCCGTTGCCGACCTCACCGATCGTGGCGCGGCAATCCACCGACACGCGCCGCAGCTCACCCGAACGCAGGCGCAAGGTGGCATAGCCGGATTCGCGCGCCACCAGCTGCACCGAGGCACCGGCGCTGCGTGCGATCTGTGCACCCTTGCCCGGCCGCAGCTCGATGCAATGCACGACGCTGCCCATGGGAATGCTGCGCAGCTGCAGGCAGTTGCCGGCCTTGATCGGCGCGTCGCGCCCGGACATCAGCCGATCCCCGGCCTGCACGCCCTTGGGGGCGATGATGTAGCGACGCTCGCCATCCACATAGCACAACAAGGCCAGGTGCGCGGTGCGGTTCGGGTCATACTCGATGCGCTCGACGCGCGCCGCGATGCCTTCCTTGTCGCGCTTGAAATCCACGATGCGGTAATGCTGCTTGTGGCCACCGCCGCGATGCCGCACGGTGATCCGGCCGTGGTGGTTGCGGCCGCCAGTGCGGGACTGGGCCTCGGTCAGCGCCGCCACCGGCGCGCCCTTGTACAGCTCCTCGCTGCGCACGCTCACCGAATCGCGGCGACCGGGCGAAGTGGGCTTATGGGTAATCAGTGCCATCTCATGGAACTCCTGGCTCAGGCCTTCGCGGACACGTCAATGGCCTGCCCTTCGGCAAGCCGCACGTAGGCCTTGCGCCGACCCTGGCGGCTGCCCGCGCGCGAGCGGAACGACTTGACCTTGCCTTTGATGTTGACGAGATTCACCTGCTCGACGTTGACCTCGAACAGGCTCTCCACCGCCGCACTCACATCGGCCTTGGTCGCCCCGGGGGCGACCACGAAAACGTACTGGTTGTGCTCGGCCAGACGCGCCGACTTTTCCGAAATATGCGGCGCACGCAGGACGTTGAGAATCCGCTCGTTGCTCATGCCAACCACTCCTCGACCTTCTTCACCGCATCGACCGTCATCACCACGTGGTCCGAGCCGACCAGGCTGACCGGATTCAAGCCGGCGATATCCGAAACCGTCACGTACTGGATGTTGCGCGCGGACAGATACACCGCTTCGTCAGCATCCGGAGACACCAGCAGCACTCGGCCGGAAAGGCCCCAGTCCTTCAGCTTGGCCACCATCGACGCCGTCTTGGGCGCCTCGACGGTCAGGCTGGGCACGACCTTCAGGCGACCCTGGCGCACCAGCTCGGAGAAAATGGAACGGATCGCGCCGCGATAGGCCTTGCGATTGACCTTTTGCTCGTAGCTGCGCGGCTTGGCTGCAAACGTCACGCCGCCGCCGACGAAAATGGGCGCCCGGTAGTCACCATGGCGCGCGCCACCGCCCTTTTGCTTCTTGAATTTCTTGGTGGTCCCGGACATTTCGCCGCGGGAAAGCTGCGCCTGCGTACCGGCACGGCCGGCCGCGCGATAAGCCACCACCACCTGGTGCACCAAGGCCGGCTTGTAAGCGCCGCCAAACACCTCGTCCGACACGTTCAATGCCGACTCGGCCGACGGCGAACCAATGACGTTCAGTTCCATGGCTGGCTCCTCAACCCTTGGTCGTCGCATAAATGGTGACGTCGCCACCGGTGGCACCCGGCACCGCACCCTTCACCGCAATCAAGTGCCGCTCGACATCCACCTTGACCACCTCGAGTCCCTGCGACGAACGCTGCACGGCACCCATGTGGCCGGACATCTTCTTGCCGGGGAACACGCGTCCCGGGGTCTGGCGCTGCCCGATGGAACCCGGCGCACGATGCGACAACGAGTTGCCGTGCGTGGCGTCGCCCATCTTGAAGTGCCAGCGCTTGATCGTGCCCTGGAAGCCCTTGCCCTTGGATACACCGGCCACGTCGACAATCTGGCCGACGCTGAACACGTCATCGGCCTTGATCTCGGCGCCCACGGCATACTTGCCGAGGTCGTCGGCGGAGACGCGGAATTCCCACAGTCCACGACCGGGCTCGACTTTCGCCTTCGCGTAATGGCCCTTGAGCGGCTGGGTCAGGAGGTTTGCACGCCGGGTCCCGGCGGTCACCTGCACTGCGTTGTAGCCGTCGCTGGCTTCCGTCTTCAACTGGGTCACCCGATTCGGGGTGGCCTCGATCAGCGTCACCGGGATCGAGCGCCCGTCTTCGGTGAAGACCCGGCTCATGCCACATTTGCGACCAACCAATCCGATACTCATCTTCGTATCCTGTCTGTCACTCAAGCGAGCTTGATCTTGACGTCAACGCCCGCGGCGAGATCGAGTTTCATGAGCGCGTCCACGGTCTTGTTGTCGTTCGGATCGATGGTGATGTCGAGCACGCGCTTGTGGGTGCGTGTCTCGTACTGGTCACGCGCATCCTTGTCCACATGCGGCGAGGTCAGGATCGTGTAGCGCTCGATCTTGGTCGGCAGCGGAATGGGACCGAGCACCGTGGCGCCGGTGCGCTTGGCCGTCTCGACGATTTCGCTGGCCGACCGGTCGATCAGCCGATGATCGTATGCCTTCAGCCGAATCCGGATCTTCTGGTTCGCCATAACCGTGTCCTGTTGTGTAAAGAACGCTGACCTGAAAACGCAGCGGCTTCTCGCCGCCCCGCTCCGCGCATGCCACGGCGGCGTCCCGATCCGTCCGCGCCGCAGCCTGATGAAAAAACCAAAAGGTCCAAACGGGCGCTGTGCGAACCCATCCGGACCAGGATTGCAAATCACGCAGTGTGATGCGGCACGGAGCGAACCCCACGACAACGCACTGGGATGGCCTGCCATGGCCGGCGAACTCGAAGCGCGTCCGGCGCCTCATTTCGCGGTATGCCCGTCCAGCCATTGAAGTACTGGACGAGCGAGCTTTCTAGTATAGCGTGAAGCTTGGGATCAAGGAAGCCCCCGGAGGGAATTACTTGACGACCTTGGCGACGACGCCGGCACCGACCGTGCGGCCGCCTTCGCGGATGGCAAAACGCAAACCCTCGTCCATCGCGATCGGGTGGATCAGGCTCACCACCATCTTCACGTTGTCGCCAGGCATCACCATCTCCACGCCCTCGGGCAAGGTCACCGCACCCGTCACGTCCGTCGTGCGGAAGTAGAACTGCGGACGATAGCCCTTGAAGAACGGCGTGTGCCGGCCACCTTCGTCCTTGGACAGTACGTACACCTCTGCCTCGAAGTCCGTGTGCGGATGGATCGACCCCGGCTTGGCCAGCACCTGGCCGCGCTCCACGTCGTCCCGCTTCAGCCCGCGCAGCAGCAGGCCCGCATTGTCGCCCGCCTGCCCCTGGTCCAGCAGCTTGCGGAACATCTCCACGCCCGTCACCGTCGTCTTCTGCGTCTCGCGGATCCCCACCACCTCGACTTCGTCGCCCACCTTGATCACGCCGCGCTCGATGCGCCCCGTCACCACCGTGCCGCGCCCCGAAATCGAGAACACGTCTTCCACCGGCATCAGGAACGGCTTGTCGATCGCCCGCACCGGCTCGGGAATGTAGCTGTCCAGCACATCCACCAGCTTCTTGATCGAGGGCACGCCAATCTCGCTCTCATCGCCTTCCAGCGCCTTCAGCGCCGAACCCACCACGATCGGCGTGTCGTCGCCCGGAAACTCGTACTTGCTCAGCAGCTCGCGCACTTCCATTTCCACCAGCTCGAGCAGCTCGGCGTCATCCACCATGTCCGCCTTGTTCAGGTAGACCACGATGTACGGCACGCCCACCTGCCGGCTCAGCAGGATGTGCTCGCGCGTCTGCGGCATCGGGCCGTCCGCCGCCGACACCACCAGGATCGCGCCGTCCATCTGCGCCGCTCCCGTGATCATGTTCTTCACGTAGTCCGCGTGTCCCGGGCAGTCCACGTGCGCGTAGTGCCGCGTCGGCGACTCGTACTCCACGTGCGACGTCGAAATCGTGATACCGCGCGCCTTCTCTTCCGGCGCCATGTCGATCTGGTCGTACGCCTTGAACTCGCCGCCGAAACGGTCCGCTCCCAGCTTCGTCAGCGCCGCTGTCAGCGTCGTCTTGCCGTGATCCACGTGACCGATCGTCCCCACGTTGATGTGCGGCTTCGTGCGTTCGTATTTGCCCTTTGCCATGACTCGAACCTCTAGACTGGGAGTGCCATTCTTTTCTGAAATATGCGGCCACGGATGGGCCGCCTCTTGATCTGCGCATTCACGGAGGAATGCAAAAATACAAAACTAGCCCTTCTTGATCACCTGCTCGGCGATGTTGTTCGGCGCCTCGGCGTAGTAGTCGAATTCCATGGTGAACGTCGCCCGACCCTGGGTTTGCGAACGCAGGCTGGTGGCGTAGCCGAACATTTCGCCGAGCGGAACGGTGGCGTCGACCACCTTGCCCGAGGGCGAATCCTCCTGTCCGCGCAACACGCCACGCCGACGGCTCAGGTCGCCCATCACATCACCCATGTAATCTTCCGGAGTCACCACCTCGATCTTCATCATCGGCTCGAGCAGTACCGGGTCCGCCTTGCGGAAGCCTTCCTTGAAGGCCATGGAAGCGGCAAGCTTGAACGCCATTTCTGACGAGTCGACGTCGTGGTAGGAACCGTCGACCAGGCGCACCTTCACGTCGACCACCGGATAGCCGGCCAACGGCCCACTGGTGATGGTCTCGCGCAGGCCCTTGTCGACTGCCGGGATGAACTCCTTGGGAATTGCGCCGCCGGTGATGGCGTTTTCGAATTCGTAACCCTTGCCGCGCTCCTGCGGGATGAGCTCGATCACCACGTGGCCGTACTGACCCTTGCCGCCGGACTGCTTGGCGTGCTTGTAGTCGGCCGTCACCTGCTTGCGGATGGTCTCGCGATACGCCACCTGCGGCTTGCCGACGTTGGCCTCGACGTTGAACTCGCGGCGCATGCGGTCAACCAGGATGTCAAGGTGCAACTCGCCCATGCCGGCAATGATGGTCTGGCCGGATTCCTCGTCGGTACGCACGCGGAATGACGGATCCTCGGCCGCCAGGCGACCCAGGGCAACGCCCATCTTCTCTTGGTCGGACTTGGTCTTGGGCTCCACCGCCATGGCGATCACCGGCTCGGGGAACGTCATGCGCTCGAGCGTCACCAGGTGATCCTGCGCGCATAGCGTATCGCCCGTGGTCACGTCCTTCAGGCCGACGGCCGCGGCGATGTCCCCGGCGCGCACTTCCTTGATCTCGTGCCGGTCGTTGGAATGCATCTGCAGGATGCGGCCAATGCGCTCCTTCTTGAGCTTGATCGGGTTGTATACGGTGTCGCCGGAGTTGAGCACGCCGGAATACACGCGGAAGAAGGTGAGCGAACCGACAAACGGGTCCGTCATGATCTTGAACGCGAGCGCCGAGAACGGCTCGCTGTCGCTGGCCTGGCGATGCACTTCTTCCTCGTTCTCGTCCAGTCCCGCCACTGCCGGGCGGTCGACTGGCGAGGGCAGCAGCTCGATGACGCCATCGAGCATGGCCTGCACGCCCTTGTTCTTGAACGCCGTACCGCAGAACACCGGGATCAACGACGCCGCGAGCGTACCCGCACGCAAACCAGCGAGGACGTCCGCCTCGGACAGGTCACCTTCCTCCAGGTACTTGTCCATCAGCTCTTCGGAGGTCTCCGCCGCCGCCTCGACCATGAAGTTGTGCGCCTTCTCGGCAGCATCCTTCAGCTCGGCCGGAATCTCCGCATGCGTGAATTTCATGCCCTGGGATTCCATGTCCCAGTACAACGCCTTCATCTTGACCAGGTCGACCACACCCTCGAACTTGTCTTCGGCGCCAATCGGCACCTGCATCGGCACGGGGTTGGCGCCCAGGCGGGACTTCAGCTGGCCCACCACCTTGTCGAAGTTCGCGCCAGTGCGATCCATCTTGTTGACGAACGCAAGGCGCGGTACTTTGTATTTGTTGGCCTGGCGCCACACGGTCTCCGACTGCGGCTGCACGCCACCCACCGCGCACAGCACGAACACTGCGCCATCGAGCACGCGCAGCGAACGCTCCACTTCGATCGTGAAGTCGACGTGTCCCGGGGTATCGATGATGTTGAAGCGGTGCTGTTCGAACGTGCCGTCCATGCCCTTCCAGAAGCACGTCGTCGCCGCGGAGGTGATCGTGATGCCACGCTCCTGTTCCTGCTCCATCCAGTCCATCGTGGCGGCGCCATCGTGCACTTCGCCAATCTTGTGGCTGACGCCGGTGTAGAACAGGATGCGCTCGGTGGTCGTGGTCTTGCCGGCATCGATGTGCGCCATGATGCCGAAGTTACGGTAACGTTCGATGGGAGTGGTGCGTGCCATGTTGTCTACCTGTACTCAGCGTCCGACCGCGTAGTCATGCCACCTTCGGGTCGCGCCTTTATTGAATTGTCCGCCATGGATGGCGGGCTTTAATCTTCGCCGTCAGGGAGGACGGTTTTCGTTATGAATTGTCCGCCACGGACGGTGGGCTTTGATCTTCGCCGCCAGGGAGGGCGGCTCTGCCATTACATGTCCGCCATGGGTGGCGGCCTGGTCTTCGCCGCCAGGAGGACGGCAAGCAACAACCAATTACCAGCGGTAATGCGAGAACGCCTTGTTGGCCTCTGCCATGCGGTGCGTTTCCTCGCGCTTCTTGGCTGCGCCACCGCGGCTCTCGGAAGCCTCAAGCAGCTCGGCCGCCAGCTTGCGCGGCATGGATATCTCGCCGCGCTTGCGCGCCGCGTCGATCACCCAGCGCATGGCCAGCGCCATGCGCCGGCCCGGACGGACTTCCACCGGCACCTGGTAGGTGGCACCGCCCACGCGCCGCGACTTCACCTCCACGGCAGGCGCGATGTTGTTCAACGCCTTCTCGACCAGCACGACCGGCTCGCCATGCTTTTCGCCGATATGCGACAGCGCACCGTAGACGATGCCCTCGGCGACGGACTTCTTGCCGCTCTTCATCACCATGTTGATGAAACGCGCAATCAACTGGCTGCCATGCTTCGGATCTGGCAGGATCAATCGGGCGGGATGTGAACCTTTACGCGACATGTGTGTTGTCCGTCATTTGTGCGGACAACTCACGTCCGCCGGGAAGCGGCCCCGGGGCCGCGGGTTGATTACTTCTTCGGGCGCTTGGCGCCGTACTTGGAACGGGACTGGCGGCGCTTGGTGACGCCCGCGCAGTCGAGGCTGCCGCGCACGGTGTGGTAGCGCACGCCAGGCAGGTCCTTGACGCGGCCGCCACGGATGAGCACCACCGAGTGTTCCTGGAGATTGTGGCCTTCGCCACCGATGTAACTGATGACCTCGTAGCCGTTCGTCAGGCGCACCTTGGCGACCTTGCGCAAGGCCGAGTTAGGCTTTTTCGGCGTGGTCGTGTACACGCGCGTGCAGACGCCACGGCGCTGCGGGCTGCTTTCCAGCGCCGGCGACCCACTCTTGTAGGTCTTCGGGCTACGCGACTTGCGTACCAATTGGTTGACTGTGGTCATGCAGAGCAGTTCCTGAAAACATAAAGGCCGCCCGATCGAATCTGGCCTGCCAAGAAGCGGGAATTTAACATGCACGGCACCCGCCGAACAAGCGGGCGCCCCGATTTTGGGAATGCAGAAACGAAGTACGTCCGTGTACCTCGCCTACCCGGCCTGGAAAAATCCCCGGCCGGGTTATTCCGCATCGTTGATGTTGGTGACCGGATCCTCGACCACGGTCGCTGCAGGCGTGCCGCCTGCAAGCGTATCCAGTTCCGCAGCGGTCAAGCCATCCTTACGGCGGCGTGCCATGTGGTAGGCCAACCCTGTACCCGCTGGGATTAACCGACCAACAATAACATTTTCCTTCAGGCCCCGCAAGGTATCGCGGGTACCGCGGACTGCCGCCTCGGTGAGCACGCGGGTGGTCTCCTGGAACGACGCGGCCGAGATGAACGACTCCGTGGCCAACGACGCCTTGGTGATGCCCAGCAGCACCGACTGATACTCGGCAGGCCGCTCACCCTTGGCGATGGCTGCCGCGTTTTCGGTGTTGATGCGCGTGCGCTCCACCTGCTCGCCATGCAGGTAATGGCTATCGCCCGGATCGGTGATCTCGACCTTGCGCAGCATCTGGCGAATGATCGCCTCGATGTGCTTGTCGTTGATCTTCACGCCCTGCAGGCGATACACGTCCTGGATTTCCTTGACCAGGTACGAGGCAAGCGGCTCGACGCCGAGCAGGCGCAGAATGTCATGCGGACTCGGCTCGCCGTCGACGACGGTTTCGCCCTTCTCCACGTGCTCACCCTCGAACACGATGACCTGGCGCCATTTCGGGATCAGCTCCTCGTGCTCGTTGCCGTCCACGTCCCTGATCACCAGGCGCTGCTTGCCCTTGGTGTCCTTGCCGAAGCTGACAATGCCCGAACGCTCGGCCAGGATCGCCGGCTCCTTGGGCTTGCGCGCCTCGAACAAGTCGGCCACGCGCGGCAGGCCGCCGGTGATGTCACGCGTCTTGGAGGACGCCTGCGGGATACGCGCGACAACGTCGCCGACGCCGACCTGCGCGCCGTTCTGGATCGAGACGATGGCACCAGCCGGCAGGAAGTACTGCGCGGCAATGTCCGTCCCCGGCAGCTTCAGCTCCCGGCCCTTGGCGTCTTCCAGGCGCACGATCGGGCGCAGGTCCTTGGCCTGGGTACCACGCCGCTTGGGATCGATCACCACGGCCGACTCCAGGCCGGTGAGTTCGTCGATCTGGCTTTGTACCGTGACCCCATCCATGAAATCGATGAAGCGCACCACGCCGGCCACTTCGGTGACGATCGGGTGTGTATGCGGATCCCAGTTGGCCACGGTCTGGCCCTGCTTCACCGGCGATCCATCCTTGACCGCGATGGTGGCGCCGTACGGGATCTTGTAGCGCTCGCGCTCGCGACCGGCAGAGTCGATCACGCTCAGCTCGCCAGACCGTGACACGGCCACCAGGTGACCCTGCTTGTGGTGCACCGACTTCAGGTTGTTGTATTTCAGCGTACCGGTGGTCTTCACCGCCACGTTGTCCACCGCAGCGGCACGCGAAGCGGCACCGCCAATGTGGAACGTGCGCATGGTCAGCTGCGTGCCCGGCTCGCCAATGGACTGCGCGGCGACGACGCCGACCGCCTCGCCCATGTTGACCAGGTGGCCACGGGCCAGGTCGCGGCCGTAGCACAGCTTGCACACGCCATGGGGCGCCTCGCAGGTGATCGGCGAGCGCACCTTCACCATCTGCACGCCGGCGGCATCGAGTTTCTCGATCAGCGCCTCGTTGAGCAGCGTGTTCGTCGACACGATCGGCTCATCGTCCTCGCCCGGGGCATAGACGTCGCCGACCACCACGCGGCCGAGCACCAGGTTGCCAAGCGGCTCGACCACGTCGCCACCCTCGACGATCGGTTGCATGATCAGGCCATTGGTGGTGCCGCAGTCATCCATGGTGACGACTACGTCCTGCGCCACGTCGACCAGGCGACGGGTGAGGTAACCGGAGTTGGCGGTCTTCAGCGCCGTGTCCGCCAGGCCCTTGCGCGCGCCGTGGGTGGAGTTGAAGTACTGCAGCACGTTCAGGCCTTCGCGGAAGTTGGCCTTGATCGGGGTCTCGATGATCGAGCCGTCCGGACGCGCCATCAGGCCACGCATGCCGGCCAGCTGGCGGATCTGCGCCACCGAACCACGCGCACCTGAATCGGCCATGATGTAGAGCGAATTCATCGACTTCTGGTCGACCAGCTTGCCTTCGGCGCTGGGCACCTTCTCGGTGCCGATGCCATCGATCATGGCCTTGGCGACCTGCTCGCTGGTACGCGACCAGATGTCCACCACCTTGTTGTAACGCTCGCCCGCGGTGACCAGGCCAGACTGGTATTGCTGCTGGATCTCCACGACTTCCTTTTCGGCCTCATCGATGATCGGCTTCTTCTCGGCCGGGATGAGCATGTCGTCGACGCAGATGGAGATGCCCGAGCGCGTGGCCAACCGATAGCCGGTGTACATCAGCTGGTCGGCAAATACCACGGTGTCCTTCAGCCCGAGCAGCCGGTAGCTGGCGTTGATCAGGCGGGAAATGGCGCGCTTGTTGAGCTCGGTGTTGGCCAGCTCGAACGGCAGGCCCTCCGGCAGGATCTCCATCATCAGCGCGCGGCCGACGGTGGTATCCACCAGCGAGATGGTCGTCGTGCGCGAGCCGTCCTCAGCCAGGTGCACCTGGTGCAGGCGCACCTTGATCTTGGCGTGCAGCACGACGGCGCGGTTGTCGTAGGCGCGGCGCACTTCGGCCACGTCGGCAAACACCATGCCGCTGCCCTTCACGTTGGTCAGCTCGCGGGTCATGTAGTACAGGCCCAGCACCACGTCCTGGGTCGGCACGATGATCGGCTCGCCGTTCGCCGGGCTGAGGATGTTGTTGGTGGACATCATCAGCGTGCGCGCTTCCAGCTGCGCCTCGATCGACAGCGGCACGTGGATGGCCATCTGGTCGCCATCGAAGTCGGCGTTGAACGCCGTGCACACCAGTGGGTGCAGGCGGATCGCCTTGCCCTCGATGAGCTTGGGTTCGAACGCCTGGATGCCGAGGCGATGCAGGGTCGGTGCGCGGTTGAGCAGGACCGGGTGCTCGCGGATCACCTCTTCCAGGATATCCCAGACCATCGGCTCTTCGCGCTCGACCAGCTTCTTCGCCGCCTTGATCGTGGTGGCTTCACCACGTGCCTGCAGCTTGGCGAAGATGAAGGGCTTGAACAGCTCCAGCGCCATCTTCTTGGGCAGGCCGCACTGGTGCAGGCGCAGCGTCGGGCCGACCGCGATCACGGAACGGCCGGAGTAATCCACGCGCTTGCCGAGCAGGTTCTGGCGGAACCGGCCCTGCTTGCCCTTGATCATGTCGGCCAGCGACTTCAGCGCACGCTTGTTGGTGCCGGTGATGGCACGGCCGCGGCGACCGTTGTCGAGCAATGCATCCACCGATTCCTGCAGCATGCGCTTCTCGTTGCGCACGATGATGTCCGGCGCATTGAGTTCAAGCAGCCGCTTCAGGCGGTTGTTGCGGTTGATCACGCGACGGTACAGGTCGTTGAGGTCCGACGTGGCGAAGCGGCCGCCATCCAGCGGCACCAGCGGGCGCAGGTCCGGCGGCAGCACCGGCAGCACGGTCAGCACCATCCACTCCGGCTTGTTGCCGGATTCCAGGAATGCCTCGACCAGCTTGACCCGCTTGGTCAGGCGCTTGAGCTTGGTCTCGGACTTGGTGGCCGCGATTTCCTCGGTCAGGCGCGTCACTTCCGCGCGCAGATCCAGCGATTTCAGCAGTTCACGCACCGCCTCGGCGCCCATGCGGGCGTCAAACTCGTCGCCGTGCTCCTCGGTCGCCTCCAGGTACTGCTCCTCGCTCAGCAACTGACCGCGCTCGAGCGGGGTCATGCCCGGATCGATGACCACGAACGCCTCGAAATACAGGATGCGTTCGATGTCGCGCAGGGTCATGTCCAGCATCAAGCCGATACGCGAGGGCAGCGACTTCAGGAACCAGATGTGCGCGGTCGGGCTGGCCAGCTCGATGTGGCCCATGCGCTCGCGGCGCACCTTGGCCAGGGTGACCTCGGTGCCGCACTTCTCGCATACCACGCCGCGATGCTTCATGCGCTTGTACTTGCCGCACAGGCACTCGTAGTCCTTCACCGGGCCGAAAATGGCCGCGCAGAAGAGACCGTCACGCTCCGGCTTGAACGTGCGATAGTTGATCGTCTCGGGCTTCTTCACCTCGCCGTAGGACCACGAGCGAATCAGCTCCGGCGAGGCCAACGCGATCTTGATCGCGTCGAAATCCGGCACGGCACGCTGCTGGTTGAACAGATTGAGCAGATCTTTCATTGCATGGCTCCTGTAGCTGCGCGGTTGATCACTTGATCTCTTCCAGATCGATGTCGATGCACAGCGAGCGGATTTCCTTCACCAGCACATTGAAGGATTCCGGCATGCCTGCGGACATCTCGTGATTGCCGTCTACGATGTTCTTGTACATCTGGTTGCGGCCCTGCACGTCGTCGGACTTCACCGTCAACATTTCCTGCAGGGTATAGGCCGCGCCATACGCTTCCAGCGCCCACACTTCCATTTCGCCAAAGCGCTGCCCGCCAAACTGGGCCTTGCCGCCCAGCGGCTGCTGGGTAACCAGCGAGTACGGGCCGGTCGAGCGCGCATGCATCTTGTCGTCGACCAGGTGGTTGAGCTTCAGGTAGTGCATGTAGCCGACCGTCACCGGGCGATCGAAGGCTTCGCCGGTGCGTCCGTCGTACAACGTGGTCTGTCCCGACTGGGGCAGGTCGGCCAGCTTCAGCATCGCCTTGATCTCGGTTTCCTCGGCGCCGTCGAACACCGGCGTCGCCATCGGCACGCCCTTCTGCAGGTTCGTGGCCAGGGCGAAGATCTCCTCGTCGGTCAGCGATTTCAGGTCCACGTGCTGGACCGCGCCACTCACGCTGCCGTTGTAGATCTGGTCCAGGAATTCGCGGATCTTGGCTACCTTTTCCTGCGCCTCGAGCATGCCCTGGATCTTCTTGCCCAGGCCCTTGGCCGCCCAGCCCAGGTGCATTTCCAGCACTTGGCCGATGTTCATGCGCGAAGGCACGCCCAGCGGGTTCAGGACGATGTCCATAGGCGTACCGTCGGCGCTGTATGGCATGTCCTCGACTGGGACGACGTTGGACACGACGCCCTTGTTGCCGTGGCGCCCGGCCATCTTGTCGCCTGGCTGGATGCGCCGCTTGACGGCCACGAACACCTTGACCATCTTCAGCACGCCAGGGGCCAGGTCGTCGCCCTGCGTGATCTTGGCCTGCTTCTCCTTGAAGCGTTTGTCGAACTCCTCACGGTGGCGCTTGACCTGCTCCGCGGCCCGCTCGAGGAACTCGGTGACTTCCTCTTCCTTGACGTTGATCTTGAACCAGTCGTCCTTCTTCAAGCCGTCCAGGTAGGCATCGGTGATGGCCGTGCCGCGCTTCAGGCCACTTGGGCCACTGGCCGCGACCTTGCCGACGAGCTGCGAACGCATGCGGCTGTAGATGGCCGCCTCGAGGATACGGAACTGGTCCTCCAGGTCCTTGCGCACGCGCTTGACCTCGGTCTCCTCGATCTGCTTCGCGCGCTTGTCCTTCTCGATGCCGTCGCGCGTGAACACCTGCACGTCGATCACCGTGCCGTCCATGCCCGGCGAGACGCGCAGCGAGCTGTCCTTCACGTCGGACGCCTTCTCGCCGAAGATCGCGCGCAGCAGCTTCTCTTCCGGGGTCAACTGGCTCTCGCCCTTGGGCGTGACCTTGCCGACCAGGATGTCGCCGGCCTTCACCTCGGCGCCGATATAGACGATGCCGGACTCGTCGAGCCGCGCCAGCGCCTGCTCGCCGACGTTAGGGATGTCCGCGGTGATGTCCTCGGCACCCAACTTGGTGTCACGCGCGATGCACGACAGCTCCTCGATGTGGATCGAGGTGAAGCGGTCTTCCTCAACCACGCGCTCGGACAACAGCACCGAGTCCTCGAAGTTGTAGCCGTTCCACGGCATGAACGCGATCAGCATGTTCTGGCCGAGTGCGAGCTCGCCCAGGTCGGTCGACGAACCGTCGGCCAGCGTATCGCCCTTCGCCACCACGTCACCCACGTTGACCAGCGGACGCTGGTTGAGGTTGGTGTTCTGGTTCGAGCGCGTGTACTTGGTCAGCGTATAGATGTCCACGCCGGCGTCGTTGTCGCCCACTTCGTCTTCCGCCACGCGCACCACGATGCGCGCCGCGTCGACCTGGTCGATCACGCCACCGCGCCGGGCGGTGACGATGACGCCGGAGTCACGGGCCACCGCGCGCTCGATGCCGGTGCCGACCAGCGGCGTTTCGGAACGCAACGTCGGCACCGCCTGGCGCTGCATGTTCGCGCCCATCAAGGCGCGGTTCGCGTCGTCGTGCTCGAGGAACGGCACCAGCGCCGCTGCCACGGACACGGTCTGCATTGGCGAGACGTCCATGTAGTCGACCTCGGACGCCGGACGCAGCTCGGACTCGCCGCGGAAACGGCAGGACACGAAGTCCTCGATGAACGCACCGTGCTTGTCCAGCGGCGAGTTCGCCTGGGCAATCACGTGGTCGCCTTCCTCGATTGCCGACAGGTAGTCGACCTTGTCGGTGACCTTGCTGTTGTGCACCTCGCGGTACGGCGTCTCCAGGAAGCCGTACGAGTTGGTGCGCGCATAGACCGCCAGGGAGTTGATCAGGCCGATGTTCGGGCCTTCCGGCGTCTCGATGGTGCACACCCGGCCGTAATGGGTCGGATGCACGTCGCGCACCTCGAAGCCGGCACGCTCGCGGGTCAGGCCGCCTGGCCCAAGCGCGGACACGCGGCGCTTGTGCGTGACCTCGGACAAGGGGTTGTTCTGGTCCATGAACTGGGACAGCTGCGAGGAGCCGAAGAACTCCTTCACCGCAGCGGCCACCGGCTTGGCATTGATCAGGTCCTGCGGGGTCAGGCCATCGGCCTCGGCCAGCGACAGGCGCTCGCGCACCGCCCGCTCGACGCGGACCAGGCCGATGCGGAACGTGTTCTCCGCCATCTCGCCAACCGAACGCACGCGACGGTTGCCCAGGTGGTCGATGTCATCCACCGTGCCATGGCCGTTCTTGATGTCGATCAGGACCTTCAGCACTTCCAGCAGGTCGGAGCGCTCGCCCTGCTCCTCCACCAGGCGCACGGACTCGTCGTCCTTGCGGGTGGCGAAGTAACGATAGTCGTAGAGCACGCCCGGGCCGGTGATTTCCTTGCGGCCCACGCGGCGGTTGAACTTCATGCGGCCAACCGCGGACAAGTCGTAGCGGTCGAAGGTGAAGAACAGGTTGAAGAACAGGTTCTGCGCGGCGTCCTTGGTCGGCGGCTCGCCGGGACGCATCATGCGGTAGATCTCCACCAAGGCCTCGAGCTGGGTCGTGGTGTTGTCGATGCGCAAGGTGTGGGAGATGTAGGCACCGCGGTCCAGGTCGTTCACGTACAGCGTCGGCAACACCTCGATGCCGGCCTTGCGGAACGCCTCCAGGTGCTCGATGGCGATCTCGTCGTTCGCCGACGCCAGCAGTTCGCCGGTGTTGGCGTCGACGATGTCCGTCGCCAGGATGCGCGAGACGAGGTAATCGTCCGGCACCTCCAGGTGGGTGATGTTCTCGGCCGCGAGCTGGCGCACGTGGCGCGCAGTGATGCGCTTGCCGGCCTCCACCAACACCTTGCCACCGACCGCCAGGTCGAAGCTCAGCGTCTCGCCGCGCAGGCGCTCGGCGACCAGCTCCAGAGTCAGCCCCGTCTTCTTGCCCAGGTGGAACACGTTGTGCTCGAAGAAGATTGCCAGCATCTCTTCGGTGGTATAGCCGAGCGCGCGCAGCAGCACGGTCACCGGCAACTTGCGGCGACGGTCGATGCGGGTGAACAGCGCGTCCTTGGGGTCGAACTCGAAGTCCAGCCATGAGCCGCGGTAGGGAATGACGCGCGCGGAAAACAGCAGCTTGCCCGAGCTGTGGGTCTTGCCACGGTCATGGTCGAAGAACACCCCCGGCGAACGGTGCAGCTGCGAGACGATCACGCGCTCCGTGCCGTTGATGATGAAGGTGCCGGTGTCGGTCATGAGCGGGATTTCGCCCATGTAGACTTCCTGCTCCTTGATGTACTTGACGACCTTCTTCGAGGCCGGGCTGTCCTTGTCGTAGATGACCAGGCGTACCGTGGTGCGCAGGGGCGCGCCATAGCTCATGCCACGGTTGCGGCACTCGCGCTCGTCAAACGCCGGCTCGCCCAGCCGATAGCCGACGTACTCGAGGGCGGCGTTGCCGGAATAGCTGGAAATCGGGAACACGGATTGCAATGCTGCGTGCAAACCTTTGTCAGCGCGTTGCTTGGGCGGGATGTCCGCCTGCAGGAACTCCCGGTAGGATTCGGTCTGTATGGTCAGCAGGTTGGGCACCTCCAGCACGGGAGGACGCTTGCCAAAATCCTTGCGGATACGCTTCTTCTCGGTAAACGAGTAGGCCATGATCGATAGCGCCTCGGTTCGCAGTGACGCCGGCGGCAGGTGCCGGCTGATAATGAATGAGCTCTACAAAACAGCTGGGGAGGGAAGCAAGGAACCTGCTGGCCTGGCCATTGCGCCAGGGCGTAACGGGTTCCTCACTCCACGTTCCGTGGCAAAGCACGCAAGGCCCGGAAGCTTTCGCTCCCAGGCCCCGCCCGGTTCAACTCGAAGGAACGGCGCGCAAACGCCGATTACTTCAATTCGACTTTGGCGCCAGCAGCTTCCAGATCCTTCTTGAACTTTTCGGCATCCGCCTTGGCTACCGCTTCCTTCACAACCTGCGGCGCGCCTTCGACCATGTCCTTGGCTTCCTTCAAGCCAAGTCCGGTGATCGCGCGAACGACCTTGATCACCTCGATCTTCTTCTCGCCCATGGCGGCCAAAACCACATTGAACTCGGTCTGCTCTTCGGCAGCCGGGCCAGCGGCCGCAGCCGGGCCGGCCGCTGCAGCCACCGGGGCCGCCGCAGACACGCCAAACTTCTCTTCCATCGCATGCACCAGCTCCATCACCTCGATGAGGGATTTGCTGCCGATGGCTTCGATGATCTCGTCAGTGCTAAGGGACATGTGACAACTCCTGAAAGTAAGCGTGAAGCGTGTTCACGCAATAACCAAACCAAGACCGTTACGCGGCTTTTTTCTGCTCGCCAATCTGCCCAAGGCTGCGTGCGAGTTGCGACGCAGGCTCGGCCAGGACCCGTACCAGCATGGTGGCCGGCTGGACCAGACAACCGAGCAGCTGGCCCAAGGCCTGCTCCCGGGTAGGCAAGGACGCCAGCACGTCGACATGCGACGCCGGGTAGACCTTGCCGCCGATGGCCACAAGCTTGGCTTGCAGCTTCTCGTTGTCCTTGGCGAAATCCTTCACCAGGCGACCTGCGGCCCCCGGATCCTCTTGCGAAAACGCAAACAGCAGCGGACCAACCAACTGGTCCACGGTGCCGCTGTACGAGGTGCCTTCCACGGCGCGACGAACCAATGTGTTCTTCGCCACCTTGAGGAAAACCCCGGACTCACGCGCTTTCTTGCGCAGCTCGGTGAGCTGGGCAACAGTCAGACCCGCGTATTCCGCAGCCACCAGCGAATGCGCCGTGGCAGCCACTCCAGCCAGTTCGGTAACGACCTCTTTCTTTTGTGCAAGATTGAGTGCCATTTCTTTTCTCCGAACTCGTAACCCGTTGCGTCCACGCCACGGATCCGAAAGCGTTACCAGACAAACTGCCCTGTTCGTCCGTCGACACCCGCAGGTGTCGCCTTGGTGGCCGTTCCAGGAACCAAATCCTGTTCTGGCAGCACCATCTGCGCAGGCCTCGGATTCCCAAACTGGCGAATCGTCGATTAAAGGGAGGCAACTCCCAACCTGCGGTCTTTGACGGTCATCCCCGGCTGGCCATGTGGCTTGCCGGAGCTGCCTTCAAAACCTGCCCGCAGCGGCCGCAGCCGCGCGGGACTTGGAAACTCATGCCTTGGCTGCAGTCGCCAAGGTTGCCGTATCGACGGTGACGCCCACGCCCATCGTGCTGGAGACCGCCACCTTCTGCAGGAACTGGCCCTTGGCCGTGGAAGGCTTGGCCTTGAGCAGGTCGGCAATCAGGGCATTGAGGTTGTCCGCCAGTTGCGCGGCCTCGAACGTGGCCTTGCCGATCGTGGCGTGCACGATGCCGGCCTTGTCGTTGCGGAACTTCACTTGGCCGGCCTTGGCATTCTTGACCGCGGCGGCGACATCGGCGGCAACCGAGCCATCCTTCGGATTCGGCATCAAGCCACGCGGCCCAAGCAACTGGCCCAGCTTGCCCACCACGCGCATCGCATCCGGCGTGGCAATCACGCGGTCGAAGTCGAGCTCGCCGCCGCGCATGCGCTCGGCCAGGTCGTCCATGCCCACGGCATCGGCACCTGCGGCCTTTGCCGCCTCGGCCTTCTCACCGGCGGGGCAGAACACCGCCACCTTTACCGTTTTGCCCGTCCCATGCGGCAACAGCGAAGAGCCGCGTACGCCCTGGTCGGACTTTTTCGCGTCGATGCCAAGACGCACCGCCACATCCACCGACTCGGCAAACTTGGCGCTGGCATTGCCCTTGACGATCTGCAAGGCGTCGTCAAGCGCATAGAGCTTGCCTGGCTGTACCGCGGCGCGGGCGGCTTTCATGCGTTTCGTGATCTTTGCCATGGCTCAGCCCTCCACCGTCAAGCCCATGCTGCGCGCGCTACCGGCAATGGTGCGCACTGCAGCGTCCAGGTCGGCAGCCGTCAGGTCGGGCTGCTTTTGCTTGGCGATGTCCTCAAGCTGCTTGCGCTTGACCACGCCGACCTTGGCGGTGTTCGGCTTGGCCGAGCCCTTGTCCACGCCGGTGATCTTCTTCAGCAGCACGGTGGCCGGTGGGGTCTTGGTGATGAAGGTGAAGCTGCGATCCGAATAGGCGGTGATGATCACCGGGATCGGCAGGCCTGGCTCGAGCTTCTGCGTGGCCGCGTTGAAGGCCTTGCAAAACTCCATGATGTTCAAGCCGCGCTGGCCGAGGGCAGGGCCCACCGGCGGCGACGGGTTGGCCTGACCGGCCTTCACCTGCAACTTGATGTAACCAGTGACTTTCTTTGCCATGGAAGGTCCTCGCGAGTGCGGACGCCTTGCGGCTCCTCGCTATGCATCGATCCGTGATGATGGGAAAGCCGGCCTCATGCCGGCCACAACAATGACTGGCGCGGAGTGGTTGTTCTCGCGCAAGAACTTCGTAGTGTAGCGATGCGCGGCAAATCACGCAAGCGGCAATGGCTTTGCCGGTGGCGCCGCCGATGCGGCCGGATGCCGCGGGCCGGGGCCGGGGCCGGGGCCGGGCGGCGGCGTGAACTCCGGGCCGCGCAGTGGCTCAGGCCTTCTCGACCTGCCCAAACTCGAGCTCGACCGGGGTCGAGCGGCCAAAAATGAGCACTGCAACGCGCAGCCGGCTCTTCTCGTAGTTGACTTCCTCGACCACGCCGTTGAAGTCGTTGAACGGGCCATCGGTGACCCGGACCATCTCGCCCGGCTCGAACAGCACCTTGGGGCGGGGCTTCTCCACACCCTCGCGCACCCGGCTCAGGATGCCCTCGGCCTCGCTGTCCTTGATGGGCAGCGGGCGATCCGCGGTGCCGCCGATGAAACCAAGGACCTTCGGCGTGTCCTTGATCAGATGCCAGCATTCATCGTCGATGCGCGGCGCCTTGCCCTCGCTGTCGGCCTCGATCTGCACCAGCACGTAACCAGGGAAGAACTTGCGCTCGCTGCGCCGCTTCTGCCCCGAACGCATCTCCACGACTTCCTCGGTGGGGATGAGGATCTCGCCAAACTTCTCCTCCATCCCTTCCCGCCGGATGCGTTCTTCCAAGGCGCGCTTCACTTGGTTTTCGAAACCCGAATAGGCGTGCACCACATACCAACGCTTGCTCATGCTCAGCCTCTCAGGATCCCAACTTCAGCAACCAATCCAGGATGACCGACTTCAGGATCAGGTCGATCAGGCCCAGCAACAGCGACAATGCAATCACCACCAGGATGATGATACCCGTGGTCTTGAGTGTCTCGTCGCGGGTGGGCCACACCACCTTGCGCATCTCGAACTGGGTTTCGGCGACGAAACCGCGCATGCGCCGCCCGGGGGCGGTGAACGCGGCAATGACGATCGCCACGGCAATGGCCACCAGCAAGCCGGCGACCCGCACCGAAGTGGGCACGGCGGCGTCATTGCCGAACCAGGAGTAGGCAAAGATGGCTGCGGCAACGATGGCCACGGCGAGGATCAATTTGCCGATGTCGCGCAAATCCGCGGGTTTGGACTGTTCTGGTTTCGTAGTCATGCGTTGATCGGGTAGCGGCGGCACACCGGACCCGAAGGTCGGCTGCACCCACCCCGCCCGCGATCGATCCTCGGGAGTGGCACGCCAGGAGGGACTTGAACCCCCAACCTGCGGTTTTGGAGACCGCTGCTCTGCCAATTGAGCTACTGGCGTAATTTATGCCGTCCTCCATGACGGCGAAGAATAAAGCTCGGCATCCATGCCGGACTCTTGGATGAAGCGCGCCCTTGGTGGCTATGAAGCGCGCTCTTGATTGGTTTCGGGGGCGCCAGAATTACTTGACGACCTTGGCGACGACGCCGGCGCCGACCGTGCGGCCGCCTTCGCGGATGGCAAAACGCAGCCCTTCGTCCATCGCGATCGGGTGGATCAGGCTCACCACCATCTTCACGTTGTCCCCAGGCATCACCATCTCCACACCCTCGGGCAAGGTCACCGCACCCGTCACGTCCGTCGTGCGGAAGTAGAACTGCGGACGATAGCCCTTGAAGAACGGCGTGTGCCGGCCACCTTCGTCCTTGGACAGTACGTACACCTCGGCCTCGAAGTCCGTGTGCGGATGGATCGACCCCGGCTTGGCCAGCACCTGGCCGCGCTCCACGTCGTCCCGCTTCAGCCCCCGCAGCAGCAGGCCCGCGTTGTCGCCCGCCTGCCCCTGGTCCAGCAGCTTGCGGAACATCTCCACGCCCGTCACCGTCGTCTTCTGCGTGTCGCGGATGCCCACCACCTCGACTTCGTCGCCCACCTTGATCACGCCGCGCTCGATGCGCCCCGTCACCACCGTGCCGCGTCCCGAAATCGAGAACACGTCTTCCACCGGCATCAGG
The DNA here is from genome assembly GCA_035571995.1 of Rhodanobacter sp. Taxonomy (GTDB): domain Bacteria; phylum Pseudomonadota; class Gammaproteobacteria; order Xanthomonadales; family Rhodanobacteraceae; genus Rhodanobacter. Next base: position 24,133 of record DATNBK010000250.1, read on the forward strand.
AACGGCTTGTCGATCGCCCGCACCGGCTCGGGAATGTAGCTGTCCAGCACATCCACCAGCTTCTTGATCGAGGGCACGCCAATCTCGCTCTCATCGCCTT
>DATNBK010000251.1:0-8594 GCA_035571995.1 Rhodanobacter sp.
GGCGGTTGTAGATCGTCTTGAGGCTGATGCCGAGCGCCGCCGCGGCACGGGCCTTGTCGTTGCCGAAATAGCGCAAGGTCTCGCGCAGCATGCGCTGCTCGACTTCCTCAAAGGACATGCCGACGCGGAACGCGACGCTGCCAGCCTGCTCGGCGTGATCGAGAGTCCGGTGTTCGGGCAGTTCGACGCGCAACGCCTCCCCATCAGCCAGCAGATAAGCGCGCGCCACGATCTGTTTCAGCTCACGCACGTTGCCTAGCCAGGCGTGGGCCTGCAGCTTGATTTAGCTGTCCCGCGTGAAACGCCGCGCGGTGCCATGCCGCGAATTCAGATCGGCCAAGAAGTGCTGCGCCAGCAGGAAGATGTCCCCGGGACGCTCGCGCAGCAGCGGCAGGCGCAGCGGGAAATCGCTCAGCCGGTAATAGAGATCCTCGCGCAACGCGCCATCAAGTACCGCACCGTGGCTGTCGCGATTGGTCGCCGCGATGACCCGGCAATCGACGTTGTGCTCGCGCTGGCTGCCGATCCTGCGGATCACCCCACTCTCCAATGCACGCAGCAGGTGGGCTTGCAGCGCATATGGCATTTCCGTGACTTCATCGAGGAACAAGGTGCCGTGGGCGGCTTGCTCGAACAGGCCGCGGTGTTCGGTGACCGCACCGGTGAAACTGCCCCGCTCGTGGCCAAACAAGACACTGGCCAGGAGTTCCGGTGCCACGGCGCCGCAATTGATGGCGACAAAGGCGCCATGCCGCCCGCTCAGCGCGTGGATTGCCCGCGCGGCCAACTCCTTGCCGGTCCCACTCTCGCCTCCGAGCAGGACGGTGAGCGCCGAGGTCGCAACCCGTCGGATCTGATGGAACACCGAGCGCATGCATGCCGACTCGCCCACCAGCTCGCCGCAACGATGGCCGGCGCGCGTGGAGGAAACGCAACCCACATCGGGCAAGCTTGCATCGCATGGGTATCCATTCATTTACTCCCGACCACGAACGTCTGCTGGCACGGCCACACCTCTCTCCGCCAGATACGCAAAACGCCCCGCGAGGGGGCGTTTTGCGTATCTGGCGGAGAGAGAGGGATTCGAACCCTCGATAAGGCTATAAACCCTATACTCCCTTAGCAGGGGAGCCCCTTCAGCCACTCGGGCATCTCTCCGGAACGGCGTCTGCTGTTGGGCAGAGCCGGGAAGCATACTGATCGGGGTGGCTGAGGTAAAGGCCGGCCCGGCTCACCCGCCGGAGGGTTTGGCCGGTGCCTGGGGATCGGGCGAGGCAGGATGTGGCGAGGCAGGCTCGGACGATGGGGGCGGTGTGCCTTCGTGCTCGGCGCGAATGCGCTGGTAGATTTCCTCGCGATGCACCGCCACGTTCTTGGGCGCGTTGATACCAATACGGACTTGGTTGCCCTTCACGCCTAAAACCGTGACCGTGACTTCATCGCCAATCATCAAGGTCTCGCTCACCCTGCGTGTCAGTATCAACATGACCGTCACTCCCTAGCTTGATTGCGGGCCCACTCATTGACTGGGACATCAGCACGTGCTGCTCGTTCCCCGCGTCAACGCCGCGATATGCAAAACGCCCGCAGGTATCCAGGTGCCGGGTCAATACCAGACGGACGCTGGACGTCTCGCCTGGCCGCGACTTTGCCCGGATAATACCGACTCACCGGGACCGCCGCGACGGCTCCGGCGCCAGCCAGTCGGCATTGGTACACAAAAAGTCGCGGACGGCCGTCCGATCAGTGCGCTGCCTGGTGCCCTTGGTCCGCGACCCAGGCCGGTACGGCCGCCAAAGCTTTGCCTAGCGCCGGCCCGTCCACACCACCGCCCTGGGCCATGTCGCGGCGACCGCCGCCCTTGCCCCCGATCTGGGCGGCCACATGCGCCACCACATCGCCGGCTTTCACCCGCTCGAGCGCGGCGCCATGTACGCCAGCGACCAAGGCCACGCGGCCATCGGCGGCCCCGGCCAGGACCACCACGCAATCGCCCAGTTCCTGCTTGAGCTGATCCACGATGTCACGCAAGGCCTTCGCATCCAGGCCCTCGCGCCGCGCGGCGACGACCTTGAGGCCACCGACCTCCTCGGCCTGCTGCGCGAGTTCGGCGCCGAGCGTATCGGCGGCCTTGCCGCGCAACGATTCCAGCTCACGCTCCAGCTTCTTTTGCCGATCGAGCAGGTGGTTCAGCCTCTCCACGACGTCCTCGGCGCTGCTGGACAACAGCCGCGAGACCTCGCCCAGCCGGTGCTCCTCGGCAGCGATACGCGCCAGGGCGGCATCCCCGGTCACAGCCTCGATCCGGCGCACCCCGGAAGCCACGCCCGCCTCGCTGACGATCTTGAACAAGCCGATATCGCCGGTGTGCTGCACGTGGGTGCCGCCGCACAGTTCGGTGGAGAAATCGCCCATGCGCAGCACGCGCACGACGTCGCCGTACTTTTCGCCAAACAAGGCCATCGCCCCGGAGCCGATAGCCTCGTCATACGGCACTTGCCTGATCACGGCCGCCTCGTTGCGGCGGATCTCGCCATTCACCAGCGCCTCGACTGCCGCCAGCTCCTCCGCACCCAGCGGCTTGAAATGCGAAAAGTCGAAGCGCAAGCGGTCGGGTGCCACCAGCGAGCCCTTCTGGGTGACATGTGTCCCCAATACCGCGCGCAACGCAGCATGCAGCAGATGGGTGGCCGAGTGGTTGAGCACGATTGCCTGCCGGCGTTCGCCGTCCACCTGCGCCTCCAGCAAGTCGCCGACGCGCAGCGCCTGTTCGCCATGCCAGGTCCCGGCATGGCTGGCAAACACGCCACCGAGTTTCAAGGTGTCTTCCACTTCGAAGCGCCCTGACGGGCTGCTCAGCTCGCCAGTGTCCCCCACCTGGCCGCCAGATTCGGCATAGAACGGGGTGCGGTCGAGGATCAGCAGCGCCGCCTCGCCATCGGCAAGCTCGTCCAGTTGGCGCCCATCGTGGACGATGCCGAGCACCTTGGAGGCGGCACTGTGCAAAGTCTCGTAGCCCAGGAAGACGGTGGGCGGCAATTGGCTGGCCAGCTCGGCCGGCATCTGGCTCTTGGCCGCGAAGCGGCCGGCGGCACGCGCCCGGGCACGCTGCTCGCCCATGGCGCGCTCGAAGCCCGGCATGTCCACCGCCAGTCCCCGCTCGCGAGCGATGTCGGCAGTGAGGTCCACCGGAAAACCGTAGGTGTCGTACAGGCGGAACGCGTCGGCGCCGCTGATGGCCTTGCCAGCGTGCTGGGCAATCTCGTCGAAGACCCGCATGCCATGCTCCAGGGTCTCGCCAAAGCGCACTTCCTCCGCCCGCAATGTCTCCTCCACGAATGCCTGCTTGGCGGCCAGTTCCGGGTACGCCGCGCCCATCTCCGCAATCAGCGGCGCCACCATCTTCCAGAAGAAATCACCGCGCACGCCGAGCATCCAGCCATGGCGCAGCGCGCGGCGGATGATCCGCCGCAGCACATAGCCGCGGCCTTCGTTGGACGGCAGCACGCCATCGACGATAAGGAAGGAACAGGCACGGATGTGGTCGGCAATGACGCGCAGCGACTTGTTGCCAAGGTCGGCCGTCCCCGTGAGCTCGGCAGCGGCGCGGATCAAGCGCACGAACAAGTCGATCTCGTAATTGGAGTGCACGTGCTGCAGCACCGCGGCAATGCGCTCCAGGCCCATGCCTGTATCCACGCAGGGTGCCGGCAGCGGACTCAGCGTGCCGTCCGGCGCGCGATCGAACTGCATGAACACCAGATTCCAGATCTCGATGTAGCGGTCGCCCTCGGCATCGGCTGAACCGGGTGGACCACCCGCCACCTCCGGCCCATGGTCGAAGAAGATCTCGCTGCACGGACCACAGGGTCCGGTATCGGCCATCTGCCAGAAATTGTCCGAGGCGTAAGGTGCACCCTTGTTGTCGCCAATGCGCACGATGCGTTCGGCCGGCACGCCAATCTGTTCGCGCCAGATGGCGTAGGCCTCATCGTCGTCGTGGTAGACGGTGACCCACAGCTTGTCGGCCGGCAGGCCGAATCTTTCCGTGAGCAGCTCCCAGGCGTAGGCAATGGCTTCGCGTTTGAAGTAGTCACCAAACGACCAGTTGCCGAGCATCTCGAAAAACGTGTGGTGGCGGGCCGTGTAGCCGACCGCATCGAGGTCGTTGTGCTTGCCGCCGGCGCGCAGGCAGCGTTGGACGTCCGCCGCGCGCCTATAGGCGGGCTTTTCGCTGCCCAGGAATACGTTCTTGAACTGCACCATGCCGGAATTGGTGAACAGCAGGGTCGGGTCGTTTGCCGGCACCAGCGAGCTCGAGGGCACGATGGTGTGGCCCTTGGCGCGGAAAAAGTCCAGGAACGCAGCGCGGATTTCGGAAGTCTTCATGCGGATCGTATGGCGATGATGAATGGCCAAGGCCGCAGGAAGCCAGGCGCGATCAACTCTCTGGATCGGCGCTCGGGCCCACATCGGCTTGGGTGGCAGCACGTACTGTGGCGGCGGCAAAGCCCCGACGCAAGAGGAACTGGGCCCGGCGCACGCGTGCAGCCCGGTCGCTGGGGCTGCCGGTGCCGTAACGGCGGAGCAACTGCGCGACTGCGCAGGCGTCCCAGTCGACCTCGGCGGCATCCAGCAGCTCGCGGATGCGCGCATCCGCGAATCCATGGTTCTTCAGCTCGGCATGCAGGCGCAGCGGCCCGTAGCCCTGGGCAATCCGGCTGCGCAGCAGCATCTCGGCAAAGCGCTGGTCGTCCTGGTAATGGGCAGTCTCCAACCGTGCCAACGCGGCCGCGACCTCGGCCTCCGCATGGCCCAATTGGGTGAGGCGGGTATGCAGTTCCCGGTTGGAATACTCACGCCGCGCCAGCATGCGCAGGGCCCGGTCGTAGGCGCTGGGCCCGGTCGAAGGAGTGCCCGGCGTGACACGCCGGCCAGATCTCATCCCCAGCACCGCTGGCGAGGCGTGGACCCGTGCGACCAGGCACCGCCGGGCAGGAGCAGGTGCCTATGACAGCAGGCGGACGCTACCTGCCCTGTCCGTGCCATTCGCGCTCAAGCCTCTTCGACGGCCTTTTCCGCCGTACCGGCGGCAGGTGCTTCGCCCACCGGCACCAGCAAGCGCTTGCGCAGTTCCTGGTCGATCGCATTGGCAATTTCCGGATGCTCGCGCAAGAACTGGCGCACATTGTCCTTGCCCTGGCCGATGCGGTCGCCGTTGTAGCTGTACCAGGCGCCGGACTTGTCGATCAGGTTTTCCGCCACGCCAAGGTCGATGATCTCGCCCTCGCGCGAAGTGCCCTCACCATACAGAATCTCGAATTCGCACTTGCGGAACGGCGGCGCCACCTTGTTTTTGACCACCTTGACCCGGGTTTCGGAGCCGATGACCTCCTCGCCCCGCTTCACCGCGCCGATGCGGCGGATATCAAGCCGCACCGAGGCATAGAACTTCAGCGCGTTGCCGCCGGTGGTGGTCTCGGGGTTGCCGAACATGACGCCAATCTTCATGCGGATCTGGTTGATGAAGATCACCAGGGTCCCGGACTTCTTGATGTTGGCCGTGAGTTTGCGCAAAGCCTGGCTCATCAGCCGCGCATGCAGGCCGACATGGGAATCGCCCATCTCGCCCTCGATTTCGGCCTTGGGCGTCAAGGCTGCGACCGAGTCGACCACTACCATGTCGACGGCGCCGGAGCGCACCAGCATGTCGACGATCTCCAGCGCCTGCTCGCCGGTATCGGGTTGCGAGACCAGCAGGTCGTCGACCTTGACGCCCAGCTTCTCGGCATAGCTCGGATCGAGCGCATGCTCGGCATCGATGAACGCCGCGGTGCCACCGGCACGCTGGCAGCTGGCAATGACCTGCAACGTCATGGTGGTCTTGCCGGAAGATTCCGGACCGTAGATCTCGACCACCCGGCCGCGCGGCAAGCCGCCGACGCCGAGCGCGATGTCCAGGCCAAGCGAGCCGGTGGAAACCACGTCCACCGGCTCATGGGCATGGTCTCCCATGCGCATGATCGCGCCCTTGCCGAATTGCTTCTCGATCTGGCTGAGTGCAGAAGTGAGCGCCTTGCGCTTGTTGTCATCCATCGTCTTGGTTCCAGTTGGGGCATCCCGGTCGAGATGCCGGCAGGGCATGATCCGCCGGCACGATCTCAAGGGCTGCGATTGGCCGCCGGTGCTCGGCGCATTATCCCACATCGCCCAAACGCCCCAGGCGGGATACGGCGAATCACGCCGTCAGGCAATGGCGCAAGCCGCTGAGCGCCGCAACCACGGTCTGACGCCGCACAGCGTCGCGATCGCCCGCGAAGTGGAAGCACTGCGCAGCGGCCTTGGCGCCACGCCGCTGCCATCCGATCCACACCGTGCCAACCGGCTTGTCCGCCGTCCCGCCGCCGGGACCGGCAATGCCGGTCACCGCCACCGCCACGTCCGCCGCCGAGCAGGCCAGCGCACCGGCCAGCATTTCCCGCGCGGTCTCGGCGCTGACCGCGCCATGCCGCTCGATCGTCGCCAGAGAGACGCCGAGCAGACGGTGTTTGGCTTCGTTGCTATAGGTCACCAGGCCGGCATCGAACCATGCCGAGCTCCCGGGCAGGTCAGTCACGAGCTTTGCGATCCAGCCGCCCGTGCAGGATTCGGCCACCACCAGCCGCAGCCCCTGGGCCCCCAGGGCCTCGGCCAGCATGCGTACCAGGTCCGACGGATCCGCCGCGCGCGGATCGGAGTGCAATGCCATGCGTGACCCTCATGTCCTGCCGGCCGGCGACCGTTCTGCCGACGTCATAGTGTAGATCGCAGTTCCCGAGCCATGCCCGTGCGTGCCGATCCCCTACGCGAGGCAAAGACCTCGCCTCCTTGCGGCGCCTGGGCAAACCGCCACCATGCCATGCATCCCGCGCATCGGTCCGCGCATCCGGCAGGCGACGAAGAGGCGGCAGATGAACCCACGACGCGCCAAGGCGATGGTCCTGGGCAGCCTGTTGCTGCTGGCCCTGGTCGCGGGGCTGTGGCTGAGTGGGCGCTTTGCCTTGTGGTTGCTTGGGCTGCGAGATCCGGTCCAGCTCGGCACTTACCTCGGTTATCTCCGGGCGCTGGACCTGGAAGCCGTCCGGCCCCATGCCACGACCATCCACCTTGCCGGCTGGGCCGGCTTCGGACTGCCGCTGGCGTCGTGGCTGGCCATTGCTGTCGCCCTGTTCTGGCCGCGGGCTCGCGCGTTCCACGGCAATGCCCGCTTTGCCACCCGTGGCGACATCGCACGCGCCGGCCTGCTGAAGGGTTGTCCTGAAGGCATCCTCATCGGCCGCTATCGCGGCGACTACCTTTACCTTGGCGGTACCCGGCACGTCATCCTGACTGCCCCAACCCGCAGCGGCAAAACCAGCTCCGTCGCCATCCCGGTGTTGCTGACCTACCGCCATTCGGTGGTCTGCCTCGACCTCAAGGGTGAGCTCTACCAGGCGACCAGCGGCTACCGCGCCGCAACCGGGCAGGCGATCTACCGCTTCGCGCCGTATGCCGAGGACGGACGCACCCATCGCTTCAATCCGCTCACGGCGATTTCAGCCGACCCACAACTGCGCGTATCCGAACTGCAGACGCTGGCAACCATCCTGTATCCCGACGAAGCCGGCAAGGATCCCTTCTGGAGCCTGCAGTCGCGGGCCGCGTTCGTGGCGTTTGCCGCTTATTTGTTCGAGGCATGGGAGGCCCTGGCCGCTCCGGCCGGTGGCACCACACTGGACGATCCGACCGGCAGCCGGGCATTCCCCACCCTGGAGCGCATCCACCGTTTCTCTACTGGCGATGGCGGCGAGCTCAAGGCCTTCCTGAAGCAACGTCGCGAGGCGCCCTTCGCCAGCGCCGCCACGCGCACGGCGCTTGCCAGCCTGGTCAACATGGCGGAGCAGACCTTGTCCTCGGTCATTGCTTCCACCCAGGCGCCGCTGCAGCAATTCCTGAGCCCGACCCTGGCCGCCGCCACCAATGCCACCGACTTCGACCTGCAGCAGTTGCGCCACCGCCCCAGCACCATCTACGTCGTGATCCCGCCACACCGGCTCGGCGAGGCGCGCAAGCTGCTCAACCTGTTCTTCTCCGTGGTGCTCGGAGAGAATCTCCGCCAGACACCGCAGGAGGATCCGTCCAGCAGGTACCAACTGCTGCTGTTGCTGGACGAGTTCACCGCGATGGGCCGCATCGATGTGCTGTCGGCCCGCATCGCGCTCACCGCCGGCTACGGGGTACGCGACCTGGCGATCATCCAGAGCCTGTCGCAGCTCGACGCCACCTATGGTGCCGACGAGGCCCGCAGCTTCCTCACCAACCACGCCGCCAGCGTCATCTTCACCCCGCGCGAGCAGCGCGATGCCGAGGCGTACTCGACGGCGCTCGGCGACACCACGGTCAAGCGGCGCAGCCGCGGTACCGGCAAGGGCGGCACCACGTATACCCATAGCGAGGAACGCCGGCCCTTGCTGTTGCCGCAGGAATTGAAGGAACTGCCCGGGGATGAAGAGATCATTTTCCTCGAAGGCTGCCGCCCGATCCGCTGCCGCAAGAACTGGTTCTTCAAGGATAGA
>DATNBK010000252.1:0-6550 GCA_035571995.1 Rhodanobacter sp.
GTCACGCCATGCCGCGCTCAGCGAGGTGGAAAAACCGAGCGGGCGATAGCGCCAATCGAGCGCGCCATAGACCATCTGCCGCGGCACGCCCGGCATGTACTTCCCGTCGAATGGTCCGCCGCCGAAGCGGGCCTGCAACCAGGTGTAGGCCAGGTAGGCGTCGAAGCCTGCGGGTAGCGCCTGGGTGACGCTCAGCTCGAGACCGTGGCGGCGCGTGCTCGCGGCGTTGTCGTAGCTGTCCCGGCCATCGTTCGACGCGGCGACGATGATGTCGTCGACGGTCGTTATCCTGAAAACGGCCAGGTCGAACTTCGTGCGGGCCCAGGCGCCCTTGAATCCAGCCTCGTAATCGCGGCTGGTGCTTGGCCGCAAGCTTTCGTTGAAGCCTGCCTGGCCGTCGGGCCGATAGGCAAATTCGGACAGCGCCGGGGTCTCGAAGCCCTGACCGTAGTTCGCGTACACATTCAGGTGAGGGCTGATCCGGTACAGCACGCCCGCAACAGGGTCGGTACTGGTGAAGCTGCGCGCGCCGCTGTCGTTGGGGTCGTCGGCGGTCACGTAATGATCGTCGCTGCCGAACTTCACGCTCGAATGCCGCAGCCCGACGTCGAAGCGCCAGCGACCGGGCTGCCATTCGGCCTGGACGTATTCGCCCGCCTGGCTGGAGACGTCGTCCTCGTTGCGGCGCAGCTCCCCTTCCCTGCCGCCGTCATTGACCCAACCTCTGCGCAGCTCGTGCAGGCGGTCGTACTCGACACCCATGATCAGGTCGAGCGGGGCCGAAGCGAGCGTGAAGTTGTGGACCCAGCGCGCGCCGCCGCCCCGCGAGTCGTCGTCGAGATCGACCACCGCGCCGCCGCCGTTCGCGGAGCTGCCGGAAAATGGCAGGAACTGGATCACGCGCCGGGTGCCGCCGTAGCCGGTGACGTGCACATGGTTGGCCTCGCCAAGCTGCTGCTCGTACACCAGCCCGAGCTGGCGGTCACGATGGGCTTCGCCGGCGCCGAAGGTGTACACGCCCGGCACGGCCAGCCGCGGATCGTCGCGGGCCTGCTGCGCGGTAAGTCCGGAGGGATCCTCGGCGTAAGGTTGGTTTTCGCCATTGAACAGCAAGGTCAGGGAGGAATCCTTGCCCAGGTCGTAGCGGAACTTCGCGCGCAGGTTGTTGCGCTCAGCCGCGCTGTGCTGGCGATAGCCGTCGGTACGGAAATGCGTGCCGTCCACGACGTAGTTGAAGTCGCCCACGGTGCCGCCGGCGTCCAGCCGCTGGGTGACGCTGCCGTAACTGCCCACGAGCGTGGACGCGCCAAACGTCGGCCGTGCCGGCCCGTCCCGGGTGAAGATCTGGATCACACCGCCCGCGGCATTGCCGTACAGCGCGGAAAACGGCCCACGCAAGACCTCGATGCGCTCGGCCGTGGCCAGGTCGAAGGTATCGGTCTGGCCCTGCCCGTCCGGTCCGGAGGCTGGCAGGCCATCCACCAGCAACCGGATGCCGCGCACGCCAAAGGATGCGCGCGAGCCAAAGCCGCGGATGGAAATCTGCGCATCCTGCGCGTAGCTCTGCCGATCCTGCGCGACCACGCCAGGGACGCGCGCGAGCGACTGCACCAGGCTGACCGCGGGCGCGGCGTCGACGATCTGGTCCCGCGTGACGACGCCAATGGCTGCGGGCACGCCGAAGTTCGGCTGCCGCAGGCGCGTGGCGGTGACCACGATCGTTGGCAGGGTCTGCTGCTCCGGATAACCCTGCGTGCTGTCTTGCGCCCGGCTCACGGGCGGGAGCAGAAAGACGCAGCCCAACGCCACGGCCGCCAGCGTGCACCATGACGGCGTTCGCGCAGGAACGCGCGCTTGGACCTCACATGCGTGCGCGTTCCGCTGCGCACCGAACTCGACCGTCGACATTGCCGTCACCCGTGCTGGCAATCCACCAAAGCGGATTCCCATGCTTTCGTCAAGCGCGTCACGGGCGGATGAACAGGGGCGTCCCTGCCGATCCCGGGGCGCGGGCAGCGTGCGGCGCACGCATTGCGCGTGACGGCGGGCATGACTGCAGACAGACGGCCTCGTCACGACAGGGCGCCTATAACGCCCGCTCGAAGCAATTGTTGGCCACCCTCGCAGGCAACGAATTCATCGACCTTCGGGCCCATGCGGCAATGGCGGCCGAAGCCTGTCCCGGGAGGGCCTGCCTGATGTCGTGGAAAACAACTGGTGTTGCCTTGCTGCTTTCGGCGCCCTTCGTGGTTTGCGCGCAGACGCCGACCTTGTTCGGCCTACCCACCCGGTATACCTCGCCCGGCGGCTACCAGTTCGGCGTCATGGGGCTCTACCAATACGACGCCAACGAATTTTCCGGCGGCGCGCTCGATCCGGCCACGGACATGCCGCTGTTCGAGGACGCCAACACCTGGAACCGGCGCGAGTTCGATGCTTACTTCAAGGCCCCAAACGGCCTCGAGGTGGATGTCGGCTACGACTGGAACCGGAGCTGGACCGACAACTACATCAAGTACGCCTCCAAGCAATTCGGCGACTTCCGTTTGGGCCAATTCCTGCCACAGGTCGGTTGGGAATCGGTCGAGGGCGCGTCCACCTGGACGTTCATGACACCGGCGCTGCCCGGGCAGGCGCTGTTCCAGGACCGCCGCATGGGCCTCGACTGGAGCTTCGACCGGATTCCCCATTGGCTGCTGCAGGCGGCGTACTACGCGCGCGGCAACCTGGACGGCAAGTTTCCGGGACATACTTATTCGGGTCGCCTCGTTTACGCCCCGATCGAAAGCAAGGAAGCGGTATTGCACTTCGGGCTGGCCGCCTCGCGTGAATTTCCCGACGACCACGTGGCGCAGTTCTCCACGACGCCCGAAGCGAGCTTGACCAAGACCAACCTGGTCGATACCTCGGCCTTGCCGTTGACGAACTCGATCGACCGCACCGGCCTTGAATGGGGATTCATGCGCGGCCCGCTCTATGCGCAGGGCGAATACCTGACGGCGGCGGCCCATCGGCAAAACGACTTGCCGGAATTCCGTGCCCGTGGCTACTACCTGTTCGGCGCGTGGATGCTCACGGGCGACACGCCACGCACCTACAAGGATGGCGAATTCGGCATGCCGGAGCCGGAGCACAAGTACGGGGCCCTGGAATTCGCGGTGCGCTACAGCGAACTCGACCTGGACGATGGGCCGATCCAGGGCGGGCGTGAGCACGACTGGACGATCGGCCTCAACTGGTACCTGCACAACTTGAAGCTGCAGGCGAATTACGTATGGGCGCATGCCAACCACAGCCCGGCGAATCAATACGTGGCGTTGGTCGACCCGCGCGTGTTCGAGTTGCGCGCCCAGATCTATTTTGGTTCCTGAGGAGCAGGCGATGGCCAACACAGAACACGATCAGCCACTTCGGCATCGGTACTGGGGGCCGCTTTCCGCCGGCATCGTCCTCGTGCTCCTGGGCCTGTTCTTCCTGGGCGGCGGCATTTACCTGGCCGTCCTGGGCGGCAGCTGGTATTACCTCCTGGCCGGCATCGGCGTGCTGGGCACCGGCGTCGCCCTGCTGCTTGCGCGCGGCGTGTCGCTGTGGATCTACTTCCTGGTGCTGCTCGGCACGCTGATCTGGGCGCTGCTCGAGGTCGGCTTTGCGCGCTATGGCCTGGCGCCACGCCTGTGGCTGCCCATCCTGCTCGGCATCTATCTCCTCATGCCCTGGGTGGCACGCCGCCTCGATGAGCACCGCGGGGCCTGGGCACTGGGCGCCGTCGTGGTGCTGGGGGTGTTGGTCTGCGGAGCGGCATGGTTCGTCCCGCGTGGGATCGACGGCACCACCGTGGCGCGCAATTTCACTCCCGCGGCAACGCCACTGGTGAAGTCGGGCGACTGGCAGTACTACGGGCGCACTGCGCGCGGCGATCGCTATTCGCCGCTCAAACAGGTCAATGCGCACAATGTCGCCGACCTCCAGCTTGCATGGCATGCGCATACCGGCGACATGCCCAAGCCCGGCGAGAACAGCGGGGGTGGCGGCAGCGGCAAGGAATTCAACTTCGAAGACACTCCCATCGCGGTGGACGGCACCTTGTACGTGTGTACCGGCCACCACTGGGTCGAGGCCATCGATGGCGCCACCGGCAAGTTGAAGTGGAAATTCGACCCGCACGACAACGAGAAGGCCGACGAGTACCACTCGTGCCGCGGGGTTGCCTATTACGCGGCACCGGCGGGGACGGCCACGGCGTGTGCCAGGCGCATCATCGCGCCCACCGGGGACGCGCGCATGTTCGCCGTGGACGCCGACACCGGGAAACTGTGCCCCGACTTCGGCCAGGGCGGCTACATCTCGCTCACGCAATACCTCGGCAACGTGGCGCCGGGCATGGAATTCATCAGCTCGCAACCCCTCGTGATCGGCAACCGCCTGATCACCGGCGGCTGGATCCACGACAACATCGCGGAGAACGAGCCTTCGGGCGCGGTGCGCGCGTTCGACCCGGTCACCGGCCAGCTGGTCTGGGCCTGGGACCTCGGCCGCCCGGAAGGCCAGCAGGTGGTGCATCCGGCGGATCTCGCCAACAGCGAATTGACCCGCGGCACGCCGAATGCATGGGGAACCTATACCGCCGACCCGCAACTCGGGCTCGTCTACCTGCCGCTGGGCAATGCCACGCCGGATTACTACGGCGGCCACCGTCGGCCGTTCGACGACAAGTATGCAAGCTCGGTGGTGGCGCTCGACTACGAGACTGGCGCGCCGCGCTGGTCGTTCCAGACCGTGCACCACGACCTGTGGGATTTCGACGTCCCCGTCGGACCATCGCTGGTCGACCTGCCGGGGCCGGGCGGCAACAGCATTCCTGCACTGGTGCAAACCACCAAGCGCGGACAGTTGTTCCTGCTCAACCGCGAGACCGGCAAGCCGCTGACGAAGGTGGTCGAACAGCACGTTCCCACCGACGTCCTGCCGGGAGACCGCATTTCCTCCACGCAACCGTTTTCGGTAGGCATGCCCCAGCTGACGCCGGCCCCGCTGCAGGAATCGCAGCTGTGGGGTGGCACGCCAGTCGACCAGATGATCTGCCACATCGAGTTCAAGCAGGCGTACTACGAAGGGCACTTCACCCCGCCGCAGGCGCGCAAGACCCTCGTGTATCCGGCCTATGACGGCGTCATCGACTGGATGGGTGCCTCGGTCGATCCTCGCCAACTGGTGATGGTCGCCAACACTAATTACATCCCCTTCATGATCACCCTGATGCCGCGGGGCAAGGCCGAGCAGAGCGGCGCGGTCAAGCCCTGGACCGACCACAGCCAGCCGCCGCCCAAGACCAAGGATCACCTGGCGGCGATGTACGGCACGCCGTACGTGGCCAAGGTCGAGCCGTGGATGGATCCGTTTTGGGTACCGTGCAATCCGCCGCCCTGGGGCAAGCTGGTGGCGATCGACCTGGTGACGCACAAGATCGTCTGGCAGCGGCCGCTCGGCACCACGCGGGACAACGGGCCGTGGCACATTCCGTTCAACCTACCGATGCACACCGGCGTGTTCAACATTGGCGGCAACATGATCACCGCCGGCGGCCTGGTCTTCATCGGCGCCAGCGCGGATCGCTACATCCGTGCCTTCGACGAGCGCACGGGCAAGCGCTTGTGGCAGGCGCGACTACCCGCCGGTGGCCAGGCCACGCCGATGACCTACGAGGCCGGAGGCAGGCAATACGTGGTCATCGCGGCCGGCGGCCATGGCGGCCTGGGAACGAAACCCGGCGACGACCTGATGGCGTATGCCTTGCCTGCGCAGGGCAGCGCAGCGCACTAACCGATACGGGAGTCTCCATCATGATTGCCATCGTCACCGGCTGGTTCCTGGCCATCCTCGGCTTGCTGCTGATTGCCGGCGGCGTGTGGCTGGCAATCCTGGGCGGCACGTGGGCCTATGTCGACCTTGGTATCGGCTGGTTGATCAGCGGCGCCCTGCTGATCCTGCGCCGTCGCTCCGCGCTTGGCGTGTACGCGGTACTGTTGGTCCTCACCTTGATCTGGGCCGTGTTGGAAGTCGGCCTGGACCGGTGGGCCCTGCTGCCGCGCTACGCCTTGTTTGGCCTGGTCGGCCTATGGCTGCTGGCGCCATGGATCTACTGGCCGCTCCGTGTCGACGGCGGCGTTCCACCGGACGCCGGTTGGCGTGGCGCGCGCGGTGCCCTGGCCTGCGCGGTGGTCCTCACCATCGTGCTGGGGCTGGTGTCGCTCACGCATGACCCCTTTGACCATCCCGGTACGCTGCCCGCGGCCGCCCCGGTGGCAAGCGCCAGCCCGGTCGCGGCCCCCACGGACGACTGGACGGCCTACGGCGGGACGCTGTATGGCCAGCACTATTCGGCACTGAAGCAGATCACGCCACGGAACGTGGGCGACCTGAAAGTAGCCTGGGTCTACCACACCGGCGAATCAAAAACCGATCCGCACGACCCCAAGGAGAGCACGTCCGAAGACACGCCGCTGAAGATCGGCAACACCTTGTACGTGTGCAGCACGCACGACAACATCAT
>DATNBK010000253.1:0-2020 GCA_035571995.1 Rhodanobacter sp.
CCGGGCTCGTCGTCCTTCTGCAGGTACGCGTCGAACTCGGCGGGCGGCACTTCCAGCCCGGCCAGCGCCACGATGGACGGGAGCTTGCCGTCGGGCAGGTCCAGCATGTAGCGCACGCTGCGGAGGATGTCGTTGTTGATCATGGGGGGATTGTATCGGTGCAAGCGCGCCCGACGTTGGTAATGGTCAGGCGCGCTTGCGGATGCTCAGCCGTGGCCAGGCAAGCCGTCGAAGAACTTATGTAGGGCGGCTAGTGCTGCAGGATCGCCGGAGGCCTCGCCATGGCCCCGCCCCGGCGCGACGAACAGGATCTTATCCGCAGCAGGCGTGGCAGAGGCTTCGTACAGCTTACGTGCGAAGGCGGGCGGCGTGATGTTGTCCTTGCTGCCCACTAATACCAACAACGGCTTGTGCCAGTTGGCCAGCACCTTGCAGTTGTCGATCGGAAGGAGGTTGTTGGCGATGTCGATGCGTATGAACGGCGTTGCATACCACGGCACCTGATTGTGTATCCAGTCGCTGACGTTGGTGGGAGCGCTTTCAAGAACCAGCGCCTGGGCTGGGCGTGCGTTGACCACCATCGGTGCCAACACGCTGCCTAGCGACATGCCCCACACGGCAATGGGTTTGCCTTGCAGCGAGGGCAGTGACCGCAGGTTGTCGAACGCGGCAAGTACCGCTGCACGTGTACTGGCGAGATCAGCCTTGCCCTCGCTTCCGCCATAGCCTGGGTAGTCGAGCAGCAGCGCGTCGACGCCAAGCCCTTCCAACTGCTTTCCGATTTCCAAGCCAGCAGTGCCGGTCTGGAATACGTTGCCACCAAGGTAAAGCACAGTGACCTTGGCGTTGGGGTTTGTCAGCAATAGCCCGTGAAGTGTGGTGCCGTCGCTACTCTTGAAGTAATGCGACTGCGCAGTGTAGTCGTGGCTGGAAAGGGCGTGCAGGGCCTTGGGGGCTAGTATCGCGTAGCCAGGATTGGCCCAGGTTTTTTCCGTGACATGGATGGTGGCGCAACCGGCCAGCAACAGCGCCAGCAAGCCACCCGCAAATGTGCGCAACATGCATTTCCTCCCTTGAAATGAATACCGCCCCAAACGGGGCGGCATTCTGACACGGCGACTCGCAGCGAGTTCCTTATTGCGGCAGCGACAAGTCATCCAGCAGCGCCTTGAGGAAGCGCGCGGCCTCGCCACCGGTGGCAGCGCGGTGGTCGAACGTCAGCGAGATCGGCATGCGGCGATGCACCTCGATGCCGCCCATCACCGCCACCACGTCGTGGCACAGCTTGCCGGCGCCGATGATGGCGACGGTCGGCGGCACCACTACCGGGGTGGCGTAGCGGCCGGCGAACATGCCGAAGTTCGACAGGCTGATGGTGTAGCCGGACAGTTCCGACGCCGGGATGGAACGATCTTCCACCGACGTGCGCAGGCGCTTGATCGCGGCGCGGATGCCGGCGCCGTCGAGCACGTCGGCGTTGCGCAGGGCCGGCACGAACAGGCCGTCCTCGGTGTCCACGGCGATGCCGATGTCCACGTGCGGGTGCATCGTGCGCGTGAGGTTCTTGCCGTCGAACCAGGCGTTCAGCGCCGGCACCGCCTTGCAGGCGGCGACGATGGCGCGGATCAGGCGCGCGGTGATGTCCTGCTTGCCGATCCAGGCGTGCAGGTCGGCGTCGTCGACCAAGGTGGTGGGCACGACTTGCGCATGCGCGTCGGCCATCACGCGCGCCATGTTGCGGCGCACGCCCTTGAGCTGCTCGGGCTGGCCGCTGGCCTGCTGCGACGGCGGCGCGGTGCGCACGGCCTTGCCGGCCAGCGACACGGCAGTGCGGCTCGGCGCCGGGCCGGGCTCGGGCAGTTCCGGCGCCAGGTGGCGACCGGCGGAGGCAGGCACGGCGCGGGCCGGGGCGGCGCCCAGCGGGGCGCTGCCGTTGGCGGCGGCGTCCTTCACGTCCTTCATGGTGACCACGCCGTCGGCGCCGGTGGGGCGCACGCGGGCGAGGTCGACCTTGAGCTTC
>DATNBK010000254.1:0-10450 GCA_035571995.1 Rhodanobacter sp.
CCCAACCAACCCACGATGGACGGCAACACCGTCGACGAACAAGTCGAACAGGCCGCCTTTGCCGCCAATGGCGTGCATTACCAGGCGAGCCTGTCCTTCATCACCGCGCAGATCCGCATGTTGCGCACCGCCATTACCGGAGGCCAGGGCTGATGTCCTTGTTCACCATATTCAATGTCGCGGGGTCGGGCATGGCGGCGCAGTCCGTGCGCCTCAATACCGTGGCCAGCAACCTTGCCAACGCCGACAGCGTGGCCAGTAGCCCGGAAGCCGCTTACCGCTCGCGCGAACCTTTGTTTGCCGCAGTCCAGCAACGCGTCGGCCTGGCCGACCAGGCACAGGCCGAGGGCGTGCGCGTCGCCGGCGTCACCGAAAGCCAGGCGGCGATCCCGAGCCGCTACGAACCCGGCAATCCGCTCGCCAATGCGGATGGCTACGTCTACTCCAGCAACGTCAATCCGGTGGACGAACTGGTCAACATGATTTCGGCCTCGCGCTCGTACCAGAACAACGTCGAGGTGATGAACTCCACCCGCCAACTGCTGCAGAAAACCCTGGACCTCGGCAAGTGAGGCGCAGCGCGCAGCAGACCATGACCACGATGCATTCCATGAGGCAAGCAGCATGAACGTTCCAGGTGTCGGCGGCAGCGCAGGGCAGGCAGCCAGCGCAGGCGCGCAGAAGACCATCAGCCAATCGGATTTCCTGCAGCTCTTGATGCAGCAGATGCAAAACCAGGATCCGACCCAGCCCATGGACTCTTCGCAAATGGTCACGCAACTGGCGCAGATCAGCCAGGTGTCGGCCACGCAGTCGCTGCAGACCTCATTCGATACCTTGAGCACGGCGTTGCAAGGCAATCAGATGTTGCAGGCCAGCAGCATGGTCGGACGCAATGTCACCGTGCCGTCGGCAGCCGGGACGCTTGGTGCCGGCGGCCTGGATGGCGCGGTGAACGTCCCCGATGGTGCGGGCCAGGTGCTGGTGCAGGTCACCGACACGGCCGGCAACGTGGTGCGCACGCTCAACCTCGGCACGCCGACCACGGGCCTTTCCGCATTCCACTGGGATGGCACCGGCGACGACGGCGCGGCCTTGCCTGCCGGCGTGTACGGGCTCAAGGCCCAGGCGGGCGGCACGGCCGTCGCCACGTACGTCAACGGCAAGGTCAACGGCGTCGGCATGACCAGCGACGGCGTCTATCTCGACGTCGCCGGCTTTGGTGGCGCGCTGCTCAGCCAGGTTGCCCAGGTCAACTGAGAAAACCACACACGGGCCCGCAAGGGACTCCCACGCAAGAGGAATCACCCATGGCTTTCAATATTGCACTCAGCGGACTCAATGCCGCGTCCAAGGATCTCGAGGTCACCGCCAACAACATCGCAAACACGGGGACCACGGGTTTCAAAGGTTCGCGTGCCGAGTTTGCAGAGCTGTTCAACGCGGCTGGTCCGAACCTGAGTTCCAGCCAGGTTGGCAGTGGCGTGCGCCTGACCAACGTGGCCCAGCAGTTCAAGGCCGGCAACATCGAGACCACCAACAACAGCCTGGATTTCGCGATCAGCGGCGACGGCTTCTTCACCATCCGCGACGCCACCGGCTTCTCCTATACCCGCGCCGGCGCGTTCCGCCAGGACCCGAACGGTTACGTGACCAACGCCAACGGCCAGCGGCTGCAGGTTTATCCGCCGACCAATGGTGGCACCTTCGACACCAGCACCTTGTCGGACCTGCAACTGGTGACCTCGCAGAACGCGGCGCAAGCCTCGAGCAAGGTGGCCATGGCGCTCAACCTGCCGTCCAACGCCACGGCACCGGCCAATCCGTTCGACCCGGCCGACGCGTTGAGCTACAACCAATCCACGCCGTTCACCGTGTACGACTCGCTCGGCGCGACGCACACCGGCGTCGTGTATTTCGTCAAGGACGCAGTCGCCAACACCTGGAACGCCAACCTGTATGTGGACGGTGTTTCCGCCGGTGCGCCGCAGCAGATCAGCTTCTCGAGCGCGGGCGCCCTGGTCAGCCCGGCCACGGGCCAGCTTGCCTTCGGGGCCATGACCGTCAGCCCGGGGGCTGATCCCCTGGCGCTGAACCTGGACATGACCAAGGCGACCCAATTCGGCAATGAATACGTCGCCAGCGCGATCAATCCGGACGGCTATCCGACCGGCATCCTGTCCAGCATCGACATCAACAGCCAGGGCATCGTGCAGGCCAAGTTCTCCAATGGCGAGACCACCTCGCTGGGCCAGATCGCGCTGGCCCGCTTTGCCAACCAGCAGGGCCTGCGCCAGCTGGACAACACGAATTGGGCGGCGTCCTACGACTCCGGCGTCCCGGTCATGGGCGCGGCCGGGACCGGCATGTACGGCGCGGTGCAGTCCGGCGCGCTGGAAGCGTCGAACACCGCCGACCTTACCGCGGACCTGGTGAACCTGATCAAGGCCCAGCGCAACTACCAGGCCAACGCCCAGGTGATTTCCGCCGACGACAAGCTCACCCAGACCGTCATCAACATCACCAATTGACGGCTGACTGAGACAGCGAGGTAGCCATGGATCGTTCAATGTACGTAGCCATGACCGGTGCCACGCAGACCATGCGGGCGCAGGCCGAAGTGGCGCACAACCTGGCCAATGCCGACACCGTTGGCTTCAAGGCGCAGATGTCCGCGTTCCAGCCGCTGACGGTGCAGGGCCCGGGGCTGGCCACGCGCGTCAACGGCGTGGCATTTGGCGAGGGCGTGGATTTGCGCCAGGGTGGCCAGATCGACACAGGGCGCACGCTGGACATCGCCGTGCAGGGCAACGGCTGGATCGCCGTGCAGGGCGCTGACGGCACCGAAGGCTATACCCGCGCGGGCGACCTGCGCCTGACCGCCGATGGCATGCTCACCGACGCGCGCGGGGACCTCGTGCTGGGCGACGGCGGTCCGATCAGCGTGCCGCAAAGTACGCAGGTGTCCATCGGCAGCGACGGCACGATCTCGGCCATCCCCATGGGCCAGACCCCGAATACGGTGTCCGCGGTGGGTCGTATCAAGCTGGTCAATCCGCCAACCGGCGACCTCAGCATGGGCACGGACGGCCTGATGCACCTGGCGGGCGGCGCGACCGCCAACGCCGACCCGGCGGTGAGCATAAAGTCCGGCGCGCTGGAATCGAGCAATGTCAACCCATCGAAGATGCTGGTGCAGATGATCGAACTGTCGCGCCAGTACGAATTGCAGGTGCGCGGCCTGAAGGGCGCGGACGAAAACGCGCAGGCGGCCACCAAGTTGCTGCAGGTGACCTGAGTCCCATCACGCCACGGGCGTAAAGACGCCCATACGGAGCAAGCCAATGTTTTCCTCATTGTGGGTAGCCAAGACCGGACTCGATGCGCAGCAAACGCGCATGGACGTCATCTCCAACAACCTGGCCAACGCCAACACCACCGGCTTCAAGAGTTCGCGCGCCTCGTTCCAGGATCTGGTCTACCAGAACCTGGCGCAGCCCGGCGCGCAGACCACCGAGCAGACCCAGGCCCCGTCGGGGCTGATGCTGGGTACCGGCGTGCGCGTGGTCGGCAGCGAGAAGCTGTTCACGCAGGGCAATATCGAGCAGACCGGCAACTCGCTGGACGTGGCGATCCAGGGCCGCGGTTTCCTGCAGGTGACCATGCCCGACGGGTCCATCTCGTATACCCGCGACGGCTCGTTGCACCTGGACCAGAACGGGCAGATCGTCACCGCCGACGGCTATGCGCTCAGCCCGACCATCGCCGTGCCGCCCAGCTCGCAGAGCATCACGATCGGCAACGACGGCACGGTCAGCGTCAGCGTGCCCGGCCAGGCTGCTCCGCAGCAGATCGGCACGCTGCAACTGGCGGACTTCATCAACCCGGCGGGCCTGCAACCCACGGGCAACAACCTTTACGTCGAGACCGCTTCCAGCGGTTCACCGCAAATCGGGCAGCCGGGCTTGAATGGCCTGGGCACGCTTGCTTCCGGCGCGCTGGAAAGCTCCAACGTCAACGTGGTCGAGCAGATGGTCGACATGATCCAGACCCAGCGCACGTATGAGATGAATTCGAAAGCGGTGTCGGCGGCCGATTCGATGCTGCAGTACCTGACCCACAACACGTGAGAACGGCGATGACGCACAACGCGGTTCGTCTGCTTTTGCTGCTCGGCACGCTGGCCTTCCTGGGCGGCTGCGCGAGCGGGCCGGGCGCGCGCGGCGACGACGCGCAATGGGCGCCCACGCCGCCGCCCGAACCGGCAGTCCAGGCGGCTGCGTCCGACGGCGCGATCTACCACGACACCCAGGGCATGGAGTTGTTCAACGATCCGCGCGCGCACCGCGCCGGCGACATCCTCACCGTCGTGCTGGTGGAAAGCACGCAGGCGACCAAGAAGGCCTCGACCACCACGGCCAAGACCGACAAGGCGAACATCGGCGCCCCGACCCTGCTGGGCAGGACCTTGAAAGTCGGCGGCAACGTCGCTGACATTGGGCTGGATGGCGAGCGCAGCTTCGATGGCAGCGGTTCGAGCAGCCAGAGCAACCAGTTGACTGGACAGATCACGGTCACCGTGGCGCAGCGCCTGTCCAACGGCAATCTCATGATCCGCGGCGAGAAGTGGCTGACCATCAACCAGGGCCAGGAACTGGTGCGGATTTCCGGCATCGTGCGCCCGCAGGACATTGGCCAGGACAACACCGTGCCGTCGACGCGCGTCGCCGATGCCCGCATTGGCTACACCGGCCGCGGCACCTTGGCCGATGCGAACACGCGTGGCTGGCTGTCGCGTTTCTTCAATTCCAAGTGGATGCCATTCTGATGAACACCGCGTTCTTGCATTTGGTGGGAGCCCGCCTGCGGCCGCGAGCCGGCACAGGGTTTACCGACAGGCTTCCGCGCAAGCTCGGCATGGGGCTGGTACTGGCCATGGCGCTGTTCGCTGCCCTGCCCGCACATGCCGACAAGGTACGGGACCTGGTGCAGGTTGGCGGGGTGCGCAGCAACCAGTTGATCGGCTATGGCCTCGTGGTTGGCCTGGATGGCAGCGGCGACCAGACCACGCAGGCGCCGTTCACCACGCAAAGCCTGGAAAACATGCTGCAGCAGTTCGGGATCACCGTGCCGCCGAACGCGCGGCCGCAGCTCAAGAACGCCGCCGCTGTCGTGGTCACCGCCGACCTGCCGCCGTTTGCCAAGCCCGGCCAGACGATCGACGTGACCGTGGCCTCGATCGGCAATGCCAAGAGCATCCGTGGTGGCCAGTTGCTGATGGCGCCGCTGAAAGGCGCCGACGGCAACGTCTATGCCGTGGCCCAGGGCAGCGTCATCGTCGGCGGCGTGAGCGCGCAGGGCAAGAGCGGTTCGAGCGTGCAGGTGAACATTTCCGCCAGTGGACGCATTCCCGATGGCGCCTCGGTGGAGCGCACGGTGCCTTCGTCGTTTGCCTCCGGCAATGGCGACCTGATGCTGAACCTGAACACGGCCGACTTCACCACGGCCGGGCGCATCGCCACCGCCATCAACAATGCCTATGGCGCCGGCACGGCCCGTGCGGTTGACGGCGGTTCGGTGTCCGTGCGCGGCCCGCAGGATCCGGCACAGAAGGTGGAATGGCTGGGCGCGATCCAGAACATCGAGGTGCAGCCCGGCGATGCGCCGGCGCGCGTGGTGGTCAATTCGCGCACCGGCACGGTCGTGATCGGTTCGGATGTGCGCGTCACCGCCGCCGCCGTGGCCCATGGCGCGATCCAGGTCACCATCAGCGAGCAACCGATGGTCAGCCAGCCAGCGCCGTTCAGCCGCGGGCAGACCGCGGTCGTACCCAGCAGCAGCGTGCAGGTCAGCGAGGATGGCGCGCACATGTTCAAGTTCGGGCCGGGTGTGAGCCTGGATTCCATCGTGCGCGCGGTGAACCAGGTGGGCGCGACGCCGAGCGACCTCATTTCGATCCTGCAAGCGTTGAAACAGGCCGGTGCGCTGCATGCGCAACTGGTCGTGATCTGAGTTGCGAGGCGACCGCCCATGACCCCGCCCATTGCCAATGCGCCCGCGCTGGATACCTGGACCAACCTGTCCGGGTTCGCGCAGTTGCGTGCCCAGGCGCGCAGCGATGGTGGCAAGGCTGCGCTGCCCGTGGTGGCCAAGCAGTTCGAGGCCATCTTCACCCAGATGATGCTGAAGTCGATGCGCGAGGCGAATGCCAGCATCGGCAGCGGCTATGCCGACAGCGATGCCGGCAACAGTTACCAGGACATGGCCGATCATCAGCTCGCGCTGACCCTGGCCAATGGCAAGAACGGACTCGGCATTGCGCAGATGCTGATACGCCAGCTCGGCGGCAAGGAGCAGGCCGCGCAGCCAGCGGATGGCACCCCGCCAACCACGGTGCTGTCGGGTACGGCCGCGATCACGAACGCCAATGTGCGCGCCTTGCTGCAACTTGGCGCCGCGCCTGGCGCCGATGCAGGCAACGCTCCAACCGACGCGCTGGCGGCGTTGTCCGCGGGTACGGTAGCGACCGACGCCGGCAGCTCGCCGTGGTCCGGGCTGCTGGACAGCTTGAGCGCGGCCGGCCAGAGCGGCGTGCTCGGCAGCTTTGCCCAAGGCGTGGCCGGAACCGCCAGCGTGGCGGCCAAGCTGCTGCCGGGTGGTGACCCCGTGGGATTCGTTCGTGCCCTGGCACCGCATGCCCGGGCCGCAGCCGCCAAGCTGGGGGTGTCGCCGCGTGCCCTGCTGGCGCAAGCGGCGCTGGAAACCGGCTGGGGCCAGCACCTGCCCAGCCACGGCGACGGCAGCAGCAGCAACAACCTCTTTGGCATCAAGGCCGGCGGCAGCTGGGATGGCGACCGTGTCAGCGTGCCGACCCTGGAATACGAGAACGGCGTGGCCGTCAGGCGACGCGACCAGTTCCGCGCCTATGCGTCCCCGGCCGCCTCGTTTGCCGATTACGCGGACTTGCTCAAGGACAACCCGCGGTACGCAGGCGCGTTGGGCAAGGGTGAGAACGTCGCTGGTTTCGCCCACGCCCTGATGCGCGGCGGCTACGCCACCGATCCGGCCTATGCAGCCAAGATCACGGCGATCGCCAACAGCCCGCAAATGCGCGAGGCGCTGGCCGCGCTGCAGGCCACCGGGAGCCCGCCATGAGTCGCACGACAGGCGCATGGGCGCAGTCCGTGGTGACTGCGCGGCAATCACCGCCGACTCAAGATTTGCGGCTACGTGCCGCTAAGCGGGATGCCACTGGTGTACTGCCAGTGACTCCGCGTGCATCGAGGACGATCCATGGCTGACATGCTTTCCACCGGGGTATCCGGGCTGCTGGCCGCACAGGTCGGCATGGGCACGGTGAGCCACAACGTGGCCAACGTGAACACCGAGGGCTACAGCCGCCAACTGGTGAGCTTCGGCGCACGCGCGCCGGAGTGGCAGGGCGGGTTTTATGTCGGCACGGGCGTGGACACCATGGCGGTGCAGCGCGCCTACAGCCAGTTCCTCAACAACTCGCTGTGGTCGGCGGCCGCAGGACAAGGCCGTGCCGACACCATGGCCAGCCTGACCACGCAGATCAACAGCCAGGTATCTGGCAGCACCAACCTGCAGACCGCGCTCGACAGCTTTTACGGCGCCGTGCAGGACATGGCCAACGCGCCAGCCGACGCCGCCTCGCGCCAGGCGGTACTGGCCCGTGCCGGCGCGCTGGCGAGCACGTTCACTTCGCTTTCCGGGCAGTTCAACCAGCTTGCCGGCCAAGTCAAGCAGCAGTTGACCGAGACGGTCGATTCCATCAACAGCGACAGCGCCTCCATCGCGAAATTGAACGGGCTGATCCGCACCGCCGCCGGCAACAACGGCATGCCACCGGCCGACCTGCTCGACCAGCGCGACGCGCTGGTGAAGAAGCTGGCCGGTGAAGTCGGCATCAGCGTCGTGCCGCAAACCGACAACACGCTCAATATCTACGTGGGCAACGGCCAGGCCCTGGTCACCAATGCCGAGGCACATGCCCTGGGCACGGCGCCAAACCAATACGATGCAACGCGCGTCGACATCGTCGGCTCGGGTGGCAGCGTCATCAGCGGTCGCATTGGCGGGGGCACGCTGGGCGCGCTGCTGGACTTCCGCAGCAATGTGCTGGATCCGGCGCAGACCCAGCTTGGCCGCGCGGCGCAGGCCATGGCTGCCACGTTCAATGCGCAGCAGGCGCAAGGCGTGGACTTGCAGGGCGCGATTGGCGGGCCGATGTTCAGCGTGGCCGGGCCCATCGTGCAGGCTGCCAGCAGCAATGGCGGCAGCAGCACGCTGGATGCCACGATCACCGACCTCGGCACGCTGACCGGCAAGGACTACGTATTGCGCTACGACGGCAGCACGTGGACCCTGCAGGACACCAGCGGCGCCAGCGTGGCGATGACCGGCACCGGCACCGCGGCCGATCCGTTCCAAGCGGCCGGACTCAGCCTGGTCGTCGGAGGCGCGGCGGCGCCTGGCGACAGTTTCCGCGTACAGCCCAGCCGCAATGCGGCGAGCAGCTTTGCCGTGGTCATGAGCGATCCCAACAAGGTGGCGGCGGCAGCGCCGCTGACGGTGAGCTCCGCCAGTACGAACAGTGGCGCCGCCGTACCGGGCTTCGGCGTGGCCGATGGCAGCAACCCCGCGTTCTTCAACGCCAGCTCGGTGGTGTTTTCCTCGCCCACCAGCTACAGCATCGACGGCGGCCCGGCCCAGGCGTACACGCCGGGAACACCAATCACGCACAACGGCTGGAGCCTCAAGCTCGATGGCACGCCGGCGGCAGGCGACACGTTCAACGTCGCCGCCAACACCAATGCGCGCGGTGACAACAGCAATGCGCTGGCGCTGGGCAAGGTGGCCAACCAGGGCGTACTGGACGGCGGCGTGACCAGCGTCGGCCGCGCCTACAGCCAGATGGTCACCCAGATCGGCAGTGCCGGCGCAGTGGCCACTGCGGACCAGACCACCCAGAAGGCCGTGTTCAACCAGGCCATGACGGCGCAGCAAAGCGTGTCCGGCGTGAACCTGGATGAGGAGGCGGCCAACCTCGTGCGCTACCAGCAGGCCTACCAGGCCTCGGCGCAGGTCATCAGCACGGCCAGCACCTTGTTCCAGTCCCTGCTCACCGCCGTGCAGTCGGTCTAGGAGATCCCCCATGCGCGTTTCCACCGTCTGGATGCAGCAGCAGTCCCTGAACACCATGCTTGACCGGCAGAGCAACATTGCCACGCTGAACCAGCAGCTCAGCACCGGCAAGCGCATCACCCAGCCGTCCGACGATCCGGTCGGTGCGGCGCGCGCGCTGGACCTCGGCCACCAGATTGCCGATACCGCGCAATACCAGCGCAACATC
Source organism: Rhodanobacter sp. (assembly GCA_035571995.1). Lineage (GTDB taxonomy): Bacteria > Pseudomonadota > Gammaproteobacteria > Xanthomonadales > Rhodanobacteraceae > Rhodanobacter. Next base: position 9,377 of record DATNBK010000254.1, read on the forward strand.
ACCGCGGCCAATGCGCGCCTCAGCCTGGAAGACCAGAGCCTCGGCAGCGTCACCAACGTGCTGCAGCGCGTGCGCACCCTGGTGCTGCAGGCGGTCAATGGCTCGCAGTCCGACGGCACGCGCGGCGACATTGCCGCCGAGCTCGTGCAACTGCGCCAGCAACTGCTCGGCCAGGCCAACAGCCAGGACAGCCAGGGCGAATACATCTATGCGGGCAACCGCACCGGCACGGCACCGTTCGCGACCCAGGGCAACACCACTTATTTCGGTGACGATGGCCAGCGCATGGTTGCCGCCGGCGCCGGCCTGCAGATTGCCACCGGCGATCCGGGCAGCGCGGTGTTCGCCAACATCCCGACTGGCAACGGCACATTCACGGTCGCCGCTGCCGCGGGCAATGCCGGCAGCGTGGTGGCCGGCACCACCAGCGTCAGCGACCCGACGGCCAGTCCCTCGGCCTGGGATGGCGGTGGCTACAGCATCGTGTTCACGACCCCCGACGCCTACGAAGTGCGCGACGCCAGCGACGCCGTGGTCGGCACGGGGATCTACGATCCGGTGAATGGTGGCACCGTCGGCTTCCGCGGCGCGCAGGTTGCACTCACGGGTACGCCGGTCACCGGCGACAGTTTCGCCATTGCGCCAGCCACGAACCAGGACGTGTTCAGTACCTTGCAAAACTTCATCACCACCTTGCGGACGCCGAATGGCGGCGGCGCGGACATGCAGAACGCGATGAACGCGCAGCTCATGAACCTGGACCAGGCGATGGGCAACGTGACGCGCACGCGTGGCCAGGTCGGCGCACGCATGAATGCGCTCGACCAGCAGCAGGGCTTGAACAACGACCTCACCTTGCAATACCAGTCCTCGCTGTCCGATGTGCAGGACGTGAACTATTACGACGCGGTCGGCCAACTCAATGCTCAGACCACGGCGCTGCAGGCGGCACAACTCACTTTCAGCAAAATGCAGACGTCCAAATTGTTTGATTATCTGCGTTGACATGTCTCAAGTTTTGGCGTTGGGGGTCGAAACAGTACACAAGGCGGAAACAACCCTGTTTGGACTTCC
>DATNBK010000255.1:0-4335 GCA_035571995.1 Rhodanobacter sp.
TCTCCACCTGCAGCGCCGACAGGTCGATGACGCTCAGCAACTGCGCGTCCTTGGCCACCGTCGCGCGCTCGGCAATGAACAACTGCCCGACCTGGCCATCGACCGGCGATTTCACCTGCAGGTCATCGACCTGGCGCTGCAAGTCGGCCACCAGCAGCAGTTGCCGCTCGTGCGCGAGTTTCTTGGCCTGGACGTCGAATTGCAGGCTGTCATTGTCCAGGCCCAGGTTGGCCTTGGCGTGCGCGGCCGCAATGCGCGCCTTCTCCAGCGAGTCCTTGGCCTTGTCCACGTCCATGTTGGAGACCGCGCCCTTGGCAAAGGCCTTCTGGTAGCGATCCAGGTTGCGCTCGGCAGTCTGCTCGTCGATGTGCGCGTTGTCGTAGGTTTCCTGCTGCTGTGCGCGTTCCTTGCGGGCATCGATCTGCGCGCGCTGGTAGGCAACTTCCATGGCGTCGGCGTTGCTCTGTTCCTGTGCCAGCTTGTTGGTCAATTCCGGGCTGACGATCGTCGCCAGCACCTCACCACGCTTGACCGTGTCGCCGGCATGGACCTTCAGCGTGACCGCACCGCCCGAGGTGGCGTACAAGGTCGGGCTGACCGCCGCCACCACCTTGCCTTCGGCCGCGATGTCGCGCACGAACGGGCCGCGCTCCACGGTGGCGAAGGACAAACGCGAGGCGCTGACCGAGGCGGAGGCCGAAAACAATCGGCCGATACGCGGCGCAAGCACCGCCAGCAAGACCAGCACCAGCACGCCGACGCCAAGCAGGATGACCTGCCGGCGGCGGTTGGGTTTGACTTCGACCAGGCGGTCGGTGGCGGAGGTATCGCGGATCATCGGCCTACTGCTTGCCACGCCATGCGCGGCTTCAGAGGCGAGGTTGCAATCAGCGTGCCAGCACCGACAATGCCGCCCAGTCCGCATCAGGCCGCGGTTTGCTCCGCTGTACCCCACGCGCCCGGGTGTCCGCGGACACCCTTGCGGACACCGGGTGGACAGCAGCCCGCGCTCCTAGAGGAGCTTGGTCAGCTCATCCAGCTGGGCACGATATCGGTCGAGCACGCGGGCGGTCACCACGGCGTAGTGGTCGGCCTCGCTCCAGCGCTTGCCCTCGATTGCTTCGCGGACGCCCGGCATGGTCTTCACGCCATAGCCGGTGAGCATCCCCGGCGCGTAGATCATGTGCTTGAACCACGGCCGCCCCGGCAGCCCGGCCGGGTCCGTGAGCGCCTGCTCCATGCTGCCCATCAGCTGGTTGAGCCGCCGCTGTTGTGCGGTTGGCAACCGCACCCCGGCGGCGGCAAATTTCGCATACGCCGCCTGGTACGCCTGCACGCTCTGCTTGAGCTGGCTGGCCGCCTGGTCCAGCGGCTCCAGGTCGACTGCAGGCACGTCCGTGTCACGCGCGGGCGCCGCGACTGGGCGGGTCGGATCGCTGTCCAGCACATAGGCGCGCGCATCCAGCAGGCGGTGCTGCCGCGTGGTGGCCGTGCGGGTGTGGTCGACCAGCCGGTGCAGGTCGGCGACGTAGTCGTCCAGCGTGGCGCTGAAGTCGCCAAAACGCAGCGGCAGCACCTGGGCGTCGGCCATGCGCAGCATGATGTGGCCGCCGACCTTGGCCAGCGCCACGCCATATTCGAAGGTCGGGTCGCCGAAGCGGATGTAGTGGTCGAACGAGTCGTAGCGGGAATGGTAGATGCCATCCTCGTCGTCCTCGCCGGCGAAGGTGATGTCCAGCGACGCGATGCCCAGATGCTCCAGGAACGGGCTGTAGTCGGAACCCGAGCCGAGCGCGCCGATCGGCAGGTCGCCGCCGCCGGCCACGCGGTCGGCCAGCGTCACCGCCGCCGACTTGCCGGCCGCCGCCGGGAAGCCTTCGACCATGGCGTCCTTGCCCGCATGCTCGCCGTAGCCGGCCACCAGCATGTGCGCGCGCAGGCGCTCCTGGACGCTGACATGGGTTTCCGGATCGGTCACGCCCGCCGCCACCTGGTTCACCAGGTGCTGCAGCGAATGGCTGCCACTGACGTTGAGGAAGCCACGTGCGTTGGTATCGGAGTTGACGTACAGCACGGCCTTCTGCTGCAGTTCCTTGGCATGGGTCTCGGCCCATTCAGTGGAGCCGAGCAGGCCGGGTTCCTCGCCGTCCCAGCTGGCATACACCAGCGTGCGCTGCGGCCGCCAGCCCTGCTTGACCAGGCCGCCGATGGCCTTGGCCTCGGCCATCAACGCGACATTGCCGGCCAACGGGTCCCAGGCGCCGAAGGTCCAGCCGTCGTGGTGGTTGCCGCGGATCACCCACTGGTCCGGCGCGCTCGCGCCCTTGAGCATGGCAATCACGTCATACAACGGCTGCTGGTTCCAGTTCGACTCCACGGTGAGGTGCACCTTGGCCGTGCTCGGGCCCATGTGGTAGGTCACCGGCAGCGCGCCGCGCCAGTGGCTGGGCGCGACCGGACCGCCCAGTGCCGCAAGCAGCGGCTGCGCGTCGCCGTAGGAAATCGGCAGCACCGGGATCTTCATCAGGGTCTTGGCGTCCTTCAGTGCCAGGCGCTTGGCGCCGGCGGTGGAGCCGTAGCCCGGGGTCAGCGGATCGCCCGGATACTGCTGCATGTCGGCCACCGAACCGCGCTGCACGCCGTCCGCCGGCCGCCAGCCACCCTTGGGGTAGGTATCACCCGGACCGTAACCATCCTGCTGGGGATCGGAATAGATCAGGCAGCCGATCGCGCCGTGCTCCTGCGCCAGCTTCGGCTTGAGCCCGCGCCAGCCGCCGCCATAGCGCGCGATGGCGATCTTGCCGCGCACGCTGACGCCGCGCCGCTCCAGGTCCTTGTAGTCGTCGGGCATGCCGTAGTTGACGTAGACCAGCTCGGCGGTGACGTCACCGTCGGCACCGTAGATCGTGTACGGCGGCAGCACGCCGTCGCGGATGCTGGAAGTCGCATCGCCGGCCACGGGCGGCTCGCTCAACTTCGCGGTATAGGGCCTAGGGCCGAGCAGCTCCAGCGCGATCTTCTTCGGCGTGGGGTACAGCACGTTGAACGTCTCGATGTGCGCGTCCCAGCCCCACTTCTTGAATTCGGCCAGCATGAACTCGGCATTGGTCTTGTCGTAAGGCGCGCCGACCTGGTTGGGCTGCGACGACATGCGCTGCATCCAGCCACGCAGCTCGGCCGGGTCGAGTTGGGCGTCGAAGCGTTGCTCCAGGCTGAGCTGCGCCGTCCCCTTGGCCGCGCTGAAACCCAGCATGCCGCCGTCGCCAGCGGTGGCCACCGGGTCGGCACTCGCCCCCACCACGCAGGTGGCGAGCAGACAGGCAGCCAGCAGCAACGGACGAGTCGTCACGTGAGTCATACGCATACTCCCTTGTCCACGGATTGCCCTGCACGCCGGAACGCGGCCTGCGCCATCGACGGCCGCGGCGGCAGGAATGCGCCGATGCTACGCGCGCGCCGGCCGGACCGTACATGGGCCATTCGCCATACTCGCCCCTTGCGGTCGCGAACCTTACATCCGGCCGCGCCGCCTACTCCCTCTCCGCCGGCAAAGTCGGGGGAGAGGGGGTCAGAGCCGTCGCCGCGTGTACTTGTGGGAGCCCATCGGCAAATTGCTAGCCGGCGCGGTCGGAGTCGGCGACGGCGCGTTCGATGTGCCGCGCCACGTCCGCGTCGAGCCGCGGCAGGACGTCCATGGCGCCAAGATTGTGCTCGAGCTGTTCGCGCCTGCTGGCGCCCAGCATCACCGTGGACACGTGCGGGTTCCACAGGCACCAGGCCAGCGCGAGCTGGGTCAGGCTCACGCCGAGCCCGTCGGCAATGCCCTGCAGCCGGCGCACCTTGGCCAAGGCCGCGCCCCCGTCGCCGAGCAGCTTGTCGCGCAGCCATTCGTAGCCGGGCTGGGCCAGGCGCGTATCGGCCGGCACGCCGTCGTTGTACTTGCCGGTGAGCAGGCCAGAGGCAAGCGGCGACCAGATCGTGGTGCCCATGCCGTACTCGGCGTACAACGGCGCGTACTCCACCTCGACGCGCCCGCGATGCAGCAGGTTGTACTGCGGCTGCTCGGCTACCGGCGCGTAGAGGTGATTGGCCTGCGCCACGGCATGCGCCTCGCGGATCGCCTCGGCCGGCCATTCGCTGGTGCCCCAATACAGCACCTTGCCCTGCCGGATCAGGGTGTCCATGGCCGCCACGGTCTCCGCGACGGGCGTGTCGGGATCCGGTCTGTGGCAGAAATAGAGATCCAGGTACTCCACCCGCAGGCGCCGCAATGCCTGGTGGCAGGCCTCGATTACATGCTTGCGCGACAGGCCGCGCTGGGTGGGCAGTGGGTCT
>DATNBK010000256.1:0-4863 GCA_035571995.1 Rhodanobacter sp.
AGGCGTTGCCGCCGCCGCGGTGGCGGGGGCGTACCTGGTGAGATATCGCGACTTGCGGGTACGCGTGGATGCCGGACGGTTGCGCATGCGCATCAACCCCGCGCCGGTCGATCTGCTGGCCGTCCGCGTGGCGGCGGGCGAACGTTTGACGTAAAAAAATGAAGCGGAACAAAGGGAGCGTGGCAAATCAAATCAAGGTCGCGGGATGCCAACGTTGCCGCGACCTGATTTGATTTGCGGTCCCCACTTTTCAGTTTGCCACGTCCCCTTTTCGGCGACGCTGTACTACGCCCAACCCGATCAGCCCGAGACCCAACAGAAAGATGCCGGCTGGCGTCGGCTCCGGAACGGTCAAGGGATCCAGGCCTTGAATGACGTCGTTGCCGCAGTACATGGTCCAGTCGAAGCCGAAGTTGCGGGGATCGAGGTCGAGGCCTGTCGTATCGAAGCTGAAGCTCAGAAAGCCGTCGCCCACGGTCCAGGTTCCGGTGTTGTTCGTCGCTGTTGCCCGGGACTTGTCTACTGCCACTGCCTGGCCGTCGCGGTATATGCAGCTGCCGGCGCAATTCATGAAATGGTTGGAGAGCAGGACGTCCGGATTGTGGTTGCTCGTGGTGCCGGGACCAAGGGCGTAGACGGTGCCGTTGCCGCCCGAGTTGTTGAGTGGATCGTCCAGGGAAAACGCGTAGGTCCAGTGGTTGCCGTTGGCGGCATTGTCGGTGTCGTAGTTGGGGCCAGTGCCGTTGGGTGTCCAGCCGGTCGACACAAACAGGTCGCCGTAGCCTATCCCGGTGCGGTTTTTCGTCCATTGCGACTCGATCCCCGCGTTGCCTGCGAAGTTCGTATAGATCGTAACCGTGAGTTGGTTACCCGAGAGCCTCCCGTCCATGCCGCTGACGTTGTACGTGTTCACGCCGGCGCCACTGATGACATCGCCGTAGCCATGCCCGTTGCCGCCGTGGTAGGTATCGACCAGGACCGTCGCCGATACGCTGGAGAATATGGTCAAGAGGCCAAGCGCCGCGACCCAGATCGGTAATTTCGTTTTCATGGTGTCCCCCTGTTGATTGCCAATTCCCGGCGGAATGCTGCGGCTTCCCAATGATTGTTTTTCAGAGCTGGGAAACTTCATCTCGCCTGGCGTTTTGATGACCGCAAATGACGGGATGTCATCTCGCAGCCAATTGCCTCTTTAGCAAGGTGTGTACCAAATGTGAATATTCATATTATTCAATTACATGTATGCGTGTTTTGGTCGTCACACAAGCAGATTTGTAAAATTTCCCGACAGGTATGGCGCCCGGGCGGAGGCGGCCGCTTCTGGCCAGCAGAAAAAGGGAAGGGACGAGCTGGGGAAGAAAAGTGCCAGCGACCATCCTGCCGCCGCCAATCATGGCGACGCTCAGCACCCGGACGGCGCGAGGGTCATTTCCCCTGTGCCGGAAGCGTCATGGTCTTGGGGAGCCTCGATGGAGAGGCCGCCACTGCGCTGCAAAGAGTGATTTCTGCCAGGCCGTGAGTCGGGGCTGCGTCTGAGGGCAGAACTGGCTCCGTCAGCCACGTCTCTCTTATTTGGGCAGGCTGACCAGCGGGACGAATCCGCCGAAGATCATGCGTTTGCCGTCGAAGGGCATGTCTCCGGCTGCCGGCATGCGCGGGTCCTCCATGAGTTTCTTCATGCCAGCGTCGCGGGTGGTCTTGTCGGGCCATTCCACCCAGGAAAAGACCACGGATTCGTCTTCCTTGGCCTGCACCGCGCGGCGAAAATCGGTGAGCTTGCCCTCGGGTACGTCGTCACCCCAGCACTCCAGTACCCGGGTGGCGCCCACCTCCAGGAAGATGCCGTCGAAGGTTTGGGCGTGCTCGATGAACTTGCTGCGGTTGGCGGTGGGGACGGCAATCACAAAACCATCGATGTAGGACATGGCTGCTCCCAGGGTGGCGTGCCGACGTGGCTGCCTTCTCCATGACGACGAACGGACGCATGCCGGATCGACATGGCTTGGGCTCATTGCGGCAGCGCGATCGTCGGGCCCACGCATGGCCCGTGGATCAGGCGATCCTGGGACTTGCGGCCCGCGGAGCCGTCAGGAACGTTGGTCGCCACAGAGACTTTCCCGCCTGCCGGTGGTCCGGCGGGCGGGAGACCGTCGTGCCAGTGGACTCAGAGCGTATCGGCGACCCACTCGCGCGACGGGACCGTGGGTTCCTGTGAGGTGGCCACGCGGTTGCGGCCGGCGCGCTTGGCGCTGTAGAGCGCGCGGTCGGCGCGACGTATCAAGGTGCTGAACTTGAGGTCTGTGGGTTCGCGTACCGCGACGCCGATCGAGATGGTAAGTGCCTGGGGTTCGCGATCCAGCTCCAGGTGCATGGTCCCGATGGCAGTGCGCAGGCCTTCGGCCACGAGGGTGGCTTCGTTCATGCCGGTGTCCGGCAGCAGCATGAGGAATTCCTCACCGCCTGCGCGCCCCAGCACGTCGCCCGCGCGCCGTTGCCGGTCGATGCGCGCGGCCAGTGCCATCAAGGCGAGATCGCCACCGGCGTGGCCGTAGCGGTCGTTGATGACCTTGAAGTGATCCACGTCGATCATCAGTGCGGCGCAGGTGTGCGCGGTACCGGCGGAGGAGCGCCGGAACAGCCGTTCGGCTTCCTCGTCCAGCGCCAGCCGGTTGAGGGTGCCGGTGAGCGGGTCGGTACGCGCCAGCCGCTTCAGTTCGGCCTGTGCGTTCTCGTTGTACATCAGCAGGAAGCCGATGCTGGCGAGTACCGGCTCGACCGCACTGTAGAACAGGTTCAGGACGTTGGCCGGGGTGGCGCTCAGCAGACCTTGATCCAGCGCGGGGCTGAAGGTCAGTTCACCCAGGCGCAGCAGCCAGGTCACGCAAACGCCCAGCAGGACCAGCAGCATGGCGCGTTGCGCATTTGAGCCGCCTGGGCGGACGGCATGGCGCAGTGGCCACACCAGCATCGAGAGATAGCCCCCCGCCACCAGTGCCATGGCATAGACGCGCATCTCGTAGTTCGGCTGTACCCACCAGAACCACGTCGTCACCAGCCAGCCCACCAGGCCAAGGGCGATCAGCAGGCCCCGGCGTTGCGGCACCTGGAGCAACAGCCGAAGCGCGCGGGCGCTCTCGGCATAGGAGACGATCAGCACACCGTTGGCGAGGACGATGGAGAACCAATCGTTGATCTGGCCGCGCAGCCCCAGCAGGGCCCAGCCCAAGGCCTGCAGCAAGAGGACCGTGCCCCATATGCGCAGGCTTGTCCGCGCGCGCCCGGTGTAGACACGGGTGGCTGCGAGAAGCAGGGGTGCGAGCAGCAGCGCCTGCATGGCGCCCAGAATGCTCAGTGTGGCCAGATCGATATGCACAGTGTCCAAACGTCCGGTGGGATGCCGCGGTGCACCTTCATATTGTTGCTATCGGCCGCGGCAGCAAATACTTCAACACGATGGGGGCGTGGCGGGAACTGCGTCACCACGGGACTATGGCCGCAAGGGGCACGCCTTGGTGGTTAGAAGAGGCTGCGCTCGCGGCCTTCGTGGTCGAGCAGCCAGCGCTTGCGTTCGAGGCCGCCGGCATAGCCGGTCAGCGAGCCATCGCTGCCGAGCGCGCGGTGGCAGGGAATGAAGAGCGAAATCGGGTTGCGCCCGACGGCGGCGCCGACCGGATGGAACGCGCCGGGCCGACCCAGAGCGCGGGCGAGGGCGGCATAGGTCGTGGTCTCGCCCCAGGGCACGGCGAGCAGGGCATTCCACACCTGTTGCTGGAAGGCCGTGCCCTCCGGTGCGAGCGGCAACTCGAAGCGCGTCGATGCGCCGGAAAAGTAGGCTTCGAGCTGCTGCCGCGCGGCGCGCAGCACGGCGGTCTCTTCCTCGCGCCAACCCTCATCCGCACTGATCACGGGGAAATACTTCTGTCCCTCGAACCAGCCGCCCTTGAGTGCACGGTCACGCGCCGCCACGACGAACGTGCCCAGCGGCGTCGCCACCTGCACATACGCAACATCCTCCAACTGCATCCGTTCATCCTCGCCAAACTGCCGTGACACATATCCATTATTGCCGCTCGCGATTCGGCTGACGGACAAAACGGTTCGTCCGGCCCACTGGAGGGCTGGACGCCGGCCTGCAACAGGAGACCGGGCAAGACACGCGGAGGATGGACTGCTGATGAGCCGACCCCTGGTCAGTATTCCCCGTAGCGTCCTTGAACAGATTGCAGCAGGGCATGCGAGTCGTAGCCCACACCGTCCTTGAACACGGTCTCGACGTTCCTGATGTCGTCGATGTGTTGCGAGGGATCGCCTTTCACCACGACCAGGTCGGCGTCCTTGCCCGCGGCAATCGAGCCGATGCGGTCCTGCAGCCCGAGGTAGGCGGCACCGTTGTAGCTGGCGATGTGGATCGCCTGCCCGGGCGTGAAGCCTTCCTCGACCAGCAGCTGCACGCCGCGCAGGTCGCCGAAGCCCGGGATCACGCCGCCGTTGCCGGTGGGATCGGGGCCGGCCAGCAGTAGGCCGCCGGCGGCGACGAAGGCGCGTTCCATGGCCATGCCGTGCCGGAAGGTGACGGCAGCCCGCTTGGCCTTCTCCGGCGGCAGCGCGTCGGTGTGGGCGCGCAACAGGAGGTAGTCGTGTTTGGCCTGCGGGCTGAGCACGGCCATGGCCTCGGGCCACAGCGGCGAGTGGTGCGGCACCATCTGCTCGAACACCGGCAGCGTCGAGGTGACCGCGACGTGGTGCGCCACCAGGTCGCCGATCAGCGCCTTGGCGTCGCTGCCCTGCGGATCCATGGCGTACAGCGTCTGCAGGCCGTCGGAGGCGCTGCAGTGGTCCGGCGCCTTGCCGGGATCGTGTTCG
>DATNBK010000257.1:0-8062 GCA_035571995.1 Rhodanobacter sp.
GCCCGTTGGGTTGCGAAATGGCGCAGGCCTTTTGCCGCTTCGGCGCGCACACCACCATCGTCCAGCATTGGCCGCTGTTCCTGCCGCGCGAGGAACGCGACGCGGCCCAGATTCTCTCGGCTGCCCTGGCCCACGACGGCATCGCGGTACGCCTCAATACCCAGGTGGTGCGCGTGCGTGAGGAAGGCGGGCATAAGCTCGCCGACCTGGTCAGCGATGATTACCACAGCACGATCGCGGTCGATGCGATCCTGACTGGTACCGGCCGGGTTCCCAGCGTCGAGGGGCTCGGCCTGGAAGCCGCCGGCGTCACCTACGATGCTACCCACGGCGTGCACGTGGACGATTTCCTGCGCAGCAGCAACCCGCGCATCTACGCTGCCGGCGATGTCTGCCTGGAAGACAAGTTCAACGACACGGCCGACGCCAGCGCGCGCATCGCCGTGCGCAATGCGCTGGAAGGCGGGCGCGGGCGCCTGAGCGAGCTCACCAAGACCTGGTGCACGTATACCGACCCGGAGATTGCCCACGTGGGCATCTATGTGCGCCAGGCGCGCGCGCAGGGCATACCGGTCAAGACCTATACCATCCTGATGCACGACGTCGACCGCGCGGTGGCCGACAGCGAGGAGGCCGGCTTCGTCAAGATCCACGTGCGCGAAGGCAGCGACCACATCCTCGGCGCCACGATCGTGGCACGCCATGCCGGGGAGATGATCAACGAAATCACCCTGGCCATGCAGGGAGGCATAGGCTTGTGTACCTTGGGTCGGGTCATGCACCCGTACCCGACCCAGGCCGAGGCGATCACCAAGGCCGCCGAGGCCTGCACGCGTGCGCTCGGACGGTCGGTCGTCACGCCGCGTTGGCGACGCTGGTTGCACGGTGCGGGATGGACTCGAGGAGGTTGACATGAAGCTGGGCATGATCGGTTTGGGCAAGATGGGCGCCAACATGGCGCAACGCCTGCAGCAGGGCGGCCACCAGGTGACGGGCTTCGACCCGAACGCCGACGCGCGCAAGGCGCTGGAAGCCAAGGGCGCGGCCTCGGCCGATTCGCTGCAGGCACTGGTCCAGGCGCTGCAAGCACCGCGCGTGCTGTGGCTGATGGTGCCCTCGGGCAAGATCACCGACGATACGGTCGATGCGCTGCTGCCATTGCTGGCCAAGGGCGACACCGTGATCGACGGCGGCAACTCCAACTACCAGGACACGCTGCGTCGCGCGAAGGTGTACGCCGACCACGGACTCGGCTACGTCGATTGCGGCACCAGCGGCGGCGTGTGGGGGTTGAAGGAGGGCTACAGCATGATGGTCGGCGGCGACCCCAAGACCGTCGAACCGCTGCGGCCCATCTTCGAGACGCTCGCGCCAGGCAAGAACCAAGGCTGGGGCCATGTCGGGCCGGTCGGTTCCGGCCACTTCACCAAGATGGTGCACAACGGCATCGAATACGGCCTGATGCAGGCCTATGCCGAGGGCTTCTCGATCCTGAAACACAAGCAGGAATTCAAGCTCGACCTGCACCAGGTCGGCGAGATCTGGCGCTACGGCAGCGTGGTGCGCTCCTGGCTGCTGGAGCTCACCACCGACGCGCTGGGCAAGAATCCGGACATGGACGGCGTGGCACCCTATGTCGTCGATTCAGGCGAAGGCCGCTGGACCGTCGCCGCCGCACTGGAGCTCGACGTGCCGGCGCCCATCATCACCGCGGCGCTGATCGAGCGCCTGCGCTCGCGCGACAGCGACTCGTTTGCCGACAAGCTGCTGTCCTCGATGCGCAACGAATTCGGCGGGCACGCGATCAAGAAGGAATAAGTCGGGCCGCGCCGCCGGCGCCGACGCCGCAAAATCGATCAAGCTGGCATCCCCTTTGGCAGGCCGTACGCGCCGCGCGGGCACTGCGCTGACGCCCAGCTTGCCAGTGCATCGCCGATCGCTATTGCGGCGAGCCGAAGGCCTGCCGGTAGTGCGGCTTCAGTGCCCCAGCGAATACCTCCAGCGGCACCGCCACGGTCTGCGTGCCGTAGACGTAGGGAGCCACCTGGTAGGGCGGGAACACCAGCAGCAACCCGCCGGCGTCGACCTGGAATTGCCCGAAGTCCTTCGCGTCTGGCTTGGTGCCCGCGGCTATCATGCGGCGCATATTGTCCAGCCATTCCTGGCGCACTGCGGGCGTGGCCTCGTCCTTGCCCGGCGCCTGCGCCAGCAGTTTCTTCTCCAGTGCCTTTCGCGCGAAATCCGCCAGCAGCTTGCGCACCGATGCCGGGTCCTCGAAGAGGTCGTCCAGTGACAGCAGACGCAGCGCCTGCCGGTCGAACACGAAGCTGGCGTCCAGCGGTATCGGATGCGCCCCGCCGGTATCCATCATGCCCTTGCCGCGAACACTGATGAACGCCGGGCTGGTCGCGGTCACGCGGTAGTCGATCAGCAACTGCAACTGCCGCGAGGCGAATTCGGGAAACTTCTGTGGATCGGGCAAGGCCTGCATGAACTCGCGCTTTGCCGCCGCGGCATGCTCGTGCAAGGCCTGCATCAAGACGTTCGCGCCAGGTGCGAGTCCGGGGTAATCGATTGCAATCTTGTATCGCGCAGTACTGGCATGGTCGCCGGGCAGGCCGCTGCTGACGGCAGCGGCGGGCGGCACCACGGCAGCCGTGGCGGCAGCGGCAGCGGCAGCGTTGCTGGTGCTGCCAGCGGTTCCCGGCGCAGGACCGGAGCAGCCGGCAAGCATGCACAGCATGGCAACCGGAAACGCCAAGCCGCACCACGGCCACGACGTGGTCAATGGTTCGACTCCGCTCCCGTGGTCCAGAGCTTGGCTTCCGCCTTGCCGCCTAGCATCTGCCCACGCACCAGTGGAATGGGCGGCCCACCGTAACTGAGGAACTGGTCGTGGAACGCCTTCAGCGCGCCCGGGCCGGGATGCGCGGCGATCCAGTCGTCACGCAGCTGCATGATCATCAGCTTGCCCAGCGTGTAGTTGAGATACGCCGGGTCGTAGGTGCCTCGGGCGGCCTGCTGGCGCGCATTGCCTGGGTCCTGGAAGGCCTTGTCGCGGAACATCTGCTCGGACTGCGCGACGGTCATGCCGCCAGTGTGCAGACCGATGGCGGACAGGTAGCGGACGTCGCGCAGCAAGGCGTTGGTGAGCTGGCCAATGTGATCTTCCGGCGTGGCGCCGTCGAGGCCGGCGTCGAACATCATCTCTTCGGTGTAGTGCGCCCAGCCCTCGGCAAAGGCATAGCCGACGAAGAGCTGGCCAAATTTCCATGGAGCGCGGTTCGCGTGCAGGAACTGCAGGAAGTGGCCGGGCCACACCTCGTGCACGGTGACGTAGAGCAGCGCGGCCTTGCCTGGGATATAGGCCTCGCGCTCAGCCTTGGTCCACGCCGGGTTGGGTGGCGCGATGTAATACACCGATGGCAGGTTCTTCTCATAGGGGCCGGGAATCTCGATGTAGGCCAGGTTCCCGCGATTGAACGGCGGGGCCTCCTCGACCTTCGCCTGCTCCGGGCCAGGAATGCCCACCAGGTCCTTGTCGACGATGAACTGGCGCAGGTTGGCGAGCTGGGCCCGCGCACCTTCCACCGCGCCGCCCACCGGCTTGTCGGCACTTTCCTTGGCGACGCAGGCTGACAGCGACTTGCCTGGGGCGTACTGCCCGCAAGCTGATTTGAGCGCCGCCAGGTTGCGCGCGAGATCCGCCTCGCCCATGGCCTTGAGCTGGTCCAGTGGCACGTCGACCAGCTCGGTCGCGTGCAGCATCTTCGAGAACGTCTCGCCACCCAGCGCGTAGTCCTGGGTGGCGTGTGGCCGCTGCGTGTCGAGCCAGTCGGCCAGGTCCTGCGTGGCCTTGGTCGCGGCAGCATTGCTGGCCTTGAACCGCGCCTGCAGCGCTTCGTCCTTGACCCCGGCAAAGATCCCGGGGACGTCGCTCTTGAAGAAGCTGGCGAAGCCGCCGAACAAGTTGACGCCCAGGTCGATGTAGGTCGCCGGCAGGGGAAGCTTGAGGTTTGCCTTGACCTGCTCCAGCGCCTTGGGCAGGGCTTCCTGGTAGGCGACGAAGGCGGACATGCGTTGCGGCAGGGGCGCATAGTCGCGGGTGAGGTACATGCTCGGCGACAGGTCCCCGCCGTACCAGGCCGGGTTCTTGTACGGCGCGCCGGAATCTTCCAGCCAGAACAACTGGCCGTCGATCACCGCCAGCACGTAATCGCGGTGGTAGCGACCCTGGGCGTCGAGCTGGTCGTCGGCGAAGGCAGCGAACTTGTCGCGCTGTACATGCAGCCAAGCCGCCGTGGCCTGCAGGCCGGCCGCGCTGTAATCGGGCAGCTTGCCGTCGAACTCGTGCTTGCCCGCGTTCGCCGCGAAAACCGGGTTGTGCTGGAAGTAGCCCACGACAAAATCATCCACTGCCGTGTCCAGCGCGGCGCTGCTGGCGACGCTGGCGGTGGTCGCCGCCGCGGCCGGTGGTGGCTGCTCGGACGCCGACTGGTCGGGGCCACAACCGGCGAGCAGGACAGCGGCAGCGACGGCCGACAAGGCCATGAGGCGAAACGAAGCCATGGTCAACATCCTCCCCGGGGTGTAGCTCTGAGCCTAGGGGGTCAGCGCGATCCAGGCAAGGCAGGTCGACCACGCGACGCGACCCTGTCGGCACGACAATGGCCCCCATGCTGCACTTGCGGCGGAACCTGGCGCGCGAGAGGTCCTGGAGCCCACGCATCCAAGCTGGCGGGCGGACTCGATTGGCACGGTCCCTGACGAGCCTACGCTCACGCTCCGGATGTGGGTGGCTTGCCGGCCTTCAGTGGTACGCCGCGGTCGGCCTCGTAGGTCAACTGGCCATCCACGATCCGGGCCGGCCCGGTGTAGGGGTGCGGGTTGCCGTGGCGCTCGTCGATGATGTGGATGACCTCGATGCCGCGCACGCTCAGGAAGTCGGCAAGCATCGAGCGGTGGCAGCGCCACCACACCGCCTCGGCGCACATCATGGCGGTGCGCTGGGCCTCGGCGAAGCGCAGCAGCTCGTCGAGGCCTTCGGCAAATTCCGTGCTGGCCATGTAGTCGGCGTAACCGCGGAAGGAGGCGTTGCGCCATGCCGTGTTGGGTGAGTCGCGGTGGACTGGCCGCCGGCCACCGAGCTTGGGTATCCACTGATAGGCGATGCCCTGCGCGGGGAGGCTGACGGCGAGCTCGTCCCGCTGGAAGTAGGGGTACCGGCGCGAGCCCGGGAAACGGCGCACGTCGGCCACCGCTTCGATCTCGTAATGCCGGAGCAAATCGACCAGCTCCTCGAACGTCCGCGTGGAGTGTCCGATCGTCCATATCTTCCGCAGGCCCGTGTCCACGTCCACGGTGGTGGCTTCGGTGCCCACTGCCTAGTCGATCTTGTGCAATGCCGAACCTTTGTGCAGGGCGATGTGATCGGTCTTGTCGCTCTTGATCTCGTACTGCGGATCATCCTTGCTGCAGCGGTGCATGTGTCCCTTGTACTCGGTGTCGCTGGTGTGCACCTTGATGATCTTGCCGCTGACGTGCCCCGCCTCGGAGTTCCAGCGCACGTGATCGCCCACCTTGAATGCGTGACTCATATCGATTCCTCCGTGACCATGCTGCCACCAGTCGAGCACGTGCGGCGTGAAACGGGGCCACTCTCACAAGCGCAGCAACCGGCGCACCACGGCGAGGTTGCGCCGGCTGACCTCCGGCGCGAAATCGGTGCCATCCAGGCGCGCGAGGACGCGGCCATCGCCCAAAGTCTTCAGGCCCAGCAGGCGCGCGGGCGGCACCAGGCAATTGCGGTGCAGCCGGACCAGGAGCTGCGGATAGGCGTCCTCCAGTTGGCGCAGCGATTCCTCGATCAGCAACTCGCCGTGGCGATGCCGGACGACGACGTATTTTTCCTCGGCCAGCAGGCAGATCACATCGTCCAGCGGCACGCGGATTTCTTCGCCGCCCAGTCGCCCGCGCAGGTAGGCTACCGGCTCCTCGGCCGCTTCGACGAGGCGGCGCTGGGCACGCGCCAGCGCGACCCGCAAACGCTCAAGTCTTACCGGTTTGAGCAGGTAATCGACGGCATCGAGCTCGAAGGCTTCCAGCGCGTGCGTATCGTAGGCCGTGCAGAAGATCACCTGCGGGCGCCCCTTGCCCGCCCAGCGCTGGGCCACCGCCATGCCGTCGAGGCCGGGCATGTTGATGTCCAGCAGCACGATCTCCGCCTGCAGTTCGCGCGCGGCGGCAAGCGCGTGTTCGCCGTCCTCGAGCGCCCCCACGACTTCGACGCCTTCGCATTCGCGCAGCAATGCAGCCAGGCGCGTCCGCGCCAGCGGTTCGTCGTCGACGATCAGCACTCGGCTCATGGTTGCGCGCCAGGCAGCTGCAGGGTCACCACGAACTGTCCCTGTTGTGGGCCGGCCTGCAGGCTGGCCTGTGTGCCATAACGGTAGGCGATGCGTTGGCGCACGTTGTCCAGGCCGTGGCCGTTGCCGGGAGTCCCGGCGATGTCCGGCAGCGGGTTGCGGATCTCGATCCATACGCCTTTACCCCGGCGTTCGCCGCGCAAGGTGATCTGGCCGCCGCCCCGCAAAGGTTGGATCCCATGGCGGACGGCATTTTCAACCAGCGGCTGCAACAGCAGGCGCGGCAACGGAAACGTCGGCGGCAGGTCGTCCAGTTCGCGCCGCACGTGCAGGCGCTCGCCAAGCCGCAACTGCTCGATGCCGAGGTAGCGCTCGATCAACTCCAACTCCTCTCCCAGCGTGCCGTCGCCGGCATCGTGCTGGCCCAGCGCGGCGCGGAAGAGTTCGCACAAATCCTCCACAGTGCGTTCGGCGCCGGCGGGATCCACGCGGATCAAGGCGGCCACGGTGTTCATGCTGTTGAAGAGGAAGTGTGGCCGGATGCGGGCCTGCAAGGCTTCCACCTGGGCGCGGGAGACCGCGGCCAGGCGCGCCTGCCACTGCGCCAGCACGTAGAAGTAGCGCAGCATGGCCGCACCCAGCAGCGCGGCGATGACCACGTTGTTGCGCACGAACACCGACAGGTTGGCGCTGATCAGGCCGGTGTGCAGGGCGGTATCCAGCCAACTGGCAATGCCGCTCGCCACTTGCACGATCAACACCAGGAGCAGCCAGACGCCGACATACGGCAGGCGGCCGGGCAGGCGCTGCAGGAACGGGCGCAGCTTGCACAACGCCACGGTCATGACCAGGGCCAGCCAGGTGACGAACAACATGCCGACGCTGTAAGCCGCCCAATCGCGCGGGGCATCGCGCGCCAGCCACATGATGGTGACCGTCAGCGCGCCCACCACGAACAGCGCAAACAGCGCCGGTAGGTCGCAGAAGTCCGGCAGCGGACTGTGCGTGGGGACCGCTGTGCGGGAGCCTGGGGGCGGATTGACCGGCTGCATGCGGGCCAGTATGCCGCAGGAGAAAAGTGAGAAAGGGGGTCAGAGCCACTTTTCGAACCCGTCCGCCTGCAACTGGTCCGGACCTTCGCTCGAAAAGTGGCTCTGACCCCCTTTCTCCCCCTTTCTCCCTTTCCCCGCTCAGCCCAAGCGCGGACCCAGCCAGGCGCGGAGGTCGACAATTTCCTCGGCGCATACCGCGTGTCCCATCGGGTAGCTGTGCCAATCGACGCTGTAGCCGAGCGCCCGCAACAAGTCGCGGGATTGGGCGCCACGCTGCATCACCACCACGGGATCGGCGCTGCCGTGACCCCAGAAGATCGGCGTGGCGGCATTGGCGGCGCTGCGCTCCGCGGCCAGCGTGGTGTGGATCGGGACATAGGTCGACAGGGCAACGATGCCGGCCAGCGCCTGCGCGTGGCGCAGCCCGGCGGCAAGCACGATCGCGCCGCCTTGCGAGAATCCGGTCAGCACGATCCGTTCGCTGGTCACGCCGCGCTCATGCTCGCGTGCGATGAGCGCTTCCACTTCGCCGATCGACGCCCGCACGCCTGCTTCGTCCTGGCGCGCCATGAGGTCGAACGCGGCAATGTCGTACCACGCGCGCATCGGCACGCCGTTGTTGACCGTCACCGGACGCACTGGCGC
>DATNBK010000258.1:0-3549 GCA_035571995.1 Rhodanobacter sp.
GTTGTGGTAATCGGTGGCCGAGGTGCGCGTCATCATGTTCAGCGCGGCCTTGGCCATGTTGGTGTGCGGGTGCCGGGTGGTCTTGAAGTTGCGGTAGAACTGGCCCTCCATCGCCGACACGTTGACGATGTGCTTGTCGCGCTCGCCCGTGCGCAGCATCAGCGGCTTCAGCCGCGCGTTGATGATGAACGGCGCGATCGCGTTGACCAGTTGCACTTCCAGCAGTTCCACCGACGGCACCTCGGCCATCAGCAGGCGCCAGGAGTTGCGTTCGCGCAGGTCGACCTGCTGCAGATCCTGATCCAGCCGGCCGTCGGGGAACAGGTGGCTCTGCGCCAGCAGTTCCTCGGGCAGCAACGGCAGCTGCGACAACTCGGCGGCGCGGCTCAGACCCGGCAGGTCGGAACCGCGGCTGGCCAGCGCAGTCGCGCCAGCCTCGGGCAGGATGTTCGCTCCGCGCAGGCCTTCGCAATGGCCGACCAGCCGGCGCACGTGCTCGGGCAGGTCGTGCAGCGCGGTGGTTTCACCTTCCATCATGTGCGCGTAGAAATCCGGCGGACGGCGCACGGTCTGGCAGGCGTTGTTGATGATGAAGTCCAGCCGCGGCCGGGTGGCCACCAGTTCCTGGCAGAACGCCTCGACGCTGGGCGTATGGCGCAGATCCAGCCCGTAGATCTGCAGGCGGTGGCCCCAGTCGGCGAAGTCCGGCTCTTCGGCGTAGCGCGCTGCCGAGTCGCGCGGGAAACGCGTGGTCACGATCAGTTCGGCGCCGGCCCGCAGCAGCTTCAGGCCGGCCTGGTAGCCGATCTTCACCCGGCCGCCGGTGAGCAGGGCCACGCGCCCGCGCAGGTCGGCCAGCTCGCCGCGCTTGGCGTAGTTGAACGCGGCGCAGTCGGGGCACAGCTGGTCGTAGAAGAAGTGCACCGCCGTGTATTTCTGCTTGCAGACGTAGCAGTGCCGCGGCTCGACTTGCTCGCGTGGCTGTGCGGCGTCGTCCTGCGGGGCGATGTCGTGCGGGAGGAACCGCTCGGGAGCGAACACGTTGGGTGTGGTGAAAACCGGCCGGCGGCGCAGGGTGCGGATGCCGGTCTGGTCGAGCACGTCGTCTTCGATCCGGATTTTGGCGGCGTGGCGCGCCTTCTCGGCCGCCTTGAGGCGGATCCGGCGAGCGCCAGGCTCGGGATGGTAGATCCGCGCCACGGCCTGGTGCAGGCGTTGGCGATCGGCCGCGGGCAGCCGGTCCAGCAGTTGCCTGTCGTCGGCAACAGTCTCCAGCAGTTGCACCGCCGCGCGCAGGCGCGTCAGCAGGTCTGCCTCGGCGCTGTCGGCATGGGTCGGATCGGTGGTGGTCATGATCGGGGTATCGGTCGGATTCGGGGGCATGGGAGGCGCCAGCGTCGCAGAGCCGCCCATGATGCCTGTTCTGCGCGGCGCTTGGTAAGAGGTGCAACGATTCTGGTCACGATGGCTGCCGGATTGCGCGGCCGGGCACATTTCGCGGCGACGGTGTGTGCCATGGTTTGCCTACGGTCGCCCGGCCATGGGCGGCGGATCATCCAACAAGGCGTATGGCGGTGTTTGCGGAGTCAAATGCCGCGGCCGGTTCCGGCGAACAGGTCAGTTTGTGCTCGTGTCCAGAACAACCATTTTTTCTTCGTCTGCACGCATTCGTTTTCTCTACCTGCCGGCGCGCGAGACCGACGATCCGCATGCGGCTTACCACGGGCAATTGGTCAAGGCGGAGATCCTGCTCGACCGGATCCTGGCCGCCCGGGCCGCGGGCCTGCGTCCCGTTGCCCCGGCACTCGACGACACCCACGAGGCGCGCGCCACGGTGAGGCCGCCGCGCAGCCTGTTCTCCATCGCGACCCTGGAGTACCGGCGCTGGTATCACCAGGACGGCACGGTGCGGCCGCAGCCGTTGACCCAGGAGGCCCTCGCCGAGCGGCTGACCGCGGAGGGCCTTGCCCCGCGCCAGGCGCTCGACCGCGCCATCCATCGGTCGCATGCCTTGCCGGCGACCGAGCAGGCATGGCTGATTCGCCGGCGCAACCTGCCGCCGGGACAGCGGCCGCTGAACCGCAGCGAGTTCCACGCCCTGGTCGATGCGGTCGACGGCGCCTGGCTGGCACCGGCGGGGGTGCTCCAGGTTGCGCGGGAGAATCGCCGGATCGCCCTGCGGGTGGCGGCGATGCTGGCTGGTCTGCTGGACGAATACGTCGCGCCGCCGTTTCGCGTCGCCGCCCTGAACGAGGCGTTCAACGAGCGCCTGCTCGCTCGCCTGCGTCAGACCATCGACGCCTCGCGCCAGGCGGCCGACGCGGTGTGCGGCGGCGTGCTGCTGGCCGGCCCCAAGGCCTGGTTCGCCGCCAAGGCGGCACGCATGCGCGTCGAGCATCAGATTGGCCTGGTGCTGTCGATGGAGGCGCGGGCCGGCCACCCAGTCGAGGGTGCCAGGCAACGGGCGGCCACCGGCTGAGCCGCCCGCCGCCCGCGCTTTACGCCTCGGCTTCTTCCTTGTACGCGTCGACCGGGATGCAGGCGCACATGATGTTCTTGTCGCCGTAGACGTTGTCGACGCGAGCGACCGGCGGCCAGTATTTCTGCAGCTTCAGGCTGGCCAGCGGGAACGCCGCCAGTTCGCGCGGGTAGGTATGAGTCCACTCGCTGGCGCTGACCATGGTGGCGGTGTGCGGGGCGTTCTTCAGCGGGTTGTCCTCGCGATCCAGCTTGCCTTCCTCGACCGCGCGGATCTCGTCGCGGATCTGGATCATCGCGTCGATGAAGCGATCCAGCTCGATCTGCGATTCGCTCTCGGTCGGTTCCACCATCAGGGTGCCGGACACCGGGAAGCTCAGCGTGGGCGCGTGGAAGCCGAAGTCGATCAGCCGCTTGGCCACGTCCTCGGCGCCGATGCCGGTGGAGTCCTTGAGCGGGCGCAGATCGAGGATGCACTCGTGCGCGACCAGCCCGTTGCGGCCGGTGTACAGGGTCGGATAGTGCGGCTCCAGGCGTTTGGCGATGTAGTTGGCGTTGAGCAGGGCGACCTGGGTGGCCTTGCGCAGGCCCTGCTGGCCCATCATCGTGATGTACATCCACGAGATCGGCAGGATGCTGGCGCTGCCGAAGCTGGCGGCTGACACCATGCCGACCGGGCTTTCCTCGCCGAACTTCCTCGGCAGGAAGGGTTCCAGGTGCGACTTCACCGCGCACGGGCCGACGCCCGGGCCGCCGCCGCCGTGCGGAATGCAGAAGGTCTTGTGCAGGTTCAGGTGCGACACGTCCGAGCCCCACTTGCCGGGCTTGGCCACACCGACCAGCGCGTTCATGTTGGCGCCGTCGGTATACACCTGGCCGCCGTGCTGGTGGACGATCTCGCAGATCGCCACGACGTCTTCCTCGAACACGCCATGGGTGGACGGGTAGGTGATCATCAGCGCGGCGAGGCGGTCGGAATACTTCTCTGCGGCGCGGCGGATATCCTCGACGTCGACGTTGCCATTGGCGTCGCACTTGGTCACCACCACGGTCATGCCGCACAGGTGCGCG
>DATNBK010000259.1:0-2127 GCA_035571995.1 Rhodanobacter sp.
AAAAAATCGCGAAGGAGCTTCATCGGCCCATCTCCTCGTAACGACGCCATCGGCGTCGTCTCCGGAGGGGCCGGGCCTAACCCGAAATCAGGTAGGCACCAGCCGACCGCAGGCGGTCGCCACAGGCGTTCAACTGGTTGCTGTGCGGCGCCGGCACCCGAAGCGAGCGGATGTCGACGTTGCGACTAGGGTAAACGTCCATATGCCTTGGTTTGTCAGGACTGGAGGCCAACCGGCGCAGCGCGCCGGAGACCGCGCGCATTGTCGTGCTGCGCTGCGAAAGTGTCAATCGGCATGCGCGCCGTTGCGGAAACGCGGTTCAGCCCGATGCGCTGCAACCGACGTAATACACTGCCCGTTCGCACTTGTAACGACACCCGCCGACCACGGAATGCCATGACCGATCCCGCCAAGATCTACGCCCAGGCCACCGCCGCGTTCAATCAGAGGAATTTTCGGCAGGCGCTGGAATTGTCGATGTCGCTGTTGCCGCAGGCGCCCAAACACGCCGAACTGCATCACCTTGCGGGCTTGGCGGCGATGGA
The DNA here is from genome assembly GCA_035571995.1 of Rhodanobacter sp. Classification (GTDB taxonomy): domain Bacteria; phylum Pseudomonadota; class Gammaproteobacteria; order Xanthomonadales; family Rhodanobacteraceae; genus Rhodanobacter. The sequence goes on from DATNBK010000259.1 coordinate 546, forward strand.
ACTGCAAGCCATGCCGCAAGCGCTGGAATACCTGCAGCGGGCCGTCAACCTGTACCCCAGGCGTGCCGATTACGCCACCCAGTTCGCCAAGGCGTTGTCGATGGTCAATCTCTCCGCCGATGCGGTGAAGGTCGCCGAACACGCACTGGCGCAGTCGCCGCTGGACGCGCAGACACTGGACACCCTCGGCGTGGTGTTCACGCGGGCCAATGCGCACGAGCGCGCGACGGCGCTCTACGACCGCGCCGTTGCCCTGATGCCAAGCCACCCCAATTACCACCACAACTTCGCCAAGTCGCTGGTCTTCTTGAACCGAATGGACGAAGCCGAACGCGAACTCGAAACCTGCATCCGACTTGCACCCTCGCTGTGGGGTGCGCACCTGACTCTGTCCCAGCTCCGCCGGCAAAGCCCGGACCACAACCACGTGCAGCGCCTGCTGGCGCTGTTGCCCAAGGTTGCGGGGAACCAGACGGCGCAGTTGAACCTTCATCTGGCGCTGGCCAAGGAGTACGAGGATCTGGCGGACTATCCGAAAGCGTTCGAACACCTGAGTGCCGGCAAGGCCGCCGGCAAGGCGATGAGCCAATATGCGTTCGCCCAGGACGAGGCCCTGTTTGCCGCCGTGAGCCACGCCGCGCCCCGACCGCAGCCCACGTCGGCCGGCTACCCCACCGACGAACCGATCTTCGTGATCGGCATGCCACGCTCGGGCACCACCCTGGTCGAGCGCATCCTGTCCAGCCATCCCGACGTGCATGCCGCCGGCGAACTGCAGAACTTTCCACTGGCGCTGAAACGTGCCTCGGGCAGCCGCACCCCGCGCCTGGTCGACCCCGAGACCATCGAGCGGGCACGGGACCTGGACTGGCAGAAGCTGGGCGAGGACTACCTCAACAGCACCCGACCCGACACCGGGCTCACGCCACGATTCATCGACAAGCTGCCGCACAACTTCCTGCATGTTGGTGCGATCGCCAACGCGTTGCCGAACGCGAAGATCATCTGCCTGCGGCGCAATCCCATGGACACCTGCCTGGGCAACTTCCGCCAGCTGTTCAATCTCGCCTCGCCGTATCACGGCTATGCCAACGACCTGCTCGACATCGGTCGCTACTACATCCTGTTCGATCGCTTGATGACTTGCTGGCAGCAGACATTCCCCGGCCGCATCCTGGAGGTCGGCTACGAGGCGCTGGTGGAATCCCAGGAAAGCCACACGCGCGCACTGCTGGCGTTCTGCAACCTGCCGTGGCACGACGCCTGCCTGCACTTCGAGAAGAACGAGGCGCCGGCCACCACGGCCAGTGCCGTGCAAGTGCGCGCGCCGATCTATCGCAGCGCGTTGCAGCGGTGGAAGCTCTATGAGGCCCAGCTGGGCGATCTGCGCAAGCTGCTGGGCGATGCAGGCATCGAGGTCGATGCCTGACGTCGCTCAGACCACCCGATGCAGCAGCAGACCCTGCTGCACCAGCGGGTCGGCCAGCCAGTGGTCGAGCAGCAGGAACGCGAACAGCGCCATCAGGTACACGATGGAATACTTGAACACCTTCATCGGGAACAGCTCGTCCGGCGGGTTGAG
>DATNBK010000260.1:0-25199 GCA_035571995.1 Rhodanobacter sp.
CAAGTACAGCACAATCGCCACCGACTTTGCAGCCATCGAAACCAGGTGTCCCCCGAGGATCGCGCGTCCGCACCGCGCCATGCGGATGCATGCCGGAGTTACACTGGCCACCCACCGGAACCCACCCTGGCATGGCTGAACGCATCCTCGACCACTGGTTGGTCCGCTCCAGCGCGACCCTCGAAGGTGCCCGCTACACGGCCCTGCTCAGGGTCTCTCCCCAGTCGGGCGATGGCTTTCCGGTCTACTACGCGGTGTGCGAAAACCGCAGCTTCCGCAGCCAGGACGCCGCCGAACAAGCCGCCGCCAAAGCACTGCTGGACCTGCTCGGGCTCGAGGCCGACGGCACGCCGATCTTTCCGGTGGGCTATACCGGCTTTGATGACCCGGCGCCGCCCGCCTGACGCCGGCGCCCCTGCCTCCGGCTGCTAGGCCGCCTGGGCGGTGAAGAGCGACAACCCCACCCCTACCAGCGCGCTGCATGCAAGCAGGGCGACCAGCAGGCGATAGACCTGCAGCAGCCAGCCGCCACCGGCGCCGCGCACGCCGCGCAGGAAAAGGCCCAGCGCCACCGCCAGCACCACCGCACCCACGGCCACCGCGGCTGGCCGGGCGAGCAAGCGCCCGTAAATCACCAACGCATTGGCGCCGTTGAAGAGCAGCCACTCACTGCCAAGCAAGGCTGGTGTTGGCGGCCGCGACGCCAGCCGTGCCTGCCCCACACCCAAGGCGATCTGGGCCACGCCGACGACCAGCACCAGGTAGGCCGTCAGCCACATGGTCCCACGCGTCGGGGCGTGGGCGAGGGCGGCGGACAAGCCACCCGCGACGATGATGGCCACCGTCCCGGTAGCGGCAAACAGCCAGGCCCGGTAAACAGTGGGGCAGCTCGTGGTGGGCGGCGGCATGGGTCCCGGTCCCTATAGACACTTTGAAGGCTCAACTATGGCAGCGCTGCCGCGCCGGATGCCTTGACCCAGCGCAGCAGGCTGGCGGGTGGGCGCCGCCGCTGCCAGCCGGCCCTGTGACTGGCTGGCGTAGGCTGTGATTCCAGGTACGGCGCACCCATATGGAACTGATGAACGACCTGCAGCAATTCATCGCCAGCCATCTGCGACTGTTCGTCTTGACCGGCGCCGGTTGCAGCACCGACTCGGGTATCCCCGATTACCGCGACCGCGATGGGCAATGGAAGCGCGCGACCACGCCAGTCATGTACGCCGCGTTCATGCGCGAGCTGCGGGTGCGCCAGCGTTACTGGGCGCGCAGCATGTTGGGCTGGCCGCGCTTCCGCGCCGTGCTGCCGAATGCCGCGCACCGCGCCCTAGCCGAGCTGGAGCAGCGCGGCCAAGTCGGCTTGCTGGTGACGCAGAACGTCGACCGCCTGCACCAGCGCGCCGGCAGCCAGCATGTCGTCGACCTGCACGGTCGCCTGGATCGCGTGCGCTGCATGGCGTGCCAGGCCACCTGGCCGCGCGACGACTATCAGCGCGAGTTGCTCGCCGCCAATCCGGCCTGGGCCGGACTCGATGCCGCCACCGCACCCGACGGCGACGCCGAACTGGACGGGCAGGACTTCAGCCACTTCGCCGTCCCGCCCTGCCCGCACTGCGGCGGCATCGTCAAGCCGGATGTGGTGTTTTTCGGCGAAGCGGTGCCACGTGAGCGCATCGAAGACGCCAATCGCGCATGGCAGGCGGCCGATGCCGTGCTGGTGGTCGGCTCGTCGTTGATGGTGTACTCCGGCTACCGCTTCGTGCGCGCCGCCGCACTGGCGGGCAAGCCCGTGGCAGCCGTCACGCTGGGCCACACCCGCGCCGACCCGCTGCTCACGCTGAAGCTCGACGCCAACTGCGGCGAGGCGCTGGCTTTTCTCGATCCCGAGGCGTCAGCGCAGAGGCGCGAGCGTATTGCCTAGCCCGGGTGCTCAGGAGGTGCCCGGGGGCCCGGCCGCTTCGTCGGCCTTGGTGATGTGGAAGCGGCGCCGGCGCCAGCGGTTGATCAAGATCCCCAAGGTCAGGAACACCACGCCCAGCAGCCAAGCCCAGAACTGCGTGAACGCCTTCCATGCCGTGAGTCCCAGGCTGGCCAAGCCGGACTGCACGTAGCACATCCGGCACACCTGGACCTGCACCCGGATGAGACTCGTGGACTTGGGCACGGGTACGCCCGAGCAGTCCGCCGAGTCGAACAACTGCACGTTGGCACCCACGGTCAGCTCGCCGGCTTGTTTCGGTACCAGGGCGAAGTTCACCACCGAGCCCGAGGGCACCACGCGCTCGCACACCGTGCTGGCCGGATCGACCTCGAAATCCGGGGCGAACGGGGTAATCGTCGCGGTCTGGCCGCGCATGCCCAGGGACGCGGTCGCCGAGACCGTATCGGTATTTTCCTGCGGCAGGTTCTGCGGCAGGCCGATCCATACCGTGAGCTGGCCCTTGGAACCGGGCAATTCAATGTGGTCGGTGGCGGAGACCCGGGCGATGTAACTGGCAAGGTCGGCGCCCACCTCCGCGGACTGGATCGAAGGCGCTGTCCCCCCCGCGTTGTCCGCCCCCGAAATCTGTGGCGCAGGCGCAGGTAGCGTGGGGAGGGGCGGGCGGGCAGCGGCTGGCGGATGCTCGGCACCCAGCCGCTCGTGGGACGAGCCGGTCGCGTGCTGCGGGCGTGAGGCGGCAAGGTCGCCGGGCGGGCGCCGCGCCGGCCGGGCTGCCGACATTCCCGGTGGACGCGCCGGAGCAGCCTGGGCAGGAGGCGCCTGCGCCGGCGCCTCCGCCGGACTGGTCCCGACAGGGGCAGGCGGCGGGTGCGTGGGCTGCACAGTCGGATTCGAGCCACGCTCGGGGCCTTGCCCTCCCGCCCCCACGCTTGGTGGTGGTGGCGGCGGCGGTGGTGGTGGCGGACCCGAACTGCAAGCCGCCAGCCCGACCAGCAGGCACGCCAGCAACGCCCATGCAGCAACATCCCACCGCCGGATCCGCACATCGCCAAGGCCACTCATGGTGAACCTCCGCTTGGGTTGTCCTGCGCCGCGGTAATCAGCAAGCCAAACAAGAGCGGGCCAAGTATAGGCCTGAAAAACAGGAAAACCGCAGCCCCCAACGTGCTTTCAGCGCATGACCGGGACGCCCCGGACCTCGTTTCGAAACGCCTGCGATAAACCGTGGAATCCCTTTCCCAAGAGCCCTCGTACACCCATCGGTCACGGGGCATTGACTGCGGTCGTGGTCACGTTGCTCGCATCCATGCCACGCGAGGACGTATCCGCGCCTCGCGAGACCACAACGCGTTCGTCGAGGATTCAAGCCATGCCGACCCGTCTCTCCACCCTGCTCGCCCTGGCCGCAGGCAGCGCGCTTGCCGCTGCTGCCGCTACCGCCCAGACCCTGCCACCACCAGCGCCGATGCCTGCACCACCGGCGCAAGTGAGCCCGCCAGCCAGACCACCGGCGCCACCGGCACCGCCACGGCCCGTGGCGCCAGCGATGCCGCCAGCGGCGGCAACTGCCCCGGCACCAACCACCTCGCCTCCGCCCGCTGACCAGCGCCTGCAACAACAACAGCGCACGCTCCACCAGCGGGTGCAGTCCATGTCACAGCGTCCCAGCAACGACCAGAAGCCACCCGTGGCGCGCAGTGCTGAGGACATGCGGCTGTACCCCGCTCCGCCATCGACCAGTCGTTAGCCGGCACGCAAGCGACGGGTCGGCCATGGCCACGGCGCCGGCCATTCGATGCGCAGAGACCTCAGCCACCGCTGGTCGCAGCCGAATCCGGGCTGCCGGGCTTGCAGGCGGTGACCAGTTGCGTCGGCATCCACGGCCCACCCCACCACAGGCGCCAGCCGAGGCCGCGACGTTCGGCCTGCGCCCCCAAGGCGTGCAGTCGAGCTTGGTACTGCCGGGCGTGCTGGATGTCCACGATCAGCAGGTGGCCGCCCGGCCGCAGCACCCGCCACGCCTCGTCGATCGCGGTGTCGCGGCCGCCGGCGCTGCCGATGTTGTGGATGGCCATGCTGGAAACGACCACGTCGAAGCTGGCATCGGCAAACGGCAGATCGCGCATGTCCGCCGTCTTCAGCTCCACCCGCCCCGCGACGCCTGCCGCCGCTGCATTGTCGGCCGCCGCCTGCGGGCCATTGCCCGACTGGTCCTGGTTGCTCCAGATGTCGATGCCGGTCACCCGGCCGCGCGGCACGCAGGCGGCGACCATGGTCAGCACCGCGCCGCGCCCGCAGCCGAGGTCAAGCACCTGCTCGTCGCCCCGCCAGGCCTGGGCGCGGAGGATGTATCGCCAGGCCACGAATTTGCCGCGCATGCTGGCGTGCAGGAAGAGCGCCAGCACCAGCGCGAGGATTACCGCGCTGGTCCACCACCCCCGGTAGTGGCCAAACACCGCCATGCCGACACACAGCAGCAGTCCCAGCGCCATCAGCAGGGGCACCAGCGGCGCGTCAATGCCGTAATGGAGCTTGCGCGGCATCGCGTCCACGCCGCCCGCGCTCACCGCCGCCGGCTGCCGTGTGGATTCACGGCACGATCGTCCTGGGGTTCTGGTGCGCCTTCAGCGCGCTGCACAACATGATGGCTTCGTGCGTCTGCGCCAGGCCCCGCTTCACGCCGGCCACGTCGCCAAGCTTGGGCTGGAAATAATCCTGGAGGCGCTGCGCCTCGGCCTCGGAGCACCCGCCCCTGGCCGCCAGCATCGGCAGTTGGCCGCCGGAGAACGAGCCGGTACGCGCCACGATCTGCGCATAGTGGCCGGTGAACCATTGCCACAAGGCGTCGCGCTGCGCCACGGTATCGCGGCCGCCGCCCAGGATCATCCGCATCTCGCCAACCTTGACGTCCTTGCCCAGGGCGAAGTTGCGCGCCACGTCGGCGTCGGCACCTTGAGCGTAGCTGAGCGCACCGAGCATGGCATTGCGCGAGACCGGGTCCGTGGTCCTGGGAATCGCCGCGATCAGCTCATCCACTGCCGGCTTGCCGCGCTCGGCCACCGCCACGGACAGCGCCGAGCGCAACAGGTCGGGGTCGGCCGCCGCAAGGTCTGGGAGGCCGTCCTTGCCTAGCTTCAAGGCCGCATCGCCCTGCCTGAGCAAGGCGTGGCGCACCTGCGGCAGCTTGAACTCCAGGCCAAGCTCGCGGGCCAGCGCGGTGCGCAGCAAGGCGTCATCCGCCGATTCGCCCGCCCGCCGCTGGTAGCCCAGTGCCTGCAGGCGCGGCAGGTACGCCCGCTCCACGGCGCGACGCACCGCTGCCTGCTGGGCGTCGGTCTGCGCCTCGTGGTCGTAGATCCAGGCCAACGTGGCCAGTGGCGCCAGGGCCACCTGGCGCACCTTCGAGCGCGCCAGCTCGCGCATGGAAGCCAGGACCTCGCCAGCGTCAAGGTCGCCGTGCTCGAACGCGGCGCGCACCGAGTCGGCGTAGGCCAGTTGCTCGCCATCGCTGCGCTGTGCAATGACCTTGGTGAGCGCGGCGCGATCGGCCTTGTCCATGGCATAACGGTAATAGCCCTCGCCATCGGCATTCGGCATGTACCACGCGGGACATTGACCGCCAGCCACCTGCATGTCGGTGGATTTGCCATCCAGCAGCTGGCATTGCGTGCCATGCGGGAAGCGCACGCACACCGGGATGCCCCAGGTACGGTTGGCGTCGCCGGCCGAGCCCAGCGGCAGGTAACGGCTCTGCGCCAGGTTCAGCACCGCGCCCGCCTTGCCGTTGCAATCGAGTTTGGTGGACACCAGCGGTACGCCGTTCTGGTCCAGGAAACTCTTGAAGGCCTGCTTGAACGCGTCGCCCTTGCCGGCAGCCGTGGCGATGGCGTTGACCAGGTCATCGGCGTCGGCGTTGCCGAATGCGTGCGCCTTGATATAGGCCTGCATGCCCTTCTGGAACACGTCCGGACCAACGAAGTGCTCGAACATGCCGATCACCGCGGCGCCCTTCTGGTAGGTGATGCCGTCGAACGCGGTCTCGATGTCGCCGTTGCCGGTGATGGGTTGGCGGATCATGCGCGCGCTGACCAGGCTGTCATTGCGCATCGCGCCCTGGCCGCCCTCGATGCGCTCGAGATCGCCGCGCCACTCGGGATGGATCTCCTCGGTGACCTTTTGCTCCATCCAGGTGGCAAAGGCCTCGTTCAGCCAGATGTCGTTCCACCAGTCGAGCGTGACCGTGTCGCCGGTCCATTGGTGGGCCAGCTCATGCGCCTCGACGCTGAACGTGGTGCGGACGGCGCCCGGCGTGGAATCCTTGTCCAGCAAGAGCAGCCAGTCGCGGTAGGTGACGAGGCCGGCATTCTCCATGGCCCCGGCCGAAAAATCCGGGAGCGCGGCGAGGTCGAGCTTGCCGAACGGATAGCCGAAACCGTAGTACTTCTCCTCGGCCTCGATGATGCCCGGCACCATGGCCAGGGCGCGCTCCATCTTCGGGCCGTTGCCCTTGGTGGCGATGCCACGCACCGGCACCGGCTGCGCGCGCCACTGGTTGGCCGGGATGCTCGGGCCATCGACGATGTCCCAGGGACCGACGGCCCAGGCATAGAGGTAGGTGGGCAGCGGCTTGGTTGCTTCAAACGTCACCGTCTTCCAGCCCTCGCCGGCCGGCTTGGAACTGGCCTGCGGTGCATTGGCGACAGCCTGGTCCGCATCCGGGACGGTCAGGTGGAGGGTCAGCGGCGCCTTGAAGCCTGGCTCGTCGAAACTTGGAAAGGCAAAGCGTGCGCTGATCGGTTCCATCTGCGTCATGGCATAGGCATCGCCGGCAAACACGACCTTGTAGTAGCCCTGCAGCGTCTGGTTGTACGGCGCGCTGAAATCAATCGCCAGTTCCAGCTTTTGCGGCTGCAACGTTTCGCCGAAATCGATACGCGCCACGCCGGCCCGCCCGGCGTCCTTGGACACCGCGCCGTCGTACTTGCCGGTATGCGCCTTGCCCGCGGCGTCGGTCACCGTGACGGTCGTGACCTTCAGGTCCTTGCCGTGCAGCCACAGGTGGTCGGAGGCCTGCTTCAACTGGACGGCTATGCGCACCGTGCCGGTGTAGCCGGATTGGGCGGGGTCCGTCTTGAGCGCAAGATCGTAGGACTGCGGCACGGCCCAGTCGGGCAAGCGGGTCAAGGGCGGTGCCTCGGCGGATTTCCCCGACGTGGCGCTTTGTGGCGGCGCGTCCGGGCCCGAGCAGGCCGCCAGCGATACCGCCAGCAATCCAGCCACCACAATCGCGGGAATCATGCGCATCGTTCCGTCCTCTTCTGCTACCTCCCCGAGTCCAGCACGATGAACCGGTCGAGGCAAGTGACAGAAGTAGCTGGTCGCTACCTGGGAACATGCGCGGCGCGAGCCGCCTGGGCGCTCAATCGAGGTATTCGATGTCGCCGGGCGGTTGCGGTGGGAGCTTGATCGCCAGCGCCTTCACCGGGCCTTCCCGCACCAGCGTGCCGCCATGCGCGGTGCCGGCGGGGATGACGATCAGGCTGCCTGGTGTGAATTCGCGGCGTTCATTGCCCAGCCACATCGCGCCACTGCCGGAGATGATGTACTGGACTTCGGTGGTGTGCACATGCCGGTGCTTGGCGACGTTGCCGGACTGGATACCGATCGTGCCGCTGGCCGTGGTGACCAGGGTCCGGCCGCGCATTTCCGGATTGGAGGTGGCTGGCAAGTCGGCATGCCCAAGCGCCGCAAGGTCAATCACTTCCGGCTGGAGCTGGGCAGGCTGGCCCGGCTGGGCTTGCGCCTCGGCGAGCGCATGTTGTGCCAATGGGGAAAGCACCAGCCCGGCCACGAAGGCCAGGCCGGTTGCGACGGCGGTCTTGAGGCGCATGGGTATTCTCCGTCCGGATGGTGGCGCGCGGGTATGCGACGCCAGTATAGGCGACGCCAGGGAACACTCCGCGCGCCGCCCACGCCGTGTCGAGCCCGCGCCGTCGTGGGCGCAATCCGCGCCGCGCTAGAAACTCGAACCGGGTTCTCTCAGGAATTCCAGCTCTTCGGCGCTGCTGGTTCGCCCCAGCAACCCGTTGCGATGCGGATAGCGCCCAAATCGGTCGATGATGGCCTTGTGCCGCAGTTCGAACTCGTGGTTCTCCTGCGGCGCGAATTCGCGGAACAAGGCCTCGGCCTGCACATGGATCACGCGCGACTCGCTGTGCATGTAAGGCATCAGCAGGAAGCTCCGCTCGACCGGCGCCAGGCCACGGTGCAGGCCGGCGGCGACCGCCTCCTGGGACAGCACCAGCGCCATGGGATCGTGGGCAAAGGCCTGTGGCTTGCCGCGATGGACGTTCCGCGGGAACTGGTCGAGCACGATGATTTCCGCCAGGCGGCCACGCGCACTGGCGCGCCACGCATACTGCTCGCCCTCTGCCGTGTCTTGCAGCAGGCGCAGGAAGCGCTGCCGGATTTCCGCATCGAAGGCCGGATCGCTGGCAAACCACTGCGCGGGGTCGATCTCCTCGAACCAGAACTTCAGCACCTCCTCGTACATGGGCTCCCTCCGCGCTCCCGATCGTGGACGATCCGCATCGCAACGGCCGACACGGCGCCTAGGCCAACTCGGCCAACGCTTCCTCCTCGGCCAGCACGTCCTCGCGCAACAGCTTGGACACCGCCGGTCGCGCACTGGCCGAGCACTGGTTGGTCCGGTCGAACAGCTCTCGTACCCACTCGATGAAGGCCTGCACCCGGGCCGACAAGTGTTTGCGCTGCGGATAGACGATCCATACCGGCTTGCCGGTCGAGGCGGTGTCCGTCATCACCAGCTCGAGCATGCCCTTGTCCAGCATGCACGCAGCCAACATGCGCGGCACCTGGGTGATGCCAAGGCCTGCCGCGACCGCCTGCAACACGGATTCGCCGTCGTTGATCAGCATGTGCGCGTCGATGTCGACCGCCCGGGGACCGTTCGGCGTATCGAATCGCCATTGGCGCGGACGCCCGTTCGGGTGCACGTAGTTGATGCAGCGATGGTTCTTCAGATCCTCGATGGTGCGTGGCGCCCCGAACCGGCGCAGATACTCGGGCGAAGCGCAGACCACGTTGCGCAGATAGCCGATCTTGCGCGCAATCAGGCTGGAATCCTCCAGTTGGCCAACGCGGATCGCGCAATCCAGGCCTTCGCCATTGAGGTCCATCGGCGAATCGCTCATCGAAAGTTCCAGCCGGATGTCCGGATAGCGCTGTTCGAATTCAGTCAAGCGGGGAATCACCGCGGCACGGCCCACGGACAGCGAGATGCCCACGCGCAGCTTGCCGGTCGGTTTGCTGTTGGCATAGTTGAGCGCCTCGGTCGCCTCGTTCAGGTCAGCAAGGATCTCCTTGCATCGTGCGTGGAATGACGCGCCATCGTCGGTCAAGCGCAACGACCTGGTCGAACGGAACAAGAGCCGCGCCCCGAGTTGGGCTTCCAGCCGGGAGACGGCCCGGCTGACTCCCGATGGGGTCATGCCGAGCTGGCTGGCGGCGGCGGCAAAACTCTTGGCTTCGACCACGCGGACAAAGGTGGAAATTGCGGAAAAATCTTCCATTGTCTCGATTCCTGCGGGATTCATGACTGGGAGGCACGAGTGTAATGCGCAGCCAACGGGTTTTCTATACCCGGTAGTACACCTATTCTCTCGACCCTCGCCGGGATGGCTCGCCGGCTCGTTCAAGGTTTTGGGAGTGGGAAATGAAAAAACAATGGCTGCTGCTGCCACTGATCGCCACCGCCACGCTGGGCAGCTGGTTCCTGCTGCACGGTGGCGACAGCCGTGCACAGAACCCGATCGGAGGCGCCGTCCCCGAGGTGACCGTCGCGCAGGCCCTGACCCGCAAAGTCAGCGACAGCGCTGAATTCACCGGCCGGGTGGAACCGGTCAATACCGCGGAGGTGCGTCCACGGGTCGACGGCTTCGTGGAATCTGTGCAGTTCCAGGAAGGCGCCATGGTGCACAAGGGCGAGGTGCTGTTCCGGCTTGACGCCCGTCCGTACAAGGCCGAAGTCGATCGGCTGCTCGCCAACCAGGCGCAGGCCAGGGCTGAATTGCGCCTGGCCGAAACCAACCAGCAGCGTGCCGCGAAGCTGCTCGCCCAGCACGCCATCGCCAAGCAGGAAGCCGACCGCCAGGATACGGCGGCGCAGAGCGCGCGGGCGCAACTGGATGCGGCAACTGCCGCGCTGGCCGCGGCGCGCCTGAAGCTGGACTTCACCCAGGTGCGCTCACCGATCGACGGTCGCGTCAGCAACGCGCGGGTCACCGCCGGCAACCTGGTCACCGGCAACGACGTGCTCACCAGCGTGGTGTCGGTCGATCCGGTCTACGTCTATTTCAACGTGGACGAACAAACCTGGCTCAAGCTCGACCACCTGCGCAGCGACGCAGCCGAGGCCGGCCACCGGGCGCGGATCGAGGCAGCCATGGGCCTGGCGGACGAGTCCGGTTATCCACATGCGGGCCAACTGGATTTCGTCGACAACCAGTTGCACAGCGGCTCCGGCACCATGCGCCTGCGCGCCGTGTTCGACAACGCCGACGGCCTGTATACGCCTGGCCTGTATGCCCGCGTGCAGTTGCAAAGCGGCCAGGCGCGGCCGCGGGTGCTGGTGGACGACCGCGCGATCGGCACCGATCTGGGCAACCAATTCGTCTACGTGGTCGACAAGGAACACAAGGTGCAATACCGCAAGGTCGACACCGGCCCGCTGTTCCACGGCCTGCGCGTGATCGACAGCGGGCTGCGGCCGACCGACCTGGTGGTGGTGAACGGCCTGCAGCGCGTGCGTCCCGGCATCGAGGTGACTCCGCAGCAGGTGGCGATGGGCTATCGCCTCGACGCGGCCGACAAGGCGCTGGTCGAGCGCGGTGCGGCGCCACGTGCCGACACACGCCTTGCGCAGGCTCGCACGGCGACACCGGCGACACCACAAGGCTGAGTTCCCTGGCGTGATTCCGGCAGACCACGAACCGCCAGCCCCAGCGGCGTCATTCCCGCTTTCGCGGGGATGACGGCCAAAAAACATTCCCAGCTAAATAGCAAAGCACCGGAGCCGCGATACGACTTCGTCGAGGATGCATCCCATGAAAAACATTGCCCAATTCTTCGTCGAGCGGCCCATCATGGCTGCCGTGCTGTCGTTGCTGTTCGTGATCACCGGCTCCATCGCGGTGTTCCAGTTGCCGATCAGCGAATACCCGGAGGTGGTGCCGCCCACGGTGGTGGTGCATGCCAGCTATCCGGGCGCGAACCCGAAGGTCATCGCGCAAACTGTCGCCACGCCGCTGGAAGAGCAGATCAACGGCGCCGAAGGCATGCTCTACACCTCCTCGCAGGCGACGAGTGACGGCGCGCTCACCCTCACCGTGACGTTCGCGCTGGGCACCGATGTCAACACCGCTCAGGTCGATGTGCAGAACCGCGTGGCGCAGGCGCTGCCGAAACTGCCGGAGGAAGTGCAGCGGCTCGGCGTGACCACGCAGAAGAGCTCGCCCGACCTGACCATGGTGGTGCACCTCACCTCGCCGGACAAACGCTACGACATGCTCTACCTGTCGAACTACGCGCGCCTGCACGTGAAGGACGTGCTGGGTCGGCTCGATGGGGTCGGCGACGTGCAGGTCTTCGGCGCCGGCGAGTACTCGATGCGCGTGTGGCTGGACCCGCAGAAGCTCGCCCAGCGCTCGCTCACCACCGGCGACGTAATCAAGGCGATCCGCGAACAGAACGTGCAGGTTGCCGCCGGCGCGCTGAATGCGCCGCCCGGGCCGTCCAATTCCGCGTTCCAGCTCAACATCAACACGCGCGGCCGGCTGGTCGGCGCGGACGACTTCCGCAACATCATCGTGCGCACCGACGCGGATGGCGGCGTGACCCACCTGGGCGACGTCGCCAAGGTCGACCTCGGCGCGAACAGCTACGCGCTGCGCAGCCTGCTCGACAACCAGCCGGCGGCCGCGCTGCCGATCTTCGCGCGGCCCGGTTCCAACGCGATCCAGATCTCCGACGAAGTGCGCGCTGCCATGGCGCAACTGAAGCAGGACTTCCCGCAGGGCCTCGACTACTCGATCGTGTACGACCCGACCGTTTTCGTGCGCGGCTCGATCGAGGCGGTGGCACACACCCTGCTGGAGGCGATCCTGCTGGTGGTGCTGGTGGTGATCCTGTTCCTGCAGACCTGGCGCGCCTCGGTCATCCCGCTGGTGGCAGTGCCGGTATCGCTGATCGGCACGTTCGCGATCATGTACCTGGCCGGCTTCTCGCTCAACGCGCTGAGCCTGTTCGGACTGGTGCTTGCGATCGGCATCGTGGTCGATGACGCGATCGTGGTGGTTGAAAACGTGGAGCGCCACATCGAGCTGGGCGAGGCGCCCAAGGAGGCCACGCGCAAGGCGATGCGCGAGGTCACCGGGCCGATCGTGGCCACCGCGCTCGTGCTGTGCGCGGTGTTCATACCGACTGCCTTCGTCAGTGGACTGACTGGCCAGTTTTACCGCCAGTTCGCGTTGACCATCGCCATCTCCACGGTCATTTCCGCATTCAACTCGCTGACCCTGAGCCCAGCGCTGGCCGCCGTGCTGCTGCAGCCGCATGACGCGCCGAAGGACCGCCTGACGCGTGGCATCGAGCGCGCGTTCGGTTGGCTGTTCCATCCATTCAACCGCCTGTTCCACCGTGGCTCGGAGCGCTACGTCGGCGGTGTCCGGCGCGTGCTCGGCAAGGGCAAGTTGGCCCTCGTCGTCTATGCCGGCCTGATCGGCCTGACCTGGTTGGGTTTTTCGCACGTGCCGACCGGCTTCGTGCCGAGCCAGGACAAGCAATACCTGGTGGCATTCGCGCAACTGCCGGATGCGGCCTCCCTCGATCGTTCCGAAAACGTGATTAGGCGCATGAGTGCCATCGCGCTGAAGCAGCCGGGCGTGGAACACGCGGTGGCGTTCCCCGGCCTGTCCATCAACGGTTTTACCAACTCGACCAACTCCGGCATCGTGTTCGTCACCCTGAAGCCGTTCGAGGATCGGCGCAGCGCGGATCTGTCGGCCGGCGCGATCGCCGGTGCGCTGAACCAGAAGTTTGCCGGGATCCAGGATGCGTACATCGCCGTGTTTCCACCACCGCCTGTGATGGGTCTGGGCACGATTGGCGGCTTCCGCATGCAGATCGAGGACCGCAGCGACCGCGGCTTCGACGAGCTGTACAAACAGACCCAGGAGCTGATTGCCGCCAGCCGCAAGGAGCCGGCGCTCGCCGGGCTGTTCTCCAGTTTCCAGGTCGCCGTGCCGCAGGTGGACGCCGACGTGGACCGCGAGAAGGCCAAGGCCGAAGGCGTGAACCTGGGCGATGTGTACCAGACCATGCAGGCCTACCTGGGTTCGCTCTACGTCAACGACTTCAACCGCTTCGGCCGTACCTACCAGGTGAACGTGTCGGCTGACCCGGCGTTCCGCCATACGCCGCAGGACATCCTGCAACTGAAGACGCGCAACGCCCAAGGCCAGATGGTACCGCTGGGTTCGTTCGTCACCGTCAAGCGCGGTGCCGGCCCGGATCGCGTGCAGCATTACAACGGCTATCCCACGGCCGAAATCAATGGCGGGCCGGCGCCGGGCTTCAGCTCCGGCCAGGCGCAGGCGGCCATGCAACAGCTGGCCAAGGAACATTTGCCGAACGGCTTCAGCTACGAATGGACCGAGCTGACCTACCAGCAAATCCTGGCCGGCAACACCGCGATCCTGGTGTTCCCGTTGTGCGTGCTGCTGGTGTTCCTGGTGCTGTCGTCGCTGTACGAGAGCTGGTCGCTGCCGCTGGCGGTGATCCTGATCGTGCCGATGGTGCTCTTGTCCGCGATTGCCGGCGTATGGCTCAGCGGCGGCGACAACAACATCTTCACCCAGATTGGTTTGATCGTGCTGGTTGGGCTGGCGTGCAAGAACGCGATCCTGATCGTCGAATTCGCGCGCGAACTGCAACTGGAAGGCGTTGCCCGCTACGAGGCGGTGCTGGAAGCGGCCCGGCTGCGCCTGCGCCCGATCCTGATGACCTCGTTCGCCTTCATCATGGGCGTGGTGCCGCTGGTCACCTCGCACGGCGCCGGCGCCGAGATGCGTCACGCCATGGGCGTGGCGGTGTTCGCCGGCATGCTTGGCGTGACCATCTTTGGCCTGATCTACACGCCACTCTTCTATGTCGTCATTCGCGCCCTGGTCGAACGCCGCGAGGCGCGCGCGGCCGAACGCGCCGCCGCGCATGCGCTGCCGGCGCTGGAGAACAACTGATGAAAAACCTGCTCAGGATTGTCGCGTTCGGCATGGCCGTCTTCCTCACTGGATGTGCCAGCATCGGACCCGACTACCACCCGGCGAAGATTGTCGCGCCGCAACTGCAGGGCCTGGACCCGGCGCAGGAAAACCACGCGGCATTCCAGGCCGCATGGTGGAAGCAGTTCAATGACCCGACACTGGATGCACTGATCCAGCATGCCGCGGCCAACAACCTCGACCTGCGCATTGCCGTGGCGCGCCTGCGCGCCTCGCGCGCCTTGCTCAGCGGCGCCAAGTCCGAACGCCTGCCGAACATCGACGCCGGCGCCAGCTACACCCGCAGCCGGGGGCAGCAGCCGGGCTTCGGCACGAAGCGGCAAACCGTGACCACCTACCAGGCCGGTTTCGACGCGACCTGGGAACTGGACCTCTTCGGCGGCGTGCGTCGCTCCATCGAGGCCAGTGCGGCCGACCTCGGCGCCAGCCAGGCAGCGCTGCGCGATGCACAGGTCAGCCTGCTGGCCGAAGTCGCGCGCAACTACTTCGAACTGCGCGGCAGCCAGTTGCGCCTGGACATCGCGCGTCGCGACATCGACAACCAGCGCCAGACCGTGCACCTCACCGTGGTGCGGCTCGAGGCCGGCACCGGCGCAGAACAGGACGTCGCCAGCGCCAAGGCCCGCCTCAGCGCGGTGCAGGCACAATTGCCGCTGCTGCAGACGCGGGCGAGCGCCAGCAAGTATCGCCTTGCCGTGCTGCTGGGCGAGCGCCCCGGGGAACTCGACGTCGACCTTTCGCCGCAGGGCTTCAAGCCGATTGCCGTGAACCTGCCGATCGGCGCCGCAGGCGACGTGCTGGCGCGCCGGCCGGACGTCCAGATGGCTGAGCGCGAATATGCCGCGGCGACCGCGCGCATCGGCGTGGCCAAGGCCGATTTCTTCCCGCATATCACGCTGGGCGGCTTCCTTGGCTTTCTGTCCGGGCGGAGCAATGACTTCGGCAGCCCGTCGACCCGCGCCTGGTCGCTCGCGCCCAGCATCAGTTGGCCCGGGCTGAACGTGCAGCGCGTGCGCGCGAACCTGCACGCCAGCGAGGCGCATGCCGACGCGGCGCAAGCCCACTATGAGCAAGCGGTGCTGCTGGCGATCGAGGACATCGACAACGCGGTCACGGGCTTCAACCAGCAGCGCGTGCGCGTCGATCACCTGCTCGAGCAGAGCACGCAAAGCAAGCGTGCCGCTGATCTGGCCCGCATCCGCTACCAAGGTGGCGCCACGGGCTTCCTCGAACTGCTGGACGCCGAACGTACCGAGCTCACCGCCGAGGACGATCTGGCCCAGGCCGAGACGGCAATCAATACCAGTGCCGTGGCGCTGTACAAGGCCTTGGGCGGCGGCTGGCAAGCTTGCGGCGATGACGCCTGCACGCAGGTGGCAACGGCCGCGCCCGGCGTCCACCCTTGACGACACGCGCGGGTAGGCATGCCAGTTCCTGCCACGGCGGCGGACTGCTCAGCGCAACTTAGCCTGGTAATAGTCGCCATGCGACTGGACCTGGATCGGCAAACCGAACACCTCGCTCAAGCGCGCGCTGGTGAGTACGTCGGCCTTGTAACCCTTGTGGAGGATCCGCCCATCACGCAGCAGCACGACCTGCTCGATCTCCGGCAGAACCTCTTCCACGTGATGGGTGACCAGCACCAAGGTAGTGCCAGATTGCGCGAGCCGCCGCAGGCTTTCCAGGAAGTGGCGGCGGCTGGCCATGTCCAGACCGGCGCAGGGCTCGTCGAGCAGGAGCGCCCGGGGCCGGTGCACCAGGGCGCGCGCGATCAACACGCGACGCGCCTCACCGGTGGACAGGCTGGCCATACTGCGTCCGGCCAGCGCTTCGCCGGCCATGGCCTGCAGGGCTGCTTGTGCGTCCGCCCGCATCGCCGCCGTGACCTGATGCTGCGGGCCCACGCCGCGCGCCGAGAAAAACCCGGACACCACGGCGTCGAAAACCTGCAGCGAGCGGTCGCCGGTGTAGTCCTGCTGCGTGGCCGGCGAGACGATGCCGAGCAGGCGATGCAGCTCGCCGACGTGCCAGCGCGAGTGGCCAAACAAGCGCACGTCGACGCGGCCATCGTCATCGGCCAGCGGATACAACTGGCGCGCAATCAACTGCACCAGGCTGGATTTCCCCGAACCGTTGGGACCGAGGATGGCAGTGTGCTGGCCGGCGGCCACGCGCAGACGCAAACGATCAAGGACCAGGCGGCTGCCGCGCATCACGCTGGCCGCGTCGATGTCCAGCACGTCCGGAGCCGACTGGTCAGTGGGGGTGCTGGCCGATTCGACGACGCTCATGTCAACTCCCGTGCGACGTGGCGGTAGCTTGGCACGCGGGGCATGATGTGTTTAGCCGCCCTGGCTCCAGGGCCTGGCCTCGGTTAGCATCGCCCGCAAGCCGGCTTCGTCGAGCTTGGCCAGCACCTGCTCCGCCTCGCCGAAATTGGCCGCCTCCGTGCCCATGGAACGCATCAGCACCTGGTCTCCGCCAATGCGGCCGAACACCAGCACCACGTCACCAAAGGAGCCCTCGATCAGCGCAGCCTGCCAGTGGCCACCCTCGGCATCGTCGAAATTGCGCATGCGACCAAGTCCGCGAAAAGCCACATGGTAAACCCGCGTCGGCGCGGGCCCGAACTGCCGCGGCCAGGAGCCGAAGCGGCACCGGGTATTCCTGCAAGCCGGCTTCGGGCACGCGAAGGAGCGGGCTCCGGAAAACACCGGCTCGCGCCCGTCGCCAGGCGCGGGCCCTCTCCCGCTTCCTCAGCTCAGCCGCACTTGGAATAACCGCAGTTGAGGCAGGTCTGGCAGTTGTCCATGAGTACCATGGCCAAGGTGTTGCACTTGCCGCACAACTGCGAGCCCGGCGGGAAAGTCGATGCAGCAGGGGCGGCTGCCGTGGTTTCGGCAGTGCCCGGCGTGCCTGCCACGGTGCTGGTGCCCGCCGCCTCGTAGGCAGCGCGCTTCTCGGCAACCAGTTGGCGCCTGCCCTCGTCAAGCTCCGGGCCCTTGATCAGGCCGATGTCGGTCAGGTGCTGCTCCAACACCGCGCCAATCTCGGCCACGATGGACGGCATGTACACGCCGCCCGCCTTGAAGTAGCCGCCGCGCGGATCGAACACGGCTTTCATCTCCTCGGCGATGAAGGCAATGTCACCGCCCTTGCGGAACACCGCCGACATGACGCGGGTGAGGGCCACGATCCACTGGAAGTGGTCCATGTTCTTCGAGTTGATGAAGATCTCGAACGGGCGGCGCTGCTCGTTCGGCGTCCCGGCGTTGAGCACGATGTCGTTCAAGGTGACGTACAGCGCGTGCTCGAACAACGGCGACTTGATCTTGAAGGTGACACCCACCAGGGTCTCCGGGCGCTCGAGGCTCTCGTGCATCTGGATCACCTGTGCCATCGGCGGCGTTGCCGGCGCGCTGTCGGCCGCCGCTGCGGCGGCCGACTTCTCGGCTGGGGTGGCCACGCTGTAGCCGGTGATTTTCTGCTTGATCTTGGTTGTCATGGGATCTGTCTTCGAATGTTGCCGTTACCGTTGAATATGGGGGCGCAGCGTGGAAAAACGCACCCGGCCCGGCGCAAGGCCGAGCCGGATGCCAGTACCACCGGTGTTGCCGACGTCCAGCAATGCCAGCCGTGAGGCCGCCACGCCAATCCGCCGTCCTGCTGGCAGTGGACCACGAGAACCGCATGCTGCGGCTTGCTGCGGGCGGACTTGGTGCCGCCTTGATGCACCGGGTGGCGAACGCCAATGGCGCCCTGGCTCCGGTTGAAACTGCTTGCGGGCCGCGCCGGCATCAGAACTTGCCGTAGTAGCCTTCCTTCAAGGCATCGAAGAGGTTGGCGGCCGTGTGGACCTCGCCGTCATATTCCACATCTTCGTTGCCGGGCACCTCGAGCACACTGCCGTCGGCCAGCTCGAAGCGGTACAAAGTATTGGCCAGGTCGGATTCCTTGACCAGCACGCCCTGGAACGCCGCCGGGTTGAAGCGGAACGTGGTGCAGCCCTTCAACCCCTGCTTGTACGCGTAAAGATAGATGTCCTTGAAATCCTCGTAGGGATATTCGGTGGGCACGTTCGCGGTCTTGGAAATGGACGAGTCGATCCATTTTTGCGCAGCCGCCTGGATGTCCACGTGTTCCTTCGGACCGATGTCGTCGGCGGCAACGAAATAGTCGGGCAGCTGGTTTTCGGCGTCGCCGTCGTCCGGCGTCGCGTCGGCATTGATCAAGGCCCGGTAGGCGAGCAATTCGTAGCTCAGGACCTCGACCTTTTCCTTGGATTTCTTGCCTTCGCGGATCACGTTGCGCGAATAGCTGTGGGCGAAGCTCGGTTCGATGCCGTTGCTGGCGTTGTTGGCCAGCGACAGCGAGATCGTGCCGGTCGGCGCGATCGAGCTGTGGTGGGTGAAGCGCGCGCCGGTCTCGGCCAGCGCCTCGACCAGCTCCGGCGCCACCGTGGCGACGCGCTGCATGTAGCGGGAATACCTCGCATGCAGCACGCGGCCGGGCACGGTATCGCCAATGTGGTAGCCGTCGGCGGCCATTTCCGGGCGCTTGCGCAGCATCTCGCCGGTCACCTTGAACTCCTGCGCCAGGATGGGCGCCGGGCCTTTTTCCTGCGCCAGCTCCAGCGCGGTTTCCCAGCCGGCCAGCGCCATCTCCCGCGACACCTGCTCGGTGAAGGCGACGGCCTCGGCACCGCCGTAGCGGTGCTTGAGCATGGTCAGGGTCGAGCCCAGGCCGAGGAAGCCCATGCCGTGCCGGCGCTTGGAAAGGATCTCGTCGCGCTGCTGCGCCAGCGGCAGGCCGTTGATCTCCACCACGTTGTCGAGCATGCGCGTGAACACCTTCACCACCGCGCGGTATTCGTCCCAGTCGAAGCGGGCCTTCGGGCCAAATGGATCGCGCACGAACGTGGTCAGGTTGATTGAGCCCAGCAGGCAGGAACCGTATGGCGGCAACGGCTGCTCGCCGCAGGGGTTGGTGGCGCGGATGTGCTCGCACCACCAGTTGTTGTTCATCTCGTTGACGCGGTCGATCAGGATGAAGCCTGGCTCGGCGTAGTCGTAGGTGGACACCATGATCAGGTCCCACAGGTGCCGCGCGCGCACCGTGCGGTAGATCTTGCACGCAACCAGGCCATCCTCGCGGGCAATGTAGTTTTCGTGCGTCGGCCATTCGCGCCACACCACCTTGGCCGGATCGGCCAGGTCGATCTCGTCGCGCTCCTTGACGTGCACCGGGAACACCAGCGGCCAGTCCGTATCCTGTTCCACGGCCTGCATGAAGCCGTCGGTGATCAGCAGGCTGAGGTTGAACTGGCGCAGCCGGCCGTCCTCGCGCTTGACGCGAATGAATTCCTTGACGTCGGGGTGGCTGATGTCAAACGTGCCCATCTGCGCACCGCGCCGGCCGCCGGCCGAGGACACGGTGAAACACATCTTGTCGAAGATGTCCATGAATGAGAGCGGGCCGGAGGTATAGGCGCCTGCGCCCGACACGTAGGCGCCACGCGGGCGCAGCGTGCTGAACTCGTAGCCGATGCCGCAACCGGCCTTCAAGGTCAGGCCGGCTTCGTGGACCTTGTCCAGGATGTTGTCCATCGAGTCGCGGATCGTGGCCGAGACCGTGCAATTGATGGTGGACGTGGCCGGCTTGTGCGCCAGCGCACCCGCGTTCGACGTGATGCGGCCGGCGGGAATCGCGCCACGGCGCAGCGCCCAGAAAAAGCGCTCGTGCCAGTGCTCGCGCAATTCCGGGGTGGCTTCCACTTCGGACAGGGCGCGCGCCACGCGCTGCCAGGTCTCCTCGACGGTGTGGTCGACCGGGACGCCAGACTTGTCCTTGAGCCGGTACTTCTTGTCCCAGATGTCGTACGAGGCGGGCTGCAATGGGATCTCCATTGCCGCACCGCGCCCCGGCAGCGGTGTGACATCCGGATGGGTGATCGGCGCGCGGACTGTACTCATTGGATTGGCTGACCTCCGGGTGCTCTGCTGGCCCCGTTGCGGTGATTGGATCATGACGACCTGGTGGGCGGCGGTCGTCGCGGACCGGGCTTCGCCCCCTAGAGTCCGCCACGGCAACGATCACCAGATTTTGTTGGAGAAAACAGCCGCGGGCACAAGATATTGTGTACAGCGGCAGGGTTCCTAGTTAACCCTGGACAGCCGACAATGTAAAGTAGCGGCGCAACAGCCGCCAATGGCGGCCGAGGAACCAGTGGCGGTGGGCGCAGTCGAAGCCCGTGTGCCCGGAGGCCCATCGCCCGCCGCGGCAGACCCTTCCCGGCCTGCCAGCGGCGACGCGATGCCAGGGCGGCCCGGCCTGACTGCGCACCGCCTGCCGGTCGACCACGTCATCACTACCACCCACCATGCGGAGATTGCCATGCCCGACCGAACAGCACGCCTTGCGCTTGGCCTGATCGCAAGCCTGGGCTTGCTGCTGTTCGGCCCCTGGCCGTCCCCGGCAGTCGCCGCTGCCTTGCCGGCTGCCGTCGATGGCCAACCCATGCCGTCCCTGGCACCGATGCTGGAGCACGTCACCCCGGCGGTGGTGAACATCTCCACCAAGACCCGGGTGCAGGTGCCCGAGCGCTATTTCAATGATCCAATGATGCGGCAGTTCTTTGGCTTGCCGCCCGGCCCGCGCGAACGCGTCGAACAAAGCCTGGGCTCGGGCGTGATCGTGGATGCCGCCAAGGGCTACGTGCTGACCAACAACCATGTCGTGGCTGGCGCCGACGACATCAGCGTGACCCTGCAGGACGGGCGCAGCTTCAAGGGCAAGCTGGTCGGCACCGACCCCGACACCGATGTGGCCGTGGTGCAGATCCCGGCGGAAAACCTGCATGCCCTGCCGCTGGCCGATTCCTCCAAACTGCGCGTGGGCGATTACGTGGTGGCCGTGGGCGAACCGTTTGGGCTGAGCGAGACGGTCACCGCCGGCATCGTCTCGGCGCTGGGGCGTTCTGGCCTCGGGCGCGGCGCGGGCGGCACGGGCGGCTACCAGAACTTCATCCAGACCGACGCCTCGATCAACCCGGGAAACTCCGGCGGCGCGCTCGTCAACCTGCGCGGCGAACTGGTCGGCATCAACTCGATGATCTTCTCGCCCTCCGGTGGCAACGTCGGCATCGGCTTTGCCATCCCCAGCAACCTCGCCGGCGAAGTCATGGCGCAACTCGTCGCCCATGGCAAGGTCCAGCGCGGCAGCCTGGGGCTGCAGGTTCAGGCGATTACCCCCCGTATCGCCCAATTGCTCAAGCTGGTCAACCGCAACGGCATCGTGGTCACCGGGGTCAGCGCGGACTCGCCCGCGGCACGGGCCGGCCTCCAAGCCGGCGACGTGCTGACCACGTTGAACGGCAAACCGCTCCACGGCGTCGACGAACTGCGCAACGCCGAAGGCCTGCTGCCGGTGGGCAGCACCGTGAAGCTTGGCGTCCTGCGCGACGGCAAGCTGCGCGAGGTGAGCACGAAACTGGAGGTGGAGAAACTGGCCACGCTCGACGGCGGCCAGCTCGATCCGCGCCTGCAGGGCGTGCGCTTCACCGAGCTCAGCCAAAGCCAGCGCGGCCAAGGCATGTACGGGGTAGCGATCAGCGCGGTGCAAAGTGGCAGTCGCGCCGCCAACGCCGGCCTCGCCACCAATGACGTGTTGATTGGCATCGGCAACCAGCGCATCACCAGCCTGCGCATGCTGCGCGGCCTGGCTGGCACGCACCTGCGCCAGCTTGTGCTGGTGGTGGCCGACGCCGAGGGCAATACGCGCTACGTGCTGCTGCAATGACACATTTTGTGCCTGCGGTCACGGTGGCCGCAGATGCCATATCCGCGCCCATGGCCTATCCTATCGGCGCATCGACACTGACATGGCCGTCACGCATCCTGTGCACGAAGCACCACTTACTTCATGACCGCAGGTTCGTGTCCACCATGTCCTTTCGTTCCGCCAGCTTGATCTCCACCGCCCTCATCGGGCTCTGCCTCGGTGCCCCGAGCCTCGCCGCGGGCAGCTCCACACACTCCAAGTCCCACACGGCCTCCCCGGCCAAGACCAAGCTCGTCTGGCGCGGTGACGTGGCAACGGCGACCAGCGTCTTCGACAAGCTCGCCCGCGCCTGGGAACGTGCCGGGCACGGCAAGATCGAACTGCAGCCGTTCAACACCGCGTCGGGCATCGATGCCGTAGCCAGCGGCGCTGCCGACCTCGGAGGCAGTGCACGCGCCGGCAGTGCCAGCCCCGAAGACCAGAACCTCACCTTTACCCCGGTCGCCTGGGATGCCCTGGTCATCGTCACCCAGTCCGGCAACCCGGTCAGCAACCTCACCCTGCAGCAGGTGCACGACATCTACTACGGCAAGATCAGCAACTGGAGCGAGGTGGGGGGCAAGGCGGCGCCCATCGACGTCTATGCCGTGGCCAGCCCGAAGGACGGCGTCGAGTACAGCCTGCGCAGCCTGCTGTTCGGACGCGGCACGCAGCCGGTGGCAGCCCCCCGTCTGTACGTCAACACACACATGCTGGAAAAGGGCATCGAGATCAACGCGAACGGACTGGGGGTCGACACTTTGGCTGACATCCAGGGCAAACCAAAGCTGAAGGCTTTGTCGATCAACGGCGTCGCCCCGAACGCGCAGAACCTCGCCGACGGCAGCTATCCGTTGTTCACGCCTTTGTATCTGGTTACCAATCCGCAAAGCAGCAAGGCAGCGGATACGCAGGCCTTCATCGACTTCGTCAACTCCGCGCCTGGCGCGGCCGCCCTGCGCCAGGGCGCCGTGCTGCCCTACGCCGACGGGCTGGCGCTGGCGGCATTGGACAGCTCGCGCCGCGCGCACATCCTCGCCGCCGTCGACGCGCGCGCGCCGGCCAGCGCCACGTCTGCGCCATCCGCGCCAACGGCCACCGCCATTGCCAGCGCCGCCAGCACTGCCCAGTCGGCGCCGTCGGCAATCGCCGCGACGTATACGGTGGGCGAGGGCGATACCTTGTCGACCATCGCCAAGAGGCATGCCGTGCGACCCGAGCAGCTGCGCGAATGGAATCATCTCAAGAGTGACCACCTGCAGCCGGGCCAGTCGTTGCGCATCAGCACCAACTAGGACCTTGGGCGATGCAAGCCGCCGCGTGGCTGGGCGCGGGTAGGCAGCCTGGACGCAAGCAGGCATCATGACCGGCCTGCCAACCAGGTAATCAACGCCCATGCCTGCCTTGATCGAACGCCGTCAGCGCGCCCGCTACATCGCCATTGAAACCACCGACGCGGCGCATCTCGCCGCCACGCGCCGGAAACTGACCGCGCCCCAACGCCGCAGCCTGGCCCAGCAGGGATTCACCGCTGCGGCCGGCATGTTTGCCTTGTTGCACGATCCGCGGGGTACGCTGGACAGCGTGCTGGTGGGGGTCGATGCCCGACAGCCCCTGGCTGCGCTGGCCGGCTTGGCGCATACCCTGCCTCCCGGCACTTACTGCCTGGCCGACGCCGGCGTGCTCGCCGACCGCCGGGCCGCTGCGCTCGGCTGGGCGCTGGGCGCCTACCGCTACACCCGCTACCGGGCGGTCAAACGCGAGCCGGCGACGCTGGCGATCCCCGTGCCCGATCTCGATGTGTTGCGCCCGCAGCTCGATGCCACTTTCCTGGTGCGCGACCTGGTCAATACACCGACCGCAGACCTGGGCCCCGAAGAGCTGTCGGCGGCGGTGAAAGCCGTGGGCCGGGCGCATCATGCCAACACCCGCGAATGGGTAGGGGAAGGCCTGCTCAAGGCCAACTTCCCCACCATCCATGCCGTGGGTCGCGCCAGCCACCGCCCGCCACGCCTGGTGCAGTTGCAATGGGGCAAGGCCAACCATCCCAAGCTGGTCCTGGTCGGCAAGGGCGTGTGCTTCGACAGCGGCGGCCTCGACCTGAAATCCGCCGGCGGCATGCGCTGGATGAAAAAGGACATGGGCGGGGCCGCGCATGCCTTGGCCCTGGCCCAGTTGGTGATGCAGGCCGACTTGCCGGTACGCCTGACCCTGCTCGTCCCCACGGTGGAAAATTCAGTCAGCGGCAGTGCGCTGCGGCCGGGGGACGTCGTGAAGACCCGCGCCGGCCTGCAGGTGGAAATCGACAATACCGACGCCGAGGGCCGCCTGATCCTGTGTGATGCCCTGGCCTATGCCAGCGAGCAGCAACCCGACCTTATCGTGGATTTCGCCACGCTCACCGGCGCCGCCCGCGTCGCGCTGGGGCCGGATCTGCCGGCGCTGTTTGCCAACCGTGACGAGGTGGCGCAAGCCGTGCTCGCGGCCGGACTCGAGGTCAACGATCCACTGTGGCGCCTGCCGCTGTGGCAGCCATACCGGCAGATGCTGGACTCCTACCTGGCCGATTTCACCAACAGCGGCGGCGCCGGCCACGCCGGGGCGATCACGGCGGCGCTGTATCTCGAACGCTTCGTCGACCCGGCCGGCGCCTGGGTACACCTGGACACCTATGCCTGGAATGACCGCGCCCGACCTGGCCGGCCCCAAGGCGGCGAGGCCATGGGCCTGCGTGCACTGTTTGCCTACCTGCGGCAGCGCTACCGGCGCGGGGCCTGACGTCAGCGCACGCCGCTGCCACGCCGGGGCCCGACAAAGGGTGCCGAGCCGGACATCGATGGAGACGCTCCAGCGAGGGGCGGCGGCAACGCATGCCGCGCCCCGGACCGGCTCAACGGCCGGCTGGCGGCCGGGCCACTGAAGCGGCAGCAACCGGCATCGCCGGCGTCGCCATCGAGAACTTGCCCCCGTAGGGCAAGACTGCGGTTGCCAGGGCGGGATCGGCCTTGAGCATGCCGACCGCGTCGAACAGGATGTGCGCGGTTTCATCCAACGGTACGTCCTTGGCGTTCTTCGCGTCCTTT
>DATNBK010000261.1:0-4220 GCA_035571995.1 Rhodanobacter sp.
CCTCAGCCTGGTGGCTGTACAGCAGCGACACCCCGCGCTGGCGCAAGGCCGCCGCCAGCGCGGGCGGCAGGTCATCTGGCAGCGGCGTGTAGGAGCCCGCCGTGGCCGGGATCACGATGCTGCCGGCGATGCGGGCGGCATAGCGTCGCGACAGGCGCTCGGCCAGCATCCTGCCATCGCCGGACGGGCGGAAAGGTTTGGCCTCGGTGCCAAGGCGGTCGGGCAGGGCGTTCATGGCGAATCCAGGTATGGCCGTCCGCCAGTACACCGCGCCGCCGTCTCACCCACTGCGACAGCACCTTGTTGCAGGGGTGGCCATGACTTCCGGCACGCACGGGCGGAAGTGCAACGTTATAAAGTTTCCCGCTGGCGCTCTTTTAGAAGTCGCGCGCGCATGAAAAAATCGCGGATTCGCGTGCTGGACCACATGGCAAGCGGGAACGACCAGGCTGTGCTTCGGCATGGCGGGTGGCGTACCGTGTCGTGCGTGCGGGCACTCGCTGCCGTCATGGTTGTGCTGGCGCTGGGCGCCTGCGCCGTGGGACCGGACTTCGAGCGGCCGGCGGCGCCCAAGGTCGATACCTATACCGCGCACGCGCCCGGAACCACCGCGGCCACGGCGAACGTTGCCGGTGGCGAGGCGCAGCACTTCACCAGCGGCAGCGACATCCCCGGTGACTGGTGGACCCTGTTCCACTCCAAGGCGCTCAATGCGCTGATCGCCGAGTCGCTCGCCAACAATGCCGACCTGGAGACGGCGCGCGCCGCCCTGGCCGTGGCGCGGGAAACGGCCCTGGCGCAGCGCGGTGTGCGCTATCCGTCGGTCACTGCGGGCTTCTCCGCCAGCCGTGAACAGGATCCGCCCGGCGCGTTGGCCGCCGTACCGAGCACTAATGCCTACCTGTACAACCTCTTCACTCCGCAGCTCAGCATCTCGTATGCGCCGGACCTGTTTGGACTGAACCGACGCACCACGGAATCCGCACAGGCGCAGGCCGAGGCCGCGCGCTTCCAGATGCTGGCGACACAGGTCACGCTGAGCACCAATGTCGTGCTCGCCGCCGTGCAACAGGCGTCGTTGCGGGCGCAGGTCAAGGCCACCGAGGAGCTGGTCGAGATCAACCAGCAGATGTTGAAACTGTTGCGCGAGCAACAGTCCCACGGCTACGTCGGGCGCCTGGAGGTGGCAGCGCAGGAAACGCAGATGGCGCAGGTGGCTTCCAGCCTGCCGCCGTTGCGCAAGCAGCTCGAGCAGCAGAATCATTTGCTGGCGGTGCTGGCCGGGCAGTTTCCCGGTCAGGCCCAGGCCGAGGCGTTTGACCTGTCCAGCCTGACCCTGCCGCAGGACCTGCCCCTGAGCCTGCCCTCGGTCCTGGTGGCGCAACGGCCGGACGTGCGCCAGGCCGAGGCCGACCTGCACGCCGCCAGCGCCCAGGTCGGCGTCGCCACCGCGCAGCGCCTGCCGAATATTTCCCTGAGCGCGAATGTCGGCAGCACGGCGCTGGCGATTGGCGAGGTGTTCAAGACCGGCACGGGCTTCTGGAGCATAGGCGCCGACCTGGCCGCGCCGATATTCCAGGGCGGCTCCTTGCTGCATCAACAGCGCGCGGCCAAGGCCGCCTACCGGCAGGCGGCCGCGCAATACCGCAGCACGGTGCTTGGCGCATTCCAGAACGTGGCCGACACCCTGGCCGCGCTGGAGCAGGATGCGGACACCTTGCAGCAGGCGGCGAAGGCAGCCGCCGCGGCGCAGGTCACGCTGGATCTCTCGCAGCGCCAGGTGAAGGACGGCTATGCCAGCTACCTCACCTTGCTGAGCGCCGAGCAGGCTTACCAGCAGGCGCAGATCATGCTGGTGGAAGCCCAGGCGGGTCGCTACAGCGACACTGCGGCCTTGTTCCAGGCGCTCGGCGGCGGCTGGTGGCATGCCGCGGATGCGGCCCGGTCCACGCCAAAGCCGCCCAAGAGCGGATCGAACGGGGCGGGATTGGTCGAGACCACGCATGCCGCGGCCCACGTACCCGATGACACCCATGCTGGCCTGCAGCCATGAATCCAACCAGGACGCAGATGAACACCAGGAAACCCCCATATCGTCATTCCCGCGAAAGCGGGAATCCAGCGCCTTGGATGGAAACAGCTGAAATACCAAGGCACTGGATCCCGGATATCGCTACGCGATTCCGGGATGACGAACAAGATCAGCGCCGCGCTGGATCATGCGGGGGAAAGCGATGATGACGCGGGCAGGCAGAGCACGGTGCTGGCCGGTGCTGGTTGCGTTGGCGTTGGCGGCGGCGCTGGCGCTCGGCGGCTGCTCGTCGGGCGACAGTGGCGGCAAGACGGCGGCGGTCGCCAACACGCCGCACAACGTGAGCATGACGGCCGAGCAGCTCAAGCACATCCAGTTGGATACCGTGGAGCCCTCGGCTTACCACCGCACGGTCCAGGCCAATGGCACCGTCGACTTCGACCAGAACCAGGCCACCAGCGTGGTCGCGGCCTTCTCGGGTCCGGTGACCCGCCTGCTGGTGGCGCCGGGCGACAAGGTCAAGCAGGGCCAGGCACTGGCGATCGTCGATTCGCCGGACTTTGCCGAAGCCATTGGTGCGTATCGCAAATCCTTGATTGCCGCGAAGAATGCGCGCCGCGTCGCGGACATGGACCAGGACCTGGTGAAGCACGATGGCATTGCCGAGCGCGAGGCGGCACAGGCCCAGACCGATGCGATCAGCGCCGAAGCCGACCGCGATGCGGCGCTGCAGACGCTCAAAAGCCTCAACGTCGATGCGCAAACCATCCGCGACCTGCAGGCGGGCCGTCCGGTCGGGCATGTGCAGGGCACGATCCGTTCGCCCATTGCCGGTACGGTGGCGGAGCGCCTGATCACGGTTGGGCAACTGCTGCAGGCCGGCAGCACGCCGTGCTTCACTGTCGCCAATCTCTCGCGCATATGGGTGCTGGCGCAGGTCTTCGGCAGCGACCCGGCCAGCCTGCGCGTCGGCGATCCGGTCGACATTGACGTCGGTGACGGCGGCAAGCTTTTGGCCGGCAAGCTCACCAATATTTCCGCTGTGGTCGATCCGGACACGCGGGCGGTGACCGCGCGCATCTCGGTCGAAAATCCCGACGGACTGCTGAAAAAGCAGATGTACGTGCGCGTGCGCATCCATTCGCAGCAGGAGCAGCGGGGCCTGCTGGTGCCGGTCTCGGCGATCCTGCGCGATGACGAGAACCTGCCCTTCGTGTATGTCGTCCAGACCGACGGCAGCTTTGCCCAGCGTGGGGTGACGCTCGGCTACCGCAGTGGCGACCGCTACGACATCACCGCAGGTCTCCAGGCCGGTGACCGCGTGGTGACCGATGGCGCCATCTTCGTCCGCTTCATGCAGACACAATGACGACCGAAACGTTGCCACCAACGGGGTCGCCGCCGCGGACGTCGGTGATCAACCGCATCGTCGCCTTTGCGCTCGAACAGCGCATGCTGATCGTGCTGCTTACCGTGTTGTTGGTAGGCGCGGGCGTGTGGGCGCTGAAGCGCCTGCCGCTGGATGCCTACCCGGACCTCTCGCCGCCCATGGTGGACATCGTCACCCAGTGGCCAGGCCATTCCGCCGAAGAAGTGGAGCGCCTGATCACCATTCCGGTCGAGCTCGGCTTGAGCGACGTGCCGCAGCTGACGGTCAAGCGCTCGGTCTCCCTGTACGGCCTTTCGGACGTCACCCTGACCTTCACCGACGGCACCGATCGCTACTTTGCCCGCCAGCAGGTCTTCAACCGGCTGGGCGATATCACCCTGCCTGAGGGCGTCACTCCTTCGGTGTCACCGATGTCGTCGCCATCCGGCCTGATCTACCGCTATGTCCTGCAAAGCAGCGACCGCACGCCGATGCAGCTCAAGACGCTGGACGACTGGGTGGTGGCGCCGCAGTACCGCACGGTGTCGGGCGTGGCGGACGATTCGGGCTTTGGCGGCGGCACCATGCAATACCAGGTATTGCTGGACCCGCTGAAGGTGGCCGGCGCCGGCCTGTCGGTGGCGCAGGTCGAGTCCGCGCTGGCCGCCAACAACAGCAACGGCGGCGGCGGTTTCTATTCGCAAGGCGGCCAGTTCTTCTACGTGCGCGGCATTGGCCGCATCGACACACTTGAGGACATCGGCAACATCGTGCTCGCCGTGCACAACGGCAACCCGGTCCTGGTGAAGGACGTTGGCC
>DATNBK010000262.1:0-6471 GCA_035571995.1 Rhodanobacter sp.
GACCGTATTGGAATCGGTCGCCGCGATCGCAAGCGAGCCGATCGCCGCCACGTTCTGGTCGTCGAAGATGGGGATGTAGGTGTGGCCGCCATCGGTGGACTTCCACAAGCCGCCCGATGCCGCGCCCAGGTAATACGTGGAATGGTTGCCGGGGATGCCGACGGCGGCCGAGATGCGCCCGCCCGGCGAAGGGCCCATGTAGTGGAATTGCAGTGGGGTGACTGCCGTGGTGCGCTCCAGGTCCGCCGCCCCGGGGGCGTCCTGTGCGGCGGCGACGGATGACATCGCCAGTGCCAAGGCCAAGGCTGCCGGCAAAGCAAGCCACATCGTTGTTGATACTCGCGACATGATGCAATCTCCGGGTGGACTTTGGAGGCTATCGACAATCCGTGGCAGGTGCAAACCTGATCACTGTTGGCGTTTGTCGGCGTGGATTGTTGGATGGCTGGACGTCTGGATTTCCATATTGGATTTGCTGCCCGCAGGCCGTGGCGACGCTGCATGCGCGCCAGGATTCCGTGTGCGTACCTGCGCTTGGCCATGCTGAGGGGCCGTGCGGAGGGTTTCCGCACGGCCCACCGTGGACCGGTTTTGCGTCTATCAGAACGTGTACGTCAGTCGGGCCCAGTAGTAGCGGCCAATCGCGTCAAACGAGCCACGCGCCGTGTTGTTGCGCACCACGTTGTTGGCCCACAGCATGGGCGGCTGGTGGTCGAAGACGTTGTCGATGCCCAGGTCCACCCGGGTGTGCAGCGGCTTGAAGTTGTAGCCCACGGTGAGGTTGTGGTACGTCGTCGCGCCGTAGTCGTAGTAGATGCCATTCAACTTGCCGCCTACCGGGTGGGTGTCCTGCGACGGGGCAGGCGAACCCATGCGGTAGCCGCCGATGAAGTCGAGCTTCCACGACGCGCTCCAGTCGCCCATGCGCCAGAACACGTTGCCGGTGGCCCGCATCCGCGGGAACAGGCACTCGTTGCCGCCGCCGCAAGCCGCTGCCGGGGCCGAGCCGAAGCCGTCGAAGTGCCCGGCGTTGTGGTAGGTGGTGTTGCCGACCAGGCCGGGTGCGGTTTGCTGGTCATAGCGCGACAGATACGTGGCGTTGACCGCGAAGTTGAAGTTGCCCAGCGACGAGGTGTTGAGCCGATAGGCCAGCCCCATGTCCACGCCGGCGACGCTGACGCTGCCGAGGTTGCCGGTGGGCTCGGTCGTGGCGATGTCCAGCTGCCCCTGCTGCGGTCCGCTTGGAATGCGGTGGATGAAGGCGCAGTAGGTGGTCTGCCCGGCGTCACACAGGTTCATCAAGCTTTGGATGCGCACCGTGGTGATGATGTCGTTGAGCTCCAGCCGCCAGAAATCCAGGCTGCCCGAAAAGCCTTCCAGCCACGAAGGGCTGTACACCGCGCCGAAGTCATAGGACTTGCCGGACTCCGGCTTGATCGGGAAACCGGCAGCCTTGGCGCCGGCCGACTGGATGCTGGTGGCCTGCGCCTGGGCGACGTTGGTGTTGCGGAAGCTGCCGTTCGTCGGCACGTTGACGCAAGCCGGGTTGATCGGGCTGCCGGTGTAACCATCGCAGGGATCGAACGTCAGGTTCGAGGCCGAAGCGCCTGGTGCCCGGTAAACGTCGTTGATGGTGGGCGCGCGGAACACCTCGGCCACCGTGCCGCGCAGCAGCAGTTCGCTGATGGGGCGCCATTCGACGGCAAACGACTTGTTGTTCGTGCTGCCGAACGAGCTGAAGCGCGAATAGCGGTCGCCGATGGTGACGTTCAGCGAATCGATCAGCGGCAGGCCCTGCAGGAGCGGGATGAACGCTTCGGCGTAGGCTTCCTTGACGTTGAAGCCGCCCTGCAGTCCGGTGGAGCAGCCGCTGCCCAGGATGCAGGTGCCGGTCGCCGGGTCAGTGAGCTGCATGGCGTCGACGCGCGACTGCGTGTGTTCCTGGCGGTAGTTGGCGCCAAGCGCCAGTTGGACGGTGCCGGCAGGCAGGTCGAACAGGCCGCCATTGACGTCGGCGCGCCAGACTTTCTGCTGGCCGTGGGTGTTGCTGCTGGTGACCACTGAGGCTTTTTGCAGTGCGGCCTTCGAGTTCGGCGAGGCCATCACGAACGGGTTGAACGATGCGTCGCAGTTGGCAGTCACCTGGCCAGGCTGGCCGCATTTCACGATACCGTCGGTGTCCATGAACGAGGGGCCGGTATAGAGCTTGTTGTTGCTGGCATAACCAGTCGAGGTGCTGTCCTGGCTGGAATGGCCATAGTCGAGTCCCACGTCCCAGTTCCAACCTTGCTCGAACAGGGTGAACGTGCCACGCAAGCCCGTGTGGATCTGCGCGTCATTGCGGCTGGCATGGGTGACCCGGTTGCCCAAGGCCTCCAGGCGGGAAAGGAATTGCCCGCCTGCGCGGCTGTACTCGATGCCAAACGGGTTGTAGTAGTTGTTCGCAGCGATCGACGCGCCATAGGGCGTGCCCCAGAGGCTAGGAGCGTTCTGGCCTAGCGAGCTGGTCTTGGCGTAGTAGCCGTCCAGGTAGCCGGTGATGCTGTCGGTGAAACGATAGGTGCCGAGGAAGAATGCGTTCGAGCGTTCCGACGGCGCGATCAGGGGATTGACGCTGGCATAGTTGTACTTGTCGCTGTTCGGGCCGCTGTTCATGTAGCAGTGGTAGTCGGCGATCGCGTTGGCGCCAGCGGGGGAGTCCTTGTTGACCGCGACGTGGTTCGAGGCGCAGCCGGCATAGGCGTCATGGATCGGGCCACTGGATGGCAGCTGGATATTGCCGTAGGGCGAGGAACCCGAGCCGCCGATGAAGGACTCGATCTTGCCGCCGGCGCTGCCGATCAGCGACAAGGTGTTCTCCGAGAACTTGCGCCGACTCGCCAACACCATGTCCGACTTGCTGTAGCCGACGCCGGCCGCCACGCTGCCCTTGTCGCTGGCTTGGCCCACGGTGACGGTGGCGCCGCGCCGCTTGGCGTCCTTGCGCGAGGACTGGCCGTAACTGGTGGTGGCCTGGACGCCCTGGAAATCCTTCTTGGTGATGAAGTTCACCACGCCGCCGACGGCATCGGAACCGTACACCGACGAGGCGCCGGTGGTCAGCACGTCGATGCGCTCGATCATGGCCGCCGGGATCACGTTGACGTCCTGGCTCTGCACGCGGTGACCATCGACCAGGATCAGTGTGCGATCCGGGCCCAGGCCGCGCAGGTTGACCGTCGAGGTGCCATTCGAGCTGTTCTGCGCGTTGGTGTTCGCGCCGGTCATTGCCGGCAGGTCCTGCACCAGGTCGCCGAGGGTGACGTTGCCGCTGGCTTCGATCACGGTGCGGTCCACGGAAAACACCGGGCTGGACGTCTCGACGTCCACGCGGCGGATGTTCGAACCGGTCACCACCACGGCTTTCAGCTGCGTGGCCTGGGTCTGGTCGCCTTGTCCGGACTGTCCCGCGGCGTCCTGGGCGAACGCGGAAACAGATATCCCGGCAGCCATGACTGCGCCTAAGGACAGCGCCAGGCGCACGGCTGAGGACATCTTGTTGGTCTTCAATTTCATGGGCTCTATCCCTCGCAGAGGTGGTTGGGTTGGAAAAATGGCGACGACCGCGCACGTTGTGCCGGGGCGTAGCGACCGGCAGCGGTTGCGGGTTCCTGCCACGAAGTCGCGGCAGCGTGCAAAACGACTTGCTTCGGGCGCAGCAGCTGCGCCCGCAGAATCTGGATCAGCGACTCTCCTGTTGAATGCGCCCCATCCGCTGCTCCGGGAGGAGCCGCAGGACGGATCCGTTCGGTAGCCCCTACCGAGCGCGCGCCGGTCAGGAAGCGGGACACATGTTGCGTACCTGACGCAACGGAAGGCTAACGGTATTTTTCCGAATCGACAACCCGTGCTCCGGCGTATGGGCAATTTGTGGTGGCAATCACGCGGGGCGTCGAGGCTTCGGCCGGCTGGATGTCCAAATGCCGGCAGCGTCCCGGCGCCAGGCCGGGAGTCCCTTGGGTGGCGCTCGATCCGGGGCGTACACTGCATGGCCAGCCAACAGATGACGGATCAACGGAGGAATGACATGGCGATGGTTGATGTCAAGTTGCTCAGGAAGGAAACGGTGGCCAATGGCACCATGCTGTTTGAATGGGAAAAGCCGGCCGGGTTTGAGTACGTGGCGGGGCAATTCGGGGATTTCACCCTCGTCGAGCCGGACGAGACCGACGCAGAGGGGAATGTCCGGGGTTTTTCCTTCGTCACCGCGCCTTTTGAAGAGCACTTGCAGACCGCCACGCGCATGCGTGACACGGCATTCAAGCGCGTGCTGCAGCGCATGCCGCCGGGCAGCACGGTGAAGCTGGATGCGCCCTATGGCGACTTCCGCCTGCACAAGAACAGCGCCACGCCGGCTGTCTTCCTGATTGGTGGCATCGGCATCACGCCAGTGCACAGCATGATTGCGCAAGCCACGCACGAGCGCCTGCCGCACCACATCACCTTGCTGTACAGCAACAAGAGCGCTGCCGACGCGCCGTTCACCGGCGATTTGGCCCGCATGGCCAAGGCCAATGGCAATTTCAGCTTTGTGCCGGTGTATACGAACGACTCCGGCGACGGCACGAACGAGCATGGCTTCATTGATGCCGACATGCTCAAGCGGCATGTCCCGGACCTCGCTGCGCCTATTTATTACCTGGCCGGCCCGGCGGGCATGGTGAAGGCCATGCGCCAGATGCTGGTGGCAGCCGGGGCTGACGAAGACAAAATCCGGACCGAGGAATTTTCCGGCTATTGATCCTGCCGCGGGTGCCAGGCCGCTCCCGATGCTGGTGCCCGCAAGGCATGACGCGGCCTTGAACTCCGGCAGTTCACCCTTATCGAAGGGACATCCCTCCGGCTCATACCGGCGGGGATCGACAGGACTGGACCGGAGAAACGCATGAACACATATCGGAAAGATCCCGAGGCCGTTGCCGGGTTGACCCCTGAGCAGTTCCGGGTGACCCAGCAGAGTGCGACCGAGCGCCCAGGCACGGGTGCGTACCTGCACCATGCGGAACCCGGCATCTACGTCGACGTGGTGTCGGGGGAGCCACTGTTCTCGTCATCCGACAAATTCGAGTCGCATTGCGGGTGGCCGAGTTTCAGCACGGCGATCGAGCCGGGCAACGTCAACGAGCTGCGCGATGACACGCATGGCATGGTGCGCACCGAGGTGCGGTCCGTGCACGGCGACAGCCATCTCGGCCATGTGTTCGACGATGGTCCCGTCGATCGTGGCGGCCTTCGCTATTGCATCAATTCCGCCTCGTTGCGCTTCATTCCCCGCGATGAGATGGAGGCTTTGGGCTATGGCGACTATCTGGACAAGGTGGAGGACGGCGAGTGAGCAGTGAACGCGCAATCCTGGCCGGCGGGTGCTTCTGGGGCATGCAGGACCTCATCAGGCGACAGGCCGGCGTCATTTCCACGCGCGTCGGTTACAGCGGCGGCGACACGCCCAACGCCACCTATCGCCAGCATGGCAACCATGCCGAGGCGATCGAGGTCATTTTCGACCCCGACCTCCTGAGCTATCGGCAGCTGCTGGAATTCTTCTTCCAGATCCACGATCCGACGACGGCGCACCGGCAAGGCAATGACGTGGGCAGCTCGTATCGCTCGGCCATCTTCCATACCTCGCCGGCGCAGCGCGAGGTGGCGCTGGACACCATCGCCGACGTGGACGCGTCGGGCCTGTGGCCAGGCAGGGTGGTCACCGAGCTGGCGCCCGCCGGCGATTTCTGGGAAGCCGAGCCGGAGCACCAGGATTACCTCGAGCATTATCCGCAGGGCTATACCTGCCACTTCGTCCGGCCCGGGTGGAGGCTGCCGCGGCGCCATGCCGTGACTTGAGGCACGCTGGTCAAGAGGGCTCTTTTCCGGGTATGTTGCCGCCTTCGTGAACCAGGGGCAGCGTATGACGACGTCGCAGCAACAGCCTGACCACCTGCGGCGCAGTCTCTCCAACCGGCATTTGCAACTGATCGCCATCGGCGGCGCGATCGGCACCGGCCTGTTCATGGGGTCGGGCAAGACCATCAGCCTGGCCGGTCCGTCGATCGTGCTGGTCTACCTGATCATCGGCATCGTGCTGTTCTTCGTCATGCGCGCGATGGGCGAGCTGCTGTTGTCGAACCTTGCCTACAAGTCGTTCATCGATTTCTCGACCGACCTGCTCGGGCCGTGGGCCGGGTTTTTCTGCGGCTGGACCTACTGGTTTTGCTGGATCGTCACCGCCACCGCCGATGTCATCGCCATCTCGGCCTATACCCAGTTCTGGCTGCCGGGGCTGGAAGCATGGATCCCGGCGATTGCCTGCGTGTTGATCCTGCTTGGCCTGAACCTGGTGACGGTGAAGCTGTTTGGCGAGCTGGAGTTCTGGTTTGCGCTGATCAAGATCATCGCCATCAGCGCCTTGATCGTGGCCGGCTTCGGCCTGGTGGC
>DATNBK010000263.1:0-2544 GCA_035571995.1 Rhodanobacter sp.
AGCAGGGGCAGCGCCACCAGCAGGAACAGGCCGGTAAGCACGGTGTTGACCAGGGAAATCTTGACCTGGGCGAAGACGATGTTGTGGAACGCCATGGCCAGCCGGTCGGCACGCCTGCGCAGGGTGGCGGCCAGCGGGCCCACCTGATGCTCGGCGCGGGTGCGGCTCAGGGCGACGATGGCGCCAAGGACCAGGCCGATGATGATGTGCACGAAGGCGCGCGCCGTGTCGCGGCCTGCAAGCTGCAGCGTGCTGGCATGCCGGCGCAGCAACTCCATCACGCCGACGCGCAGGTCGTCCACGCTGTCCGGCAGGTTGTCGACCAGCAGCGCGGGCAGCTGCTGGCGTGCCTTTTCCACCAGCGGCATCAACTGCTCGCGCCAGAGGAGGTCGGAGCTGCCGAGTTCGGAGCGGAAAAAGGCAATGGTCGCGAAGATCAACCCGAGCAGCAGGCCGACCACGGCCGCACCCAGGACGGCCACCACCACGACGCGGGCGCGGTCGCCGGAAATGCGCCGGCCCAGCAGCGGGGTGAGGGTGCGCACCAGCTCGTAGACGAGCAGCCCCGCCAGCAGGGCGGGCAACAGGCGCAGCCGGATCACCAGCAGCAGGGCGACGGCCGCCAGCAGATAGCTGATGCCGCGGGTGAGCGGCGAGGGCTGGCGGGTGACGGGAAACGGGTAATCCATGGGAGCTGGCGAATTTGTGTTGGTCTTGCTCGCCATCCCAGGATGGCATGGCGATATCGGGAAGCGGTGTTCAACAGCGAAGCTGCTCATCCAGTGTCGTTGTGTTTCAGTGACTTGCCGTCAAGTCACTGGTCCCGCGCTCGTCGGAATGACGATGTAGGGGTTGCTAGGAAACGTCTGACCTATCGGCGTCATCCCCGCGAAAGCGGGGATCCAGTGCCTTCAAGTGACCTGCAAGGTCAATGGCACTGGATTCCCGCTTTCACGGGAATGACGCCAGGGTGGTGTTGTAAGTGCGCTTCTGAAAACGTTCCGGACAGCAGTGCGCGTTCGCGGGAATGACGATCAAGAGCATATTGTTCAGGGGTTGCTTAAGGAACGCCGGTGTGGGAGTCGATCAAGCGCTCCGGAAAACCGGCAGTCTGTCAGTTGGCGGCCTTGGCCGCCAGTGGGGCGGCCGCGGGCATGCCGTGGGGCTGGGCCGCTAGAATGCGCCGATGCAAGACATTTCAGGTACCCGAGCGACGCCGCGGCAACGCACCTCATGGTGGTTCAACCTGGCCGGCGCCCTGTTGCAGCCCTGGCTGCGCCTGCGGCGCGAGCCGGCGGAACCGGCCACGCTGCTGCCAGGCAGCGCGCCCGTGTGTTACGTGATCGAGCGTGACGGGCTGTCCGATACGCTGATCCTGCAGCAGGCCTGCCGCGAGGCCGGCTTGCCGAACCCGCTGCAGCCGCTGGCCGGCATGCGCCGCCGCCGCTCGGTAGTGTCCCTGGTGCGGCGGGAAGGCTGGGTGTTCGGACGGACCCGCAAGCGCACGATCCAGTTGATCCTGCGCGATTTGCTGCGCGGCCTGGAGGCACAGCCGGAGCGCGACATCCAGGTGGTGCCGGTGGCGATCTACGTCGGCCGCGCGCCGAGCCGTGACAGCGGCTGGTTCAAGGTGCTGTTTTCGGAAAACTGGGTGGTGGTCGGGCGCTTCCGGCGGCTGCTGGCGCTGTTGTTCAACGGGCGTGACACCGCGGTGCATTTCTCGGCCCCGATCTCGCTGCGCAGCGTGATGGAGGAGTGGCCGGACCTGGACCAGGAGCGCCTGGCGCGCAAGGTCGCGCGCGTCCTGCGCACGCATTTCCACCGCATCCGCGCGGCGGTGATCGGGCCGGACCTGTCGCACCGGCGCACGGTGGTGGACGCGGTGCTCAATGCCGAGCCGGTGCGCGCCGCGATTGCCGCCAGCGCGGCGAAGGACAAGATCCCCCCGGCGAAGGCCTGGCGCAACGCGCACAAGATCATGCTGGAGATTGCCGCCGATTACTCGTACCCCGTGGTGCGCTCGGTGTCGATGCTGCTCAGCAATTTCTGGAACAAGCTGTACGACGGCATCACCCTGCATCACTTCGACAAGGCGCGCGCCGCCGCGCCCGGCTTCGAGGTGGTGTACGTGCCCTGCCACCGCAGCCACACCGACTACCTGCTCTTGAGCTACCAGTTGCACATCTCCGGCGTCGTGGTGCCGCACATCGCCGCGGGCGTGAACCTGGATCTGCCGGTGATCGGGCCGATCCTGCGCCGCGGCGGCGCGTTCTTCCTGCGCCGCAGCTTCAAGGGCAATGCCCTGTACTCGGTGATCTTCAACGAATACCTGGCCCAGCTTATCGACCGCGGCGTGCCGATCGAGTATTTCATCGAGGGCGGACGTTCGCGCACCGGCCGGCTGCTGACGCCACACCTGGGCATGCTGGCCATGACCATCCGCGCCTTCATGCGCGCGCCGCGCCGGCCGGTGCTGTTCCAGCCGGTGTACATCGGCTACGAAAAGCTGATGGAGGGCAAGTCCTATGCCGGCGAGCTGGGCGG
>DATNBK010000264.1:0-4483 GCA_035571995.1 Rhodanobacter sp.
GTCGCGCACCGGGCGCGCGAACCGGGGGCCTTCGCCCGGCGCAAACGACAGGCCCAGGCCCATCGCGTCGGGCACCGTCAGAATGTCGGAAAACACGATCGCGGCGTCCAGCGGGTAGCGCGCGAGCGGCTGCAGTGTGACCTCGGTCGCGTAGTCCACGTTGGTGGCCATCCCCATGAAGCTGCCGGCCTGCTCTCGCACGGCGCGGTATTCGGGCAGGTAGCGCCCGGCCTGGCGCATCAGCCAGACAGGGGTGTAGTCGGTTGCCTGACGCAGGCAGGCGCGCAGGAAGGTGTCGTTTTGCAGCGGAGCGAACATGAGGGGGATTGTCTCAGGTGCGCGGACGGCGCGACGGCGGCAACAGACCTTGACGCCTCAGTTGAATGTGACCTGACTGGCGATGAGCACCCCATTGTTCACCTGAGAGCCTGTAACGGTGACTTTGACGCCATTGGCCAACATGGACGCGTTCCCATTGGCGAATATCACATTGTTGCCGCTCGCATCGACCGGATGCCCCTGGACGCGGAAGCTGGCAGCAGAAACATAATTCCCCACGGTGCCAATGATCGAGAACGCTGCCGGCCCACCCGTGCCGGGGATTTTCAGGATCTTCAGCTGAGTGACCACCAGCACGCCTTTTTCCATGGCGCCAGACACCTCGACCTTGACACCGTTGCCGATGGCGCTGCTCGGGCCACCCGTGATCTGGGCCGACGACGCATCCATGGGGACGCCAAGCAGCGTGAATGAGCCCAGAGAGGTGTAATTGGTGATCACATCTTCCAGGGCAACCGGCACATTGTTGGTTGTGGGCACGGCGTACCAGGGTTCCACTTGAGTTGCCGCCAAAATGTTGGCTGCCGGCGGCAAAGTGGCCCGTACGCGAACGATCTGCCCGTTCGCCAGCGTGCTGGCGCTCAGACTGCCGCTAAAGCTTGCCGCCGCATAATTGACCGAGAGGCCACCGATGACAAAGGTCTGGGCCCCGATGTTGAGGTTGGTGATGGCTCCCGAGACTACTGGTGCAGCGCTGGCCGCCAGTTTTTCGATGCGGGTCGCACGCAGGCTGCCGGGGGCGCCTGGCAATCCATATATCTGAACCGGGTCTCCATTGGCCAGGCCCGCCAGGTTGGTCAGACCGTCATACACCGTCGCCTCGTCGGTGCTCACCTGAACGCCCATCACGGTCAAAGTGCCAGATATGGTGTTGATGTTCGACGCGGTGCCGCGCAGGTCCGCCGCGGACGTCACCTGGCTGGCGGTGCCGGTGGACAAGGCGGTGTCGGCAGTGCCTTCGACCCGTGCGGTCATGCCGAACTGGAGACTGGCCTCATCGGCGATCGACGCCGTCGCGCTGCTGATGTCCCATCGCACACCATTGACAATGATGCTGCCAAATCCGTCCACCGAGCCGATGCTGACAGCGCGGGCTGTTGTCACGCCAGTGCCGCCGGAACCTACTCCGGGGGTCACATCCCCCGACGAAATGCTTCCTCCAGAGCTGTCGCCGCCACCGCACGAGAGCAAAAATGCGGACAGCAACACCACCAGGCCGGTCCGATAGTGGGTCATGATTTCTCCTGGCCCGAATCGGATTCGGGAATGTGTTGGTCTTCGTAGTAGGTATAAATGCCGATCCGCATGCGCGTGGTCCCCGCTACGGGGGCGGCATCGATCGCCTGCGTCATCCGGTCGACCAATTCATGGTGCAGGTTTTTCCAGCGCTGCCGTGCCAGCAGTTCAATGGCTTCGCAGTCCTGCCGGGTCAGGCCGTCAGCAAAGACAGCGCGCTCCAGCATTCGTGGCTGCTGTCCCAAGGTGTTCGACACGGCGGCCAGCAGATGGTCACCTGCGTTGTCACCCAGGAGCGCCAGCATGATTTGCAGATCCTGCGCGGGCACAAACCCCTCCGCCGTCAGCTCTACCTGCTCACCCTGTTCGGTCGCCACCCGCAGGCGTATCAACTCATCCAGCACGGCGCGATGGTGTACATCGCCTCGGCTGACTTGCCGGGCGACGGATTCGAAGGACGGTCCCAGTGGGCTCTGGTTGATGAACAGGCGCTGATAGGCCGGTTCCTTTGCCGCGAGCTGCAGCCACCGGGTGAACGTCCTGGAGGCCGAAGACAGCTCGGTGTGCGGCAGGCTTTCGCGTGTGTGGCGCACGCGTTGGGTGACTTCCTTGCGATTGAGCCCCGTGGTCACCGCCAACTGGCTGATATTGGGCTGGGCCACGCCTTGGGCCTGCCACAGGCGTCGGGCCTCATCCACCAGCAAGTCCCGCAGCTGGTCTTCCAGGTGCGGGTACTTCAGCCCCAGCCCGAGTGCCAATCTGACCAGTGGACGCAAGACGCGGGAGCAGGCGGCTTGCGCCCAGGAAAGACGATCGTGCATGGTGTGGTGATACAGGCCCAAGTGTAAGTGGGCCGCCGCTGGCGCGGGTCTCTCCTACGAGGGATCCTGCAGTGTCCAACTTAATGGTCGATGTTCCGGTACCAGTAGGTTCTTTTCTTGGGCATGGAGATCGACGCAAATGGATTGTTGGCACCGACAGACGAACTTTTATCCGATCCGGTGCCGACGCCTCCGCCGAACAGGACGGGCATCTGCTGAGTCTTCCCGTTGACGACCACGTCCACAACGGCGAACACCGGTGAAGGCGCGAGGCCGCCCCCCGCGAACACGCTGATGCTTTTCGTGCCGGAGAGCAAACTTAGCTGGTAGCTGCGTGCCGTGCCCAGATTCGCCGTGCAACTGGTACTGCTGGACTGGGGAGGCTGGCTGGTGCCGAAATAAACCGTGCCGGCCACGGTGAGCGGTGCATTCACGCCCTTTTCACCGGGATTCAGCAGCGTGACATAGTAGCCAGGTAGCGAACCGAGGTAGGTGGTCGATGTCGCATCGCTCAACAATGGGAGCGTGGCGGTCGGTGCAGCGTTGGCCGTGCTGCTGGAGTTGTCAGTCACCGTGCTCCAACCCCTTGCGCTCATGCCAACCTTCGTGTCCTGGATCATGTAGAAGCGGTTCACGATGTTGTTGGCCTGCTGGGTGGACAGCGGATGCTCGCGATCGCCCGTGACGTCTGACACCAGATCGATGGAGTTTGTCAACACCACGTCGGGCGGAAAGAAGAACTTGCGCTTGGTGGTGCCTGTCCCACCCAAGGCGGCGAACTGCGTGACCTGCCAGGTGCTCAGGGCGCCGGTGCCGTCGGGCTGGAGATCCACGCGCCAGATGTTGCCGCCGAGGTCGGCGGCGTAGAGCCGGTCGATGAGGCCGTCGCCGTTGCTGTCGATCAGGGTGATGTCGGCCGGTATGGCGTAGTTCATGCCCGTGGGCTTAACGCATGCGACGCTACCGCCCGCGCAAGTGGCGAGGGGAGAGACGGCTTGCCACAGCAGGTTCCCTGTCACGGCATCGAGCACGAAGATGCCGCGGCCCATGGTGTCGGCGTTTGGCGGCTCGGCATCCTCGTTCGGGTCGTAGCCGGCGCCAAAGATCAGCACAGGATTGGCGTAGCCCTTCACCATCGCCACCTTGGGTTGCGACCAGGTTTGCCCTAGTTCCGCGAATCCTGGATCCGTATTCGTGTGCTTCCACAGGAACTTCGGGTTGGTGGGGTCAGTCACATCCAGCGCATAGAGCAGGCGTCCGCCGCGCCGCGCCGACAGGAAAATATACGTCGTGCCCGTGGTCGTGTTGTGGTATACGCCCGTGTCGCCGTCGAAGAAGTAGTTCTTGCCGCTGGTCGAGGCCGAGGGCGGGCTGGTTTGGGCGTTCCCCAAATGCAGCGCCGGAGAGTTTTGGTAAAGCTGCTGCAGGCCCGGGTACAGCTCCGGAGGCACGAAGCCCCACAGCTCGCCGCCAGCCGGCACGCTGCTGCCGCTGCCTGTCATGGTGATCGCGCCCGGCTGATTGCCGTTGACGGGATTATTGCCGTTGACGGCGCGGAACACGCCGTCGTTGCTGCCATAGAACGCCACCACACCGATCGATCCACCGTAGTTGATGACCGCCGGGCGCGAATGCAGCACG
Source organism: Rhodanobacter sp. (assembly GCA_035571995.1). Lineage (GTDB taxonomy): Bacteria > Pseudomonadota > Gammaproteobacteria > Xanthomonadales > Rhodanobacteraceae > Rhodanobacter. The sequence goes on from DATNBK010000264.1 coordinate 4,038, forward strand.
TCGCCATGTACCGAGCCGCGGATCGTGATGCTCGAATCGGGCGGGGCGCTCGATTCCGGTCCGGCCACGCTGTCCGGGACTTGTGCATGGGTATCTTCGCCGCGCACCCAGTTGATGAAATTGGGGAGATTAGCCGACGTGATCGGGCTGCCGGTCGGAATTTGCAGCGCCGTCGTCGTCAGGTTCGTATTGCCGGTGTTGAACGGCATCGTATTGAGCGCGGTGCCTGAAGCGCAACTGCCGATGCAGGTGTACAGGTTGCGTGAAGTCGTGGGTGTGGTCCCGGTATAGGTGTCGGTCAGGGACTTCAGCCGGATCTGCTGGCCGACCCCGCCCTTCTCGACGATCTGCCCGTCCGGCGCGTCGTAGCCATCGTTGCCGCCTTGCTGCGAGATGGCGTTGACCCAGAAGCCGCCTTTTGAATCTGGCAGCGTGCTGATGTTCTT
>DATNBK010000265.1:0-2343 GCA_035571995.1 Rhodanobacter sp.
GCCGAACAAGCTGATTGCCAAGATGGCCAGCGAGTTCAACAAGCCCAACGGCATCAGCATCATTCACGAAACCGATTTGCAAACCCGCATCTGGCCGCTGGCCTGCCGCAAGATCAACGGCATCGGCCCCAAGGCAGACGAGAAACTGGCGCGGCTGCATATCCACACCATTGGCGATCTCGCGGCGCAAAGCCGCGAATGGCTGATCGAGCATTTTGGCAAGGCCACAGGCGCCTGGATGCATGAGGCCGCCAACGGCCGCGACGAGCGGCCCGTGGTGCTGGAGAGCGAGCCGGTCTCGATCAGCCGCGAAACCACGTTCGAGCGCGACCTGCATGCCGTGCGCGACCGGGCCGAACTGGGCGCGATCTTCACCGCGCTGTGCGAAAAGCTGGCCGGCGACCTGCAGCGCAAGGGCTACATGGGAAAAACCATCGGCATCAAGCTGCGCTACGACGACTTCAAGGGCGTGACGCGCGACCACACCATGGACCACTACACCGACGACGCGAAAACCATCCGCCACATCGCCGGCCTGTGCCTCAGGCGCGTGCCGCTCGAACGGCGGCTGCGCCTGCTGGGTGTGCGCGTGGGTTCGCTGCAAAGCGCGGCACAGGCCCGGGAATTTAAATCAAACAGGCCTCAAGCCCATACCAAATCTACATCAACTACTATTGATTCAATAGCGATCACGGAACAGCTTTTCTGAACCCGGGCACGCCGGCTCGGGACTCACTGGGCGGGCGCCGGCTTCTCGGGCAAGGTCAGCGTCGCCAGGTACGCGACGATATCGGCACGGTCCTGCGGGTCATCCACCTGGTAATTCATCTTCTGGCCGGGCACCAGGGCTTCCGGGTTTGTCAGCCACAGCAGCAGCTTCTCGCGCGTCCAGATGAAATGGCTGTGCGCCAGTGCCGGCGAATAGTCGTAGCCCGGCACGCTGCCGGACAGGCGCCCGACCACGCCGCGGTGCATCGACCCCACGCTGTTGTGATCCACCGTATGGCAGGCGCTGCAACGCGCCTCCCACAGAGTCTTGCCGCGCGCCGCGGAGCCCAGGTCCTGCGCGTTGGCCGCCGAAGCACCCCAAACCAGCAACAGCGCGGCCAGCGCGCGCGCCGGTCGCTGTCTGCCGCCGGCCACGCTCAGGCCCCGAAACTCAGCGCATGGTTGGGCAGCGGCTTGCCCAGCGCACCGAGCAGCGCCGTGTAGTGCATGGTCTCGTCCGCCGCAATGCGTCCCGCCACCTTGGCCAGGTCGCGGTTGCCGAACGAAGGAATCACGCCAAGGTAGGCATTCGTCGCACCGAGTTCGAGGCGCGTGGCCAGCTCCAGCACGTCGGTCTGGTTCTTCAAGGTGCTGGCCTGCACTTCGGCGGCGTACTCGGACATCGACTTTTCAGCAACGGGCTTGCCGCCGAGTTTGTCGATGGTCGCAATCAGGGCGTCGCGGTGCGCTTTGTGCTGGCTCTGGAACAGCACGGCCACCTTGAGCGGGCCCGGTTGCAGCAGACCGCTCTCGGCGCCGAGCTGGTAGGCAGCGATCCCTTGGTACTCGAGGCCGAGCGCGACGTTCAGAATCCCGACGTCGTGCGACGTGTCGCCGCCCATGCCTTGAGCCAGGGCCTCTTTGCCGCCCAGCATGGCCACGGCCACGGCGGACAGGCCGCCGGTGGCGCCCAGGAATGAACGACGCGATGCCGGAGTGGGGGTAATGAGTTGCATATAAATCTCCTTGTGGTTGCCGTCGCCAAAATAGCCGCGACACCTGCCTTACGCGGCGGCCCGCAACAACGGATTCAGCTTGCCCCCTGGGTCTTGTCGGGAATGGAAGATTGGAATCCAGTGGCGCACGAGCTGCGTACTGGCGTCCCAGGCGTGACTGGCCGTACCGCGGTGGCTGAACTAAAGTGCGGGGCATGAACACCGCCAATCTCAGCTGCTTCTCCCTCACGACCACAGATCACGTCGCGCACCTGGTGCTGAAACGCCCCGAGGCGCTGAACACCATGAACCCCACGTTCTGGCGCGAGCTCGACCAGGTGCTGAGCACGCTGCATCGGGACGGCACGGCACGCGCGCTGGTGATCTCCAGCACCGGCAAGCATTTTTCCGCCGGCATGGCACTCGAGACCTTCGGCGGCGCCATCGCCATGGACGACCAGAGCGCCGAGGGTCGCGCCGCCATCTTCGATCTGCTCACCGACATGCAGGCCACCTTCACCAAGCTGGAGACGCTGCGCATCCCCGTGATCGCCGCGATCCAGGGCGGCTGCATCGGCGGCGCGGTGGACCTGGTCACGGCCTGCTGCATCCGCTACGCCACGGCGGATGCGTTCTTCTG
>DATNBK010000266.1:0-3413 GCA_035571995.1 Rhodanobacter sp.
CCAGCGCCTTGGTGTGGATGCCAAAAAGATTGTCAGGGGTCATGCCTGTCGCCTCGTGTCGCGCGGTCTCGCCGCACGCTCACCGAGGCAAATTGCATGCCACGGCCCCAAACCCCTTGCCAGGCTTGGCTTGGCGAAGTCAGGACGCTTTGCGCCTGGGCCGTAGGCGCTTGGGCGGGACGGTTTGTTGACGCCCGCCACTGAAAGCGCGTGATGAGCCTGAGGCCAAAGCGCCCCTCACCCCAACCCTCGCCCCCGGCGAAGCCAGGGGAGAAGGCGCCAAGCCCACCGCTGCGCCGGCACACCAGAAGATGCCGGGCCCCATAGCTGGACTGGAACTCCGGGAGCTGCGCGGAGCCCGCTCGTCACCCTGGCGCTTACTTGCCGGTTGGCATCACGTTCATGTTCCGTCTACCTCGGCAAAGCCAGGGGACAGGGCTTGACTGCGTGGATCGCGGGATGGCATGCGGATTGCTTCGACAGGTCCGCGGGGCTTGGGCGACGCAGTGCCCAGCCAGCCGCAATGACGAATCCCGGAGCCAAAGCCTACCCATGACCTCGTATGCGCCCATGCCACCGCAGCACGCCAGCCAGGCCGGGGCGGCGGATCATTGCCCCGTCCGTGCAGGCCTGCGCTGTTGGCATGCGCCCAGCCGCGTGCCCCGCTCGCTGCGCCAACGCGTGAGGGAGACAGCCGTGGGCTTGGGCGTCGAAAGTCGCACGCGTGCCGGGCATTTGACGGTGCGGGCCGCCAGGATCCCGACGGGCGGCCCAGGCGCGCGGCGTGCACCGGATGATTCGCCGCGGGCACGCATGCGCACCCTGGTGGTGCCCTTGTTGCTGGCGCTCCTCTGGGCGAGCAGCGCCGACGCCACGGCGCCCAATGCCGCCGCGGGTGCGCAGGCGGCGGCCGAACAAGCAGTGCGCGAGCACTTCACCTTGCCTGGCAACCGCGTCGAAGCCAGCGCGCGCGCGCTCAATCCAAACCTGCGTCTGACGCCCTGCCCGCTCCCGCTGGAGGCCAGACTTGGCAACTTCGCCAAGGCCAGCCCGCAAATCGCGGTAGCGGTCCGGTGTCCGGCTGCGGATGGTTGGAATACCCGTGTCACCGTGCAATTGCACGTGTTTCGCAAGGTACTCGTCTCAACCCAGCCCCTCCTGCGTGGCGATGGCCTGCGCGCCAGCGACGTGCGCGCCGAGGAGCGTGACATCACGCGCCTGGGTTACGGTTACCTCGACAATCTCGATCAAGTCGCGGGAAGAACGCTCAGCCGCGGGCTACCCGTCAACAGCGTGCTGACCCCAGCTGCGCTTGGTGGACGCCGCATGGTGCGTGCCGGCGACCAGGTGCAGATGGTGGCGCAGGTTGGTGGCATCGAGGTGCGTGCCACCGGCGTGGCACTCGGCAGCGGCGACAATGGCGCACGCTTGCGCGTTCGCAACACGGCGTCCGGCAAGATCCTCGACGGCATCGTCCTCGCGCCAGGCGAAATTGGCGTGCTGCCATGAACGCGCCGGCCTCCCCACCCCGCAATCACTGGCATTCTCGACCGGCACCCGGCTAAAGATTTCCCGCCGACCGCCGATGACGCCAGCACAGGGCCACAAATCGAAGTGAGAACAGACCCATGACAACGAGTATCTCGAACAACGCGCCACCATCGTTCACGCCGGCAGCCAGCGCCGCCGGCAACGGTGGGGCGGCGACGGCCGGAGCGCAAGCCAGCACGGCGGAATCAGGTGGCAAGCTCACCGACCAGGTCAAGCTGACCGACTCTGCCCTGGCATTGCAGCAGGCGGCACGCCCTGCCGACGGCGCGGTGGTGGACCAGCCGCGCATCGAGCAGATCCGCAAAGCGATTGCCGACGGCAGCTACGTCATCAACGCCGACCACATCGCCGCGAAAATGCTCCAGTTGGAGCAGCAATTGCACGGTACGGTCAGGGCATGAGCCACCAGCCGCCAGAAGAGCTGCGGGGCGCGCTGCGGGCGGTGTCCGCAGACATGCACCAGGCGCTGCAGGAACTCACGCTGACGCTGGAGACCGAATTGCACGCGATACACGCGCTGGACAGCGCCGCACTGGACAACGCAGGTGCGCGCAAGCAGGTCCTGCTCAAGCGGCTGGAAGAGTTGGACGTGGAACGTCGGCAATTGTTGCGCGAGGCGCCGGATGCGCAGGCCGCCCGCGACCCGGCATGGCCGCAAATCGAGCAGACGCTGCGCAGTTGCCGGGAACTCAACCAGCGCAACGGCAAGCTTGTCAACCGCCACCTGGGCCAAGTGCGCGAAGCCCTGGCCATACTTACCGGAAGCGACGGCGAAGGTCGGCTGTACGACCACGCCGGCAGCGTCCACCCGAGACCACGCTCGCACGTCCTGGCCGAAGCCTGAGCCAGAGGTTCCACGCCACAGCTCCGCCGTGGCGCACTCGCACCACCATCGACGACATCATGAGCATTGCCAACCAGCCCGCCCACCACCCTGCTCCCGACCAGTTGCCCGGGAGCTTGAATGCGAGTGCACCACTGCCGGTGTTCCGCACCCCGATGCTGGATGGCGACCGCCAGCTGTTTGCCTACGAAATCCTGTTCCCGGCCCTTGCCGACCAAACGCAAGACCTGCCGCAGCGCGTACTCTCGACCATCACCGATGGTGCACTGACGCGCTTGTCGCGCGGCAACCGCGCCTTCGTCAACCTGCCCTCGGAACTCCTGCTGGAAGGTTCCGACGTTCTGCTGCACCAGCCCCGCCTCGGCGTGGTGCTGCGGCCGGACGTCGCCAACGACGCGGCGCAGATGAAGCTGGTGAAGCAGATGGCCCAGCGCGGCTGCCAGATCATGATTGACGCCAGCGACGCGCCGCTGGGCGACAGCCTGGCCGTGGAAGCCTTGCTGCAAACCGCCCAATTCGTGCGCCTGGACGCCGACCGTCTGTCGCCCGAGGACATGCGCGAGCGCAGCTCGCGGCTGCATGCACGCGGCCTCGGGGTCATCGCCGGGCAGGTCAACGAACACACCACTTACCAGCGCTGCCTCGAGCTGCCGCTGCAGGCGATCCAGGGCCGTTACCTGCTGATCCCGCAGCCGGTGGAAGTCCCCGTGCTGTCGGCCAACCGCCTGAGCATGTTGCGGCTGATGTCATTGCTCGAGGAAGGCAATCCCGGCCCGGTGGAAATGGGCAAGATCGTGCGCGACGACGCGGTGCTCAGCTACAAGCTGCTGAGCTGCGTCAATTCGGCCTACTTCGCCCTGCCCCGGCAGATGAAATCCATCGAGCAGGCGGCGATCTTCTTCGGCGCGACGCGCATGCGCAACTGGATCAACACCATGGTGATGTGCACCATGGACGACCGCCCGCCGGAACTGCTGCGTGCGGCGCTGATCCGGGCGCACATGTGCGAAGGCCTGGC
>DATNBK010000267.1:0-2708 GCA_035571995.1 Rhodanobacter sp.
CACCCCGCAAGCCAGTCAAGCCCGACGAGATCATCGACCTGCTGATCACCACCCGGCAGAGCGCGGGCGAAGGTTTCGACCTGTGGTCCATCAACGGCGTGCCCTACGACGAGAAAACCATGCCGGTGACACGCAGGCTCAGGCTCGGCGGCCGCTACCGGCTGCGCCTGCGCAACGCCAGCGACGACATCCACCCCCTGCATCTGCACCGGCACAGCTTCGAGATCGTGAGTGTGATGGGCCAGCCCACTCGCGGGGTGATGAAGGACGTGGTGCTGGTGCCGGGTTTCCAGACCACGGAGGTCGACTTTATCGCCGACCAGCCCGGCCTGAGCCTGTTCCACTGCCACATGCAGAGCCACATGGACTACGGCTTCATGGCGCTGTTCGAGACGAGGTAACGCCCCCACGACAGCAAGCCTTGACTCCCTCTCCCCCGGCAAAGCCAGGGGAGAGGAGTGCAAGTCCGGCCAGGCATTCCCTGTATATCCAGTAATATGTTGGACGGTCGAAGCTCACGCGATTTTTCATCAATGGCGGGTGTGGCAATGGGGAACGAAGCAAACCAGCAACCGGTCGATTTTCGTGAGCGTGCCCGCTTCGCCCTCCAGCACAACGACGATGCACTGGCTGAAACAGCGTATGCGCGGGTGCTGGAGAGCGCCCCGGACGATCTCGAAGCGCTGAAATATCTTGCGCAACGCGAGTCGCTGCGCGGGGGTGGCCGGCGTGCCGTCGAGCTGATGCAAACAGCCGTGCAATCGCACCCGGACGACGCGCCGGCATGGCACCAGCTCGGCACCTCGCACATGGTGGATGGCAACATGCAAGCGGCGGCAGACAACCTGCACCGCGCCTTGCAACTGGCGCCAGGCAACTACACGGCGCGCCTGCGCCGGGGAGTGGCCCTGGAGCGACTGGGCGATTCGCGCCAGGCGCTGATCGAGTATTTCATGGCCGTGAACATCGCGCAGAGACAGGGGTTCTGGTTGAGTGACGAGACCACGCCACCCCAAGCACGCGATGGGGTGCAGCACGCCGTGCGTTACATCGCGACGGGCCGTCATGCGTTGTTCAACGACGTCCTTGAGCCCTTGCGCAAGCGCTATGGCCGTTCCGAACTGGCGCGGGTCGAACAGGCGCTCGCCGGCTACCTTGGCGAGCAACCCGTCGCCTGGCAGGACCCGCGGCAGCGGTCGAAGTTTTTCCACATGCCTGGTATACCCGCCCGCACGTATTACCCGCGCGAAATGCTTCCGTGGTACGAGGAACTTGAATCCAGGACCAGCGTGATCCGCGAGGAACTGCACGCAGTGCTGCAGGACACGCAAAACCTGGAGCCATTCCTGGGCGACAAGGTCAAGGACCGGCCGGACATGCTCGCGGCATTTGGACCTGGCCGCGCGACCTGGGATGCGTATTTTTTCCACCGCCATGGCCAGCGGTACGACGATCATTGCGAGCGTTGTCCGCAGACGGCGGCGGCGCTCGAGAAACTGCCGCTGGACCACGTGCGCAACCATTCGCCCGAAACGCTGTTTTCGGTGCTGCGCCCGGGAACGCATATCCTGCCGCATCGCGGCGTCACCAATACCCGGGTGACCTCGCACCTGCCGCTCATCGTACCGCCCGATTGCGCCATTCGCGTGGGCGGCGAGATCCACGCCTGGCAGGAAGGCCGTGCGGTGACGTTCGACGACACGATGGAGCACGAAGCCTGGAACAAGAGCGGCGAGACGCGCGTGGTGATGATCTTCGATTGCTGGAACCCGGACATGACCGAGATCGAGCGGCTCGCCGTCGCCGACCTGGTCGCGACCATCGGCGATTTCGTCGACGCCTGCCGACAGGCTGCGCCTGCGCCCCAGGCTTGACGTTGCGCAAACCAACGATGGGCAACGGTTTTGCGGAACCTTGAAGGAGCTGGCCACGGCATGTTGAGCACACCCCGCGCCGTGGTCGTGTCGCCACGAGTCGATCATGTCACCTGATCCTTCCACGCCACAGTCGCTATCCGCCGCGTTGATGCGCCAACTGGCCCTTGCGGAGGGCGCGTTGCGCGCAGGCGACCTGGACAAGTCAGCGCGGCTGGCCGAAGAGGTTGCACGGCAGGCACCCCGCGCTCCCGAGGCATGGCATCTGTGGGCGGTCGCCCTGGCCCAGGGCGGCAGGCACCAGGCCGCTTGTGCCCCGTTCCAGCGTGCGCTGGAGCTGACGCCTGACAACGCGCACCTGCTCGCGAATTTCGCCACGGCACTCCGGCGCCTGGGCCGCCTGGACGAAGCGGCCAGCTTGTGGCACCGGGCCGTGGGCCTCGCGCCCACGTTCGGGCAGGCCTGGCTGGACCTCGGCTTGACCGAGCTCGACCGCAAGCAGTTCGCGGACGCCGGCGACGCATTCAAGCAGGCGATTGCCCTCATGCCTGCCAGCATCACCGCCTGGCACGGGCTGGCCAGCACGCTGGACGCACAGCACCGCAGCAAGGAAGCGGAGCAGGCATTGCGCAGCGCGTTGGCTTCTGGGCCGCGCCAGCCGGCCGTCTTGATCCATCTGGGCCACGTCCTGCGCCGCCAGGCTCGCCTGGACGAGGCGCTGGCCTGCTATGCGCAAGCGCGCCAAGCCGGCGCAGACACTCCCGAGCTGTTGGACGCCGAGGCTGGCGCCCTGCTCGACGCCGGCCAGATCGACGCGGCAATTGCCACGGCGCG
>DATNBK010000268.1:0-3918 GCA_035571995.1 Rhodanobacter sp.
CACTGGCAAGGCCGGGACGTACTTGGCTTCGGAGCCACATCCCGAGTCGATGACCATTGTGGCCCTTTTCCCGAGGCTTGGCTTGTCCACCCGAAGGGCCACCGCCCCGGGTTGCGATTCATTGCAACTGGACTTGCACGAACTGCTGCCGCGGCCGATACAGGGTCGGAAACAGCTGCTGCAGGTGCGCGACCTTCGGCTTGTCCTCGATGACGATATAGAGGGCGTCGGGGTGCTGGTCGAAATAGCCCTGGTGGTAAGGCTCGGCCGGGTAGAACCCCGCGAGCGGCTGGACCTGCGTGGCGATGGGTCGCGGGAAGACCTTGGCCGCGGTGAGCTGGGCCAGATAGGCGGTGGCAATCCGCCGCTGCTCCTCGTTGGTATAGAACAGCACCGAGCGGTACTGGCTGCCGACATCCGGCCCTTGCCGGTTGCGCTGGGTCGGGTCGAGCGCCACCGAGAAAAACACTTGCAGCAGGGTGCCGTAGCTCACGCGCGCCGGGTTGAAACTCACCCGCACCGATTCGGCATGGCCGGTATTGCCTTGGCTGACCATGTCGTAATGGGCCGTCGCGGCGTTGCCGCCGGCGTATCCGGCGACGACCTGGTCGACGCCCCGTATGCGCTCAAACACGGCTTCGATGCCCCAGAAACATCCGCCGGCAAACACGGCAACCTCCTCCTTCGATCCATGGTCATGGGCCTGGGCCTGGTCGAGCGCCGGCGGTGGCATGACCTGCACGTCGTTGGTGGCGGAGACGGCGGTGCATGCGGCCAGTGTCAGCGCCAACGCGAGGCCAGCCAGGAGACGCAGCAAGGGGACCGTGTTCATGGCTGGTCTCCCGGCCGTGAGTGAAGTTGCGGGCAATGCAGGCACGACATCGTTCAGGCCCTGGCCAGTGGTACGAAGTGCAGTGCCGGCGAATTCATGCAATAGCGCAAGCCGGTGGGCCGCGGTCCATCGTTGAAGACATGCCCGAGGTGACTGTTGCAGCCGGCGCAGGACACCGCAATGCGGGTCATGCCGAAGCTGTAGTCGGTGCTTTCGAGGATGTTGCGCCGGGCGATGGGTCGGTAAAAGCTGGGCCAGCCGGTGCCGGAATGGAACTTGGTGTCGGCGTCGTAGAGCGCCGTCGCGCATGCGGCGCAGCGGAAGATGCCGCGGCCGTAGAAGTTCCAGTACTTGCCGGTGAACGGCCGCTCGGTATCGGCCAGGCGCATCTGGTAATACGCCGCCGGCGAAAGCCGCTGGCGCCACTGCGCCTCGGTCAGCACCAGGCGCGGGACTTCGCGCACGCCGAGGTCGCGGCCGTCGTCGCCGAAGATTTCCAGCCGCACATCGCCAGGCATGTCGGTGGGCGTGTTGGCGGCTGCACGCAGGCGTGGCACTACGGCCAAGGCGCCCAAGGCCAGCAGCGAGCCGCCGGCAAGCGCGACCTGCAGGAAGTGGCGTCGATCACTGCACAGTGTTTCATCAATACGCGACATGGCTACCTCCATCCGAAACGCGGCGGCAGGGCCGCCTGCGTCAACCGAAAGTAAACGCGTAGGCCCGTACGCCGGGATCCAGGAACTCGATTTCAAACAGCCGCTCGCCGCTGCCGTTGGCCTGTCGTACCAACTGGTATAGGCGCTGTCCCGTGACGACCCCGTTGCCGTTCGCGTCGGTGTCCATGCCATGGTCGGCACCAGGTGCCTTGCCGTCGAGGGTGACGCGGAACCGAACGGGCTTGCCATCACTGCCGGGCCCGAGCACCAGGTGCAGGTCGCGGCCGCGGAAGCGGTAGCTGATGCGTCCGCCAGCCTGTTCCAGTTGCGCATCCTGGCGGCCGACGGTCCAGCGCCCGGCTAGCGCCCACTGGTTGGGGCGCAAGCTGCGTGGGGCACGATAATTCCACGGATCGTTGTGCGCCACCTGGCCACCCGCGAAATTTTCCGCCCGCGAATAGCCGACATAGGTCTCGGGCGAGATGGTCATGTCGCCCGATGGCGCCGCCTCCACGCCGCCGCGGTTGTCGCTGACGTAGCCTCCCGGGAGGTTCTTCTGGCCGGCATCGGTCAAGAGCTCGCGGATGATGTCCTCGCTCTGCCGGTAGGCACCTTCGCCGTAATGGTGGTGCCGGATCCGCCCGTGCGCATCGATGAAGTAGTGCGCCGGCCAATACTGGTTGTTGAAGCCGCGCCAGATCGCGTAGTCATTGTCCATCGCCACCGAATAATCCACGCCCAGGTCCTTGATCGCCTTCGCCACGTTCTTCGGGTCCTTCTCGAAGGCAAACTCGGGCGAGTGCACGCCGATGACGACCAAGCCGTGATCCTTGTATTTGTCGTACCACCCGCGCACGTAAGGCATCGCGCGCAGGCAGTTGATGCAGGAGTAGGTCCAGAAGTCGACCAGCACCACCTTGCCGCGTAGCGACCGGGTAGTGAGCGGCCGGCTGTTGAACCACTGGGTGGCACCGGCGAGCGAGGGCATCTCGCCCTCGAACGGCAGCTCCTGGCCGGGTTGCAACGTGGACTCGGCAGCCTGCGCGGGGCGCACGGCATCGATCAGGTGCTGCTCGAGGCCACCGGTGGCAGCCAGCGAGACGCGGGTGAGCACGCCGGTGTCCAGCCCCAGGGCAATCGACGCCACGCCGCACAGCACCAAGACGCCGAGCGCCCGGCGCACCCATTCTCCGGCACCAATGGAGCGTTTCATCCAAGCAAACACCTTGCCTCCGAGCAACAGCGCCACGCCCAGGGAAGTTGCCGCGCCCGCCGCATAGGTGAACAGGAGCAAGGTGGTCTGCACGCTTGCACCGTACAGTGCCGCAGCGGTCAGCAGCAGGCCCAGAATAGGCCCGGCGCAGGGCGCCCACAACAAGCCGGTGGCCACGCCCAGCCCCGCGGAACCCCATATCGAATCGCCCTCGCTGGTAGAGCGTTGCGAGAGGCGGTTGCCGAGCGCGACGAAGGGGCGGCTCAGCCACGCCGCCAGCCGCGTCGACAGCAGCGTGGCTCCGAGTATCGCCAGCACGACCAGGGCCGCGTAACGTCCGTACTGGTTGGCGTGGATCGCCCAGCCCCCACCGACGGCCGCGAGCGTGGCGACTGCGGCGAACGTGAGTGCCATGCCGATGAGCATGGGCAGCCCGTTGCGCCGGAACGGCCGGTCGGCGCGCGCGAACACGAACGGCAGCACGGGCAGGATGCACGGGCTGAGGATGGTAAGGATGCCACCGAAGTAGGCGATGAACAGGATCAGCATGGCGGGAGATCTGTGCGGACTTGTTGGTTATTCGCCGGCGGGTCCGTGCCGGTTACACCGTTATGCCATGGTCGACGTAACCGCGGTGTTCGTCGTGGCGAATAGATCAGGGTACCTGCCACTGCGGAGCGGCGATGCCGTGCAGCTTGACCACCACGGGCACTATGGTTTTTGATGGCGTACCGCAATGCCGGGTGAGTGATCCGCACATGCCCGTCGAGTCCAGTGCCGCCAGTGACACTCCCAGCCAACGCCGCACGGCGTGGATGGTTGCAGCCCAGGCCGGCGATCGCCGTGCCTACGAACGGCTGCTGGCCGACTCGATTGCCCTGATCCGTGCGGCTGCGCGACGCTCCGGCGTGGCGTCCGATCATGTCGATGATGTGGTGCAGGAAACGCTGCTTACCGTGCATCGCGTGCGTCACACGTTTGACCCGGCCCGCAGCTACGACACCTGGCTCGCCGCGATCGCACAGCGTCGCGCGATCGACGCCTTGCGTCGCCGTGCCCGCCGGGACCGCCGGGAAGTGCACGACGAGTTGGCGCTCGAGCGCCATCCCGACAGCGACGACGCCAGCGCCGCGACCGAGTCTGCGCAACGTACGCGGCGCCTGCACTTGGCGATCGCCGAGCTGCCACCCAGCCAGCGCGAGGCGGTGGAGCAGCTC
>DATNBK010000269.1:0-5180 GCA_035571995.1 Rhodanobacter sp.
CACGGCGTCGCTGGAAGCGACCGGCAGCAGCGCGTGGTAGCGCCACAAGGTGGGTGAGCCGGTGCCGATGTCATCGCGTGCCACCTCATCGCGGAGGGCCGCCAGGTCGTAGCGGGCCAACAGGGGGGAGCCGCATGCACACAATTTCTGCGGCACGCTGGCGTCGTACCTGCGCCCGTCCTTCGGGCATTCGAGATCGGTGAGATAGCTGAATCGCATGGTGACTCTCCAGGTTGTGGATGGCGTGCCGGTCGCGCATCGGTCCGCGGCCTTCGTCCTGGATCCGGGACCGCTCGGCGGGCGGCAGCTCCAGGATGGTCAGGAGGAAGCTTCGCATCATTGTGGCGGCGGAACCCGGAAACGGGCAAAAAAGTCCTCGCCACGCGCGGTGGCGTGCCTGTTGGCCATCCCGGCCAACAGCACTGAAACCAAGGCGGCTACGGCGAGCTGGAACCACGGCTGGAAGTACCACGCCGTACCCTGCTCGTGGACGACGGAGACAATGAGGACCACGCCAATGATCACTGCACACACGGCGACGCCCTTTACCCAGCGACCGCGCGTGCAATCGGCGGCAAACGCGCGCGCCTGGCGCCAACGGGGCCACCATGCCAGCAACGCCGTCGCCAGCCCCAGCGCCGAGAACACGATCGCAATGCTCACTGCGCGCAGGGTCACGCCGATCTGCCAGCCGCCGAATACCGCATCGAACAGGAACAGGCAGCTCAGGCTGGCCGCCAGCACGATCGCCGGCGCCGGCGCGCGGGCGGCATTGGTGGTGGCGAATCGCCGCGGGATGAAGCCGTCCTCCGCCCAGGCGAAAAGGAAGCGGCTGGCGTCGAGAAGTTGCGGCGCAATGGTCTTGACCACGATGACCGCCACCAGGATGTTGAGGAACACGGCAATGGCGCGCGGCGCCAGCAGCCCGATCAGGGCCGGCGTCGTCAGCAGGTAGCCGTGCCCGGACTTGAGGATCGGCACCGCGCTCCACCACGGCACCGCGTGGAACAAGGCATAGGACACCAAGGTGTAAAGCACCAGGGCAATGGCCCAGCCGGCGATGATGCCGCGCGGCATGTTCCGGCGCGCGTCGGCCACTTCCCCGCCAAGCGAGGTGGAGGCCTCCAGCCCCCCATAGGCGAACATGAACAAACCGATCACCGACACGAACGCCGCCCACGAGGGCTGCGACGGCCGGGGCGCAGGACGAAAACCGACGACATCGGCGAGCCGCAACAGGGCGCTCTCGGGCGTCGTGGCAAAACCGGTCACGATCACGATCACCGCCGCCAAGGCCACCAGGGTGCCGGCGATGTAGACCAGGTAGCCGTAGTTCCTGACTCCGCTCAGGTGCAGCGCCGCGATCACCCAGATCGCGGCGAGGCCGGTGAGCAGGTGCCCGCTCCGCGTCGTGAACCATTGCATCGCCAGGCCGCTGGCTTGCCCGGCATCGCCGATGAAGGTGCCTGTGGCGAAAGCCAGGAAGCCGGTCGCGCCGCAAATGCCGATGAACCAGAGAAAGGCAATGGCAAACCCGGCGTATGGACCGAGCCCACGGGTCAACCACACGTAGGTGGAGCCTGCGCGCGGCATGACCGCCGAGTAGCGGGCGAAAAGTACGACTTCGGGTATGAGCACGAGGCCCGCTACCAGCATTGCCAGCGGCACCAGCCCCTCGGCGGCGGGGTAGCTCTCCAGGCTGCGCGGCATCACGAAGTTGATGCCACTGCCGTATTCCTGGGCGACCGCCGACAGCGCCACCACGGCGGCACCCAGGGTACGCACCAATCCCCTGTCCCCGGGGATGGTTCGCTGCTTGTCCAGGCCTTGTGCTTCGCTTGCCATGGCTGGTACCCGCTGCTGGAACTGGCTGGAGGAGATGACCGCCGCGCCAAGGATGCCTCGCACATCGATCCTGCCGGTCATCCTGGGCGCAACGCAAAACGTCGGTGTCTATCGCACCTTTGGCGCTGCCCACGCGATTGTCTCGTTGTCCGCCATCCCGGCGGCGTCCTGGCCTTCACCCCGTTTCAATTTGCCACGTCCCCTTTATAAGACTTCACACCTCGAGGCGGTCGCCAGGGCGCGCCACCAGGGCGTACAGCACCGGCATGAGATAGATGCCAATGACCAGGCGCGCGATCATGCCGCTGACGATGACCAGGGCGAACGGTCGCTGCGAATCGGTGCCGACGCCGGTCGCCACCGCGGCCGGCAGCAGTCCAAGCGCGGCGACCAGCGCCGTCATCATGATGGGCCGCAGGCGCAGGAGCGCCGCCTCGTACACCGCCTGGTCCATCGCCATGCCGTTGCGCCGCAACTCGTTGACGCAGGAAATGTAGACCACCGAGGTCAGCACCGAAACGCCGAACAAGACGATGAAACCAATGCCGGACGACACCGAGAATGGCGTGCCGGTAACCCACAGCGCAAGGATCGCGCCGATCGGGGCGGTCAGCAGCACGCTCAACACGGTGATGAACGGAAACTTGAAATTGCCATAGAGCACGAACAGCAGGCCGAAGATCAACAGCACGGTGAGCGGCAGGATGACCTGCATCTGCGCCCGCGACGCGGTGTATTCCTTGTATTCGCCGCCCCAGTCGATGCGGTAACCCTGGCCCAGCTTCACCTTGCCTGCGACCTCCTGCATCGCGTCGTTCACCGCGCTGGCCAGGTCGCGGCCGGTGACCGAGAACTGCACGCCGATGTAGCGCGAATCGTCCTCGCGATAGATGAAGGAGGCGCCGTTGCTGACCTGGATCTTCGCCAGCTCCTTCAGCGGAACCTGCTGGCCACTGGGGGTGGCCACAGGGATGTCGCCAATCTGCTGTGGGTTGTCGCGATATTGCTGGTCCAGCCGCACCACGAGGTCGAACTGCTTCTCGCCCTGCACGACCTGCGTTGCCACGCCGCCGGCAACCGCGGCTTCGAGCAGGCTGTTGATGTCATCGACGTTCACCCCGTAGCGCGCGATCTTCGCGCGGTCGACCTGGACGGTCAGGCTGGGCTGCCCCAGTTCGTGCACGAGGGTCACGTCGGTGATGCCGCGCACCTGCTGCATGGCATCCTTGATGGCCTTGCCCTTCTGCTGCAGGGTCGCCAGTTCGGGACCGTAGATTTTGACCGCCAGCGCGCTCTTCAAGCCGGTCTCGGCTTCGTCGACGGCGTCCTCGGCCGGCTGCGTGTAATTGAAATCAATGCCAGGGAACGCGTCGAGCTTGGCGTTGATGGCGTCGATCAAATCCTGCTTGCTGCGGTACTTGCCGCCCCATTGCGAATAGGGCTTCAGGCCTACGAAGAACTCGACGTTGAAGAAACCGGTGGAATCGGTGCCATCGTCCGGCCGTCCAAGCTCGGAAGTGACGGTGGTCACCACCGGGAACGAGCGCAGGATCCCGCGGATCTGCGGGGTGATCTTCGAGGCCTCGTCATAGGAAATGGAGTACGGCATGGTCGCGCGTACCCACAACGCGCCTTCGTCCAGGTGCGGCATGAACTCGGCGCCAATGCTGGGCACCAGGAGCAGGCATAGCACCAGCAGGGCCGCCGAGATCCCGGTCACGCGCCAGCGCCAGGCCAGGCAGCGCGTGAGCCAGCGCGTATACCAGGCGTGTACTTTTTCCATCGCGCGGTTGCGCCGCTCGCGCACGCCATTGCGCATGAGGAGCGCGCACAGCACCGGCAGCAGGGTCAACGTGACCAGGAGCGAGCCGACCAAGGCGAAGATCATGGTGTCGGCCATCGGCTTGAACAGCGTGCCGGAGGGTCCGGTCAGCACGTAGATGGGCAGGAAGCTGGCCACGATGACCGCGACGGCATACACCAGCGGGCGGTCCACTTCCGAGGCCGCCGCGCGGATGACCTCGCGGATGTCGTAGTCCGTGCCCCGGCGCTTCGCCAGCTCGCGGAAGACGTTCTCGACCATGAAGATGGCGCCGTCGACGAGGATGCCAAAGTCGACCGCGCCGATGGACAGCAGGTTGGCAGATGCGTTCTTCATGTCGATGCAGATGAACGCGAACAGCAAGGCGAGCGGAATCGTCACCGCGACGATCAGGCCGGCGCGGATGTCGAACAGGAAGAAGATCAGCACGGCAATGACCAGCACCATGCCCAGGACCAGGTTGCGCTCGACCACGTGCGTGGTTTCCGCGATCAGGTTGGTCAGGTCGTAGAACGGATGGACCTTGACGTCCTTCGGCAGGATTTGGGTGTTGAGCTGGCGCGTCTTGGCCTCGATCCGCGTGAGGACATCCTGGGTCTTCTCGCCGGTGCGCATGAGGATGACGCCTTCCACGGCGTCGTTCTGGCCCATGTAGCCGAATTCGCCGAGCCGCGGCGCGATGCCGATGCGCACGCGGCCAACGTCCTTCACCAGGACCGGGTTGCCGTTGTGCACGGCGAGCACGATGTTGCCGATGTCCTCGAGCGTCTCGATGCGGCCGATCCCGCGCACGTAGAAGAACTGGCCACCTTGCGAGTAGAAGCCGCCGCCGCCGTTGCTGTTGTTCGCGGCCAGCGCGGACTCGACCTGCGACACCGACAGCCCGGCGCCGGCAATCTTCAGCGGGTCCAGCAAGACCTGGTACTGCATGGTGCCGCCGCCGAATCCCGAATCGTCCGCCACGCCTGGCACCGCGCGGTATTGCGGCGCCACCACCCAATCGTCCAGCGTCTTGAGCTGCATAGGCGTGCGGTCACTGCTTTGCAACACGTAGCGGTAGATCAGGCCGGACGGCGACGACATCGGTGACACCGAGGGAGTGACGCCGCCAGGCAGGGTGATGTCGCCCAGCCGGTTGAAGACCTGCTGGCGGGCAAAGTAGCGGTCGGTGTCGTCGGTGAAAGTCAGCGTGACATCCGACAGGCCGTACAGGGAGACCGAGCGCTTGACCTTGAGCTGGGGCACGTCGCTCAGACCCAGCTCCACCGGGATAGTGATCAGGCGCTCGACCTCTTCGGCGGAATGCCCCGGCCACTGGGTGACGATGTCCACCATGGGTGGTGAGAGGTCCGGATAGGCATCCAGCGGCAAACGTTTCAACGCCCACACGCCCGCGCCCACCAGCAACACGGTGAGCAGCACGATCAGCATGCGCTGTTCGAGCGCGAAGGCGACGATGCGGTTGATCACCGACGCCCGCGGCGGCGATCCCGTTGGTGGCAACGTCTCGGTC
>DATNBK010000270.1:0-3512 GCA_035571995.1 Rhodanobacter sp.
CCGTCTCCAGGTCGGCATTGTTGGCGAGCGACTGGGCAATCAGCGCATTGAGCGCCTTGGAATGAAACAGCGTCCACCAGTCGCCAGGGATGTCGCTGCCGCTGGTGAAATGCTGCGCCTCGCCACCGGCGACGTTCGCCGTGGCCGCGGTGGTTCCGGGCGCGTGCGCGGTATAGGTATCGACCTTGGGCGCCGCCGGCCGCTCGAAGTCCGGTCCCACGGCGCAAGCACCCAGCGCCAGCACGACCACGACGGCACCGAGTGCCCGCACGCATGACACGGTACGCCACCCGCCGTGCCGAAGCACAGCCTGGTCGTTCCCACTCGCCATGTGGTCCAGCACGCGAATCCGCGATTTTTTCATGCGCGCGCGACTTCCAAAAGAGCGCCAGCGGGAAACTTTATAACGTTGCACTTCCGCCCGTGCGTGCCGGAAGTCATGGCCGCCCGTGCAGCAAGGCGCTGTCGCAGCGGGTGAGACGGTGGCGCGGTGTACTGGCGGACGGCCATACCTGGATTTGCCATGAACGCCCTGCCCGACCGCCTTGGCCCCGAGGCCAAACCTTTCCGCCCGCCCGGCGATGGCAGGATGCTGGCCGAGCGCCTGTCGCGACGCTATGCCGCCCGCATCACCGGAAGCATCGTGATCCCGGCCACAGCCGGCTCCTACACGCCGCTGCCAGATGACCTGCCGCCCGCGCTGGCGGCGGCCTTGCGCCAGCGCGGGGTGTCGCGGCTGTACAGCCACCAGGCTGAGGCCTGGGCGGCGAGCCAGGCACGCGAACACGTGGCCATCGTCACGCCCACGGCCTCGGGCAAGACGCTGTGCTACACCCTGCCGGTGCTGGCCGCCGCACTGCGGGATCGGGCCAAGGCGCTATACCTCTTCCCGACCAAGGCGCTGGCCCAGGACCAGCTCGCCGAGTTGCTCGAGCTCAACGCCGCCGGGGAACTCGGCGTCAAGGCGTTCACCTTCGACGGCGACACGCCAGGCGACGCGCGCCAGGCCGTACGCGTGCATGGCGATATCGTGATCAGCAACCCGGACATGCTGCACCAGGCGATCCTGCCGCACCACACCAAATGGGCACAGTTCTTCGAGAACCTGCGCTACGTGGTGATCGACGAGGTGCACAGCTACCGCGGCGTGTTCGGCTCGCACGTGGCCAACGTGATCCGCCGCCTGCAGCGCGTCTGCGCGTTCTACGGCGTGAGCCCGCAATTCATCCTGTGCTCGGCCACGATCGGCAATCCGCGCGAACACACCGAGGCGCTGGTCCAGCGGCCTGTGCATTGCGTCACTGCCAGCGGCGCGCCGAGCGGCGAGCGGCATGTGCTGCTGTGGAACCCCCCGGTGGTCAACGCCGACCTTGGCCTGCGCGCCTCGGCCCGCTCGCAGAGCAACCGCGTGGCGCGGCTGGCGATCAAGTCGGGACTGAAGACCCTGGTCTTTGCCTCCAGCCGCACCCTGGTGGAAGTGCTCACCAAGTACCTCAAGGACGTCTTCGACCACGACCCGCGCAAGCCGCCGCGCATCCGCGCCTACCGCGGCGGCTACCTGCCGCGCGAGCGCCGCGCCGCCGAGCGCGACATGCGCGCCGGGCACGTCGACGGCATCGTCAGCACCTCGGCGCTGGAGCTCGGCGTCGACATTGGTGCGCTCGACGTGGTGGTGCTCAACGGCTACCCCGGTTCCGTGGCCGACACCTGGCAGCGGCTGGGACGCGCCGGCCGGCGCCAGCGCGCCGCGCTCGGCGTGCTGGTGGCCAGCTCCGATCCGCTGGACCAGTACCTGGTGCGCCACCCGGAATTCTTCCGCGACGCCACGCCCGAACATGCGCGCATCGCGCCCGACCAGGCGTTGATCCTGCTCGACCATATCCGGTGCGCCGCGTTCGAGCTGCCATTCGAAGATGACGAGGGATTCGGCCCGGTCGACGCCGCGCCGTGGCTGCAGGTCTTGGCCGAGGAAGGCGTACTGCACCACGAAGGCGAGCGCTGGGAATGGATTGCCGACAGTTATCCCGCCGGTGCCGTGTCGCTGCGCTCGGTTGCCGACGGCAACTTCGTGGTGGTCGACCGCAGCGGCGGCAGGCAGAACATCATTGCCGAAGTGGACTACACCGCCGCCGCGGTCACGCTGTACGAGGGCGCGATCCACATGATCCAGTCCGTGCCCTACCAGGTGGAGTGGCTGGACTGGGAAGGCCGCAAGGCCTACGTCACGCGCACGCACGTCGACTACTACACCGACGCGATCGACTACAGCAAGCTGAAGGTGCTGGACTGCTTCGAGCGCGCCGGCTGCGGCGCCGGGCAGGCCGGGCACGGCGAAGTCCATGTGGTGCGCCGCGTCGCCGGCTACAAGAAAATCCGTTACTACACCCACGAGAACATTGGCTACGGCCCGGTGAACCTGCCGGACCAGGAACTGCACACCACGGCCATCTGGTGGCAACTCCCGCAGGCCGTGCTGGACACTGGATTCGGCGATCGCCAGGAAGCCCTGGACGGTTTCATGGGCGCCGCCAGTGCGCTGCACCTGGTCGCCACCGTCGCCGTGATGGCCGAGAGTCGCGACCTGCAGAAATCCGTTGGCAGTGGCGATGACGCCTGGTTCGCCAGCGTGGACACGCGTGGGCATGGCCGCATGCGCAACGGCGATGCCATAGCCACGATGCCCTACCCGGAGGCGCCGTTCACGCCCACGGTCTACCTGTATGACGCTTTCCCCGGCGGCGTGGGTTTGAGCGCACCGCTGTTCGCGCGCCGTGACGAGTTGCTGGCGCGAGCGCTCGAGCTGGTACGGCGCTGCGATTGCCGCAGCGGTTGCCCCGCCTGCGTCGGGCCAGTACTGGCCATGGACGAAGGCGCCGCGCACACGCCGAAAATGCTCGCGCTGCAGGTGCTGAACCTGCTGGCCCACGCATGAACCCGCAGCTCGACCGCCTGCGCGAGCTGCGCCGCGAAGCCGGCGCACGGCGCGCACCTGGTCCGGCTGCGGTCCCAGCCCTGGCGATGGCACCATCGTCCTCGGCGTCGATTGAACTGCGCCGACTCCTGCGTTTGCGCGCGCGCAACCGGATTGCCGGTGGCATTCCGGCTTCCAGCGACCGCGAGGTCCCTGGCGAGGAAATCGTTCCGGGCCTGCACTACACGGAGGAATGGATGGATTGGCATCCGCCGCCGGCAAGCATCGATGCCCGCTTCGCCCGCGTCGAGGAGCCCGTGGCGTGCGCCCACCTGCTGCACTTCGACACCGAGACCACCGGCCTGGCCGGCGGCACCGGCACGCGTGCCTTCATGATTGGCGCCGCGGACTGGATCGACGCGCGGCTGCGGCTGCGCCAACTCACGATCACCAGCATGGCCGCCGAGACGGCCATGCTGCGCACGTTTGCCGGTTGGCTGCACGGGCACTCGGTGCTGGTGAGCTACAACGGCAAGAGCTACGACGCGCCGCTGCTCGCCACGCGCTATCGCCTGGCGCGCCTGCCGAATCCGCTCACCGG
>DATNBK010000271.1:0-12013 GCA_035571995.1 Rhodanobacter sp.
CGTGGTCGACGATGAAACGGCTGGGGTAGCCTGGCCAAAGGCAAGGCCGCAGGCAGTCAGGCCAATCAGCAGCGGCAAGGTGCGTTTGAGCATGGGGATACTCCTTCAATTGTCGCGGGGGGTGCACCCAGCCTGCGCAGGCGTGGCTCAACCTGGCGTGAAAACCCGCAACCGCCGTTTGCCAGCCGTACACAATGCACTGACGTCAGGCGCCCGGCCGCGTCCGCCAGCCTTCGGCTGCCCGCATGCACTACCAGGTCCAGGACGCGAAGCGCGCCGGTTGCATCGTGGTGATCAAGCGCGAGCTGGGCCGAGCCGCTCGCCGGTGACATTGCACATGCCCAGCCGCAGGCGGTGTGCTTGCCGCGCTACGCCATCCCGGGCTGCGCGATCAGCAGGCCGAGGTGGTTCGCTGGCCGAGGAGCTCACGCACCATATGTTCCAGCGCGCTCAGGCCGAGCGGTTTGGCCGCGATCAGCACCCCGGGAAACTCCGCCTTGAGTGCGGCTGGGTCGCCCCCGGTCACTACGGCAAAGGGCGTGGCGCGGGCGGTCAGGCGCTGCACCAGCGGCCTTGCGCTTTCGCCGCGCAGGCCCATGTCGACGAGTGCCACGTCGACGTCGGCGAGTTCGATTTCGTTCAGGGCGTTGGCCAGGCTGTGGTTGACCAGGACCTCGAGTCCCATGTGCAGCAGCACATCTTCCATCACCATGGCGATCACCGGGTCGTCCTCCACCAGCAATACCCGTTTCTTGGCGATCGTAGCCATGGCTGTGATGATGGGAGTGAGCTGTGCAAAGTGTACGGTGAAATCCAGAAAATGTGGTGGCCGTGGCATAAGCTTCACGCGTGCCGGACCAAGGTTTCACTTTACGTAGATTTATGCCCGATGCGGGGACAGGAATGAACAACGAGGAAGCCCAGGTCGGCCTTGACGCGGGTGAACCGGCGCATGGCGCTGGCGGCCGCCTCGACGGCAGTGTGACCGAGCAACTGCGCGAGGCCATGCCGGCCGCGACGTTTGCCCTGCTGGTTGGGAGCGTCGTCGACTACGCCATCTACATGCTCGACGTCAATGGCTACATCGTCACCTGGAACGCCGGTGCGGAGCGCATCAAGGGTTATGCCGCGCAGGACGTGCTGGGCCATCACTTTTCCATGTTCTATACCCCCGAGGAGCGCGAGGCTGGCGTACCTTGGCGGGCCCTGGAAATTGCCGCGCGGAACGGCCGCTATGGCGCGGAGGGTTGGCGCGTACGCAAGGACGGCACGCGTTTCTGGGCCAACGTGGTCGTCGACCCGATCCTGGATGACGGCAAGTTGATCGGTTTTGCCAAGATCACGCGCGACGTCACCGCGCGTCGTACCAGCGACCTGGCGCTGCAGGAAAGCGAGCGCATGGCGCGCGGTATCATCGACACCGCGCTCGATGGCTTCGTCCAGGTGGACGAGGCGGGTTGCATCACCGAATGGAATCCGCGCGCCAGCACCAAGCTCGGCTGGACACGTGACGAGGTCGTGGGCCGCCAGCTTGTCGACATCTTCCTTGCCGATGCGGATCGCGAACAGGGCGCAGCGGTGTTGCCGCCAGCCGTTCGCGACACTTCGACGGTGGCCGCCAACCCGACCCTCGACGTGGTGACCCGCGACGGTCGCACGCTGCCGGTCGAGCTCAGCATCAGCACCTTGCCGTTGGGCGGTGGCGCCCGCTACAACTTGTTTTTCCGCGACCTCAGCGACAAGTTGCTGATCGAAACGCAACTGCGCCAGGCACAAAAGATGGAAGTGGTGGGTCAGCTCACCAGCGGCATAGCGCACGATTTCAACAATCTCCTGCAAGGCGTGATTGGCGCACTCGAACTCGTCCAGTTGCGGGTTGCCGCCGGCCGCGAGGGCGAGATTGGGTCTTTCGTCGAGGGGGCGATCGCCTCGGCCAATCGCGCCGCGGCGCTCACCCACCGCCTCCTGGCATTCGCGCGGCGGCAGCCACTCGATCCGCGCCCGATCGACGCCAACCCGCTGATCCAGGGCATGGGTGAACTGTTGGAACGTACGCTGGGCAAAAACATCCAACTCCGCTTCATGCTCGCGCCGGAGCTGTGGCCCACCTTGTGCGACCCCAACCAGCTCGAGAACGCGCTGCTCAATCTGGCCATCAATGCCGCCGATGGCATGCGTGGCAGCGGCCGGCTTACCGTGCGTTCGCGCAACGTCGACATCGACGAGGTCAAGGCCCAGCGGTGGCAGGACGTGTCGGCGGGGCAATACATCTGCATCGACGTCAGCGATACGGGCATGGGCATGTCGCCCGACGTGGTCGAGCGAGCGTTCGATCCTTTCTTCACCACCAAGCAGGTTGGACAAGGCACGGGGCTGGGATTGTCGATGGTGTACGGCTTTGCCCACCAGTCTGGTGGTCATTGCGATATCCACAGCAAGCCCGGCGAGGGCGCCACGGTGCGCATTTTCCTGCCCCGCCACGAGGCGCCAGCCGAGCGGCCTGCGCCGACAGTCGAGGCCATCCCTGCCAACGGCAGGCACGCCCATGGCGAGCTCGTGCTGGTGGTGGAAGACGAAACGACCGTGCGCAACATCGTGGTCGAGGTCTTGCAGCAGTTGGGCTACCGGACCCTCGAGGCGGCCGATGCCGAATCGGCGTTGGATGCCCTGCGCGGCGTCGCGGCGCTGGACCTGCTGGTGTCGGATATCGGCTTGCCGGGCATGGATGGCCGGCAACTTGCCGATGTGGCGCGCGAGCACCATCCGCAGCTGCGCGTCCTGCTGATGTCCGGGTATGCCTCGGCTGCGACATCGGCCGGCGGCTTCCTGGGCCCGGGCATGGAGCTCATCACCAAGCCGTTCACGGTCAAGGCGCTGGCTGTCCGCATTGGCCAGATGCTGGACCCGGTCGCAGGCCAGGCCACGGGCGCCGTTCCGGCGCCATGAGCCCTTGCCCGCGCGGCGCCCGCGTTGACGGTTCCACCAGGCGCGCCGCCTGGGGCAGGGTCCTGGCAGCAGTTTGGCCATCCATCCGGCCCGCCGGGTGGCATGCCGTATCCGTCCGCCAGCCGTCTTCGCCGCGGTGATTCGAACCGGAACCCTGCGCCTTGCTTGACTCTGTAGCCGACTCCAGGGTTAGAGTCAGGCCATGGATACATCCGATACCAGCAACTTGGCCAGGCAAGGCGGCGACGCCAATGGCGAACCCAGCTTGAAGGATCCGGTCTGCGGGATGTGCGTCACGCCGCAGGCCAAGCACCACAGCGGGTACCGCGGGCAGACCTGGTATTTCTGCGGGCCACGCTGCAAGCAGCGCTTCGACGCCGATCCCGGGGCGATCCTGGCAGCGGCCCACGGCGGTGGCGGCCCACAGCCTTCCGGCGGTCATGCGGCCGCGCACGCTGCGCGGCCCGCAGTGCAGGGCCGCGGCCCCACCCACGCTGCGTACACCTGCCCCATGCATCCGGAGGTGATGCAGGATGGTCCGGGCAGTTGCCCGAAATGTGGCATGGCACTCGAGCCGTCCCATCCCGTAGCCCCACGCGTGGAATACACCTGCCCGATGCACCCTGAAGTGGTGCAGGACGGCCCGGGCAGTTGCCCGAAGTGCGGCATGGCGCTGGAGCCGCGCACGGTGACGGCCGATGCAGGACCGAACGCCGAGCTGGCCGACATGAGTCGGCGCTTCCGGGTCGGCATGGCGCTGTCCGTGCCGCTGCTGGTCGTGGCCATGGGTGACATGCTTCCGGGCCTGGATTTCCACGGCTGGTTGGGCGGTGCGTTCAACTGGATCCAGCTTGTGCTGGCGACGCCCGTCGTATGGTGGGCTGGCTGGCCGTTCTTCGTGCGCGGCTGGAAATCCCTGCACGGCTTCAACCTCAACATGTTCACCTTGATCGCGCTGGGCACCGGCGTGGCCTACGCGTTCAGCCTGCTCGCGCTGCTGGTTCCCGGCGCGTTGCCGGCCGCGGTCCGCGGCATGGACGGCGCCGTCCCGGTGTATTTCGAATCGGCCGCGGTCATCGTCACCCTGGTCCTGCTCGGGCAGGTCCTCGAGCTGCGCGCGCGCGAACGCACCTCGGGCGCACTCAAGGCCTTGCTGAACCTGGCGCCCGCCACTGCCCGGCGCTTGCGTGCCGATGACGAGGAAGAAGATGTCGGCCTGGCCGCGGTCGTTGCCGGCGACCGCCTGCGCGTGCGCCCGGGCGACAAGGTGCCGGTCGACGGCGTCGTTTTGGAGGGCCGCTCGACGCTGGACGAGGCCATGCTTACCGGCGAGCCCTTGCCGGTGGACAAAACGGTTGGCGATCCCGTGACCGGCGGTACGCTCAACCAGCACGGCAGTTTCATCATGCGCGCCAGCCGTGTCGGCGCCGACACCTTGCTCGCGCGCATTGTGGCCATGGTGGCGCAGGCGCAGCGTTCGCGGGCGCCCATCCAGGGCTTGGCCGACCGGGTGGCGGCCTGGTTCGTACCCGCCGTCGTGCTCGTCGCCGCGGCCAGCTTCATTGTGTGGTGGCTTTGGGGTCCGGCGCCGGCGCTGAGCCATGGCCTGGTGGCGGCCGTGTCGGTGCTGATCATCGCCTGCCCCTGTGCGCTGGGCCTGGCCACGCCCATGGCGATCATGGTGGGCGTGGGCCGTGGCGCCGTCGCCGGCGTGCTGATCAAGAACGCCGAGGCGCTGGAATTGCTGGGCCAGGTCGACACGCTGCTGGTGGACAAGACCGGCACGCTCACCGAAGGCAAGCCGCGCCTGGTGGACGTGGTGGTCGAGCCAGGCATGGACGCCCAGGAACTGCTGCGCCTGGCCGCGGCCGTCGAGGCCGGCAGTGAGCACCCGCTGGCCGCCGCCATCGTCGCCGGTGCCCGCGCCCGTGGCCTCGGGCCGGCAGCGGCGGAAGGTTTCCACGCCACGGTCGGCCAGGGCGTCAGTGCCGTCGTGGGTGGGCGCAGCGTTCTGGTCGGCAACCGCGGCATGCTGGAAGCGGCCGGCGTCGACGCCGCGACGCTTGACCAGCGCGCGGAAGCTCGCCGCGCCGAGGGCCAGACCGTGATGCTGGTGGCCGTGGACGGCCAGCCGTCCGGCCTGTTGGCGGTGGCCGACCCGATCAAGGCGACCACGGCCGAAGCCGTGCATATCCTGCGTGCCGAGGGTATCCGCCTGGTCATGCTCACCGGCGACAACGAGCGCACCGCGCAGGCGGTCGCGAAAAAACTGGGCCTGGACGAGGTGCATGCCGGCGTGTTGCCGGCCGACAAGCACGCCATCGTGGAGGGCCTGCAACGGGAAGGCAGGGTCGTGGCCATGGCCGGCGACGGCGTCAACGACGCGCCGGCACTGGCCCAGGCCGACGTCGGCCTGGCCATGGGCACGGGCAGCGACGTCGCGCTGGAAGCTGCGGGGGTGACCCTGGTCAAGGGCGACCTGCGCGGCATTGCCAAGGCGCGGCGGCTGTCGCGGCAGACCATGCGCAACGTGCGCCAGAACCTGTTCTTTGCGTTCGTCTACAACGCGGCCGGCATCCCGCTGGCTGCCGGCGTGCTGTATCCGTGGCTGGGCTGGCTGCTCAGCCCGATGTTTGCCGCGGCGGCGATGAGCCTGAGCTCGGTCTCGGTGATTGCCAACGCGCTGCGCCTGCGCCGGGCACGGCTTTAGGCGTCGGCGCGTTGCACGCTGCTGCGCGGGTCAGCGGGCGCCACCGGGCGCCAATTCAATCACGGTGAAGCTGCCGGGCAGCACTTCGCCGCGCGGTCGTGGATGTTCGGCGGTGGGCTTGGGCGCGGGCCCGAACTTGGCGGCGACGACGAAGACGTGGCCGTTGTTCTTGTCCAGCGCCATCGTGCGCGCACTGGGTTGCGTGGGCACGGTGGCGAGGACGCCGTAGTGGTCGGCGTCGTCCTGATGCACCACGGTCAAGGTGCCGTCCTCGCCATTGGAGCTGAACACCAGCCCGCGCTGCGCGTCGTAGCGGACTGCATCGGGGCCTGCGCCAATCGGGATGCGGGCGACCGGTTTGCCGGTGGTGGCATCGGTCACGGCCATCACCTTGTTGTCGCACACGGAAAACAGCCGCTGGTGGGCGAGGTCGATGGCCAGCCCGGAAGGCTCCTCGCAACCCTGCAGCGGCCACAACGCAACCACGTGCATTGCCACGGGATCGATGACGGCCAACTGGTGGGTGCTCTCGATGTTGTCGAAGATTCGTCCGCGGCCGTCGCTCACTGCGAATTCCGGTTTGCCGGGAAGGGGAATGTGGCCGAGCAGCTTGCCGGTGGCGGCGTCAATCACGCTGGTATCGTTGCTGCGTCCGTTGAAGGTGAATACGCGTCGGGAATGGGGGTCGTAGAGGATGGCGTCCGGGTTGTGTCCAGCCACCGCTGTGGTTTGCGTGACCTTTCGCGTGGCCGGGTCGAACACGCTCACCGAATCGGCCTTGCCGTTGCTGATGAAGCCGCGGTGCAGCGCCGGCGCAAAGGCAATGCCGTGCACGCCGGAGAGGCCGTCAATCGCGCCGACCTGCTTGCCTGAAGCGACGTCCAGCACCACCACGCGGTCCGCGTGGCTGATGTACAGGCGTGGGGAGTCGGGTTCGAAGGCGAGGTAATCCCAGCCGCCGCTGCCCCCCAGGACATGGCGCTGGACCACCTGCCAGTTTGAGGCGGGCGCCGGCATCGCCGCCCACGCACCGATGCCGGGCGCAATGGCCAGCACGGTGGACACGATGATGCGGGGGATGCTGTTCAAGCGCGTGCTCCTCAGTGGGCCCGAGGCGGCATGTTGCACTGCGTTGCTTTGGGTCCGCTTATGCCGGGCAGTGCGATCCATCGCCCGCGGTGATGTCTCCTGTCCCCAGCGGAGCGGGAAAGGAGGTCGGCCGTGCTCAGGGCTGCTTGTAGACCACGCCGCCTTTCATCACGAAGGGCACGTGCTCGATCGCGCTGATATCGGCAGTCGGGTCGCCTTGCACGGCAATGATATCGGCATCCAGCCCGGGCTTGAGCTGGCCGAAGTGGTCCTGCTGGCGCAGGATTTGCGCGTCGACGGCCGTGGCGGCCAGCAGGGCCTGCGCCGGCGTCATGCCGTCGCGCACCATCCACTCCAGCTCCTTGTAATTCGTGCCGTGGGTGAAGACGCCGACGTCGCTGCCATTGCCGATGGTCACGCCGGCAGCCATGGCCAGCTTGAACGCGCGGGTGGCCTGCTGCATTTCCGCGGTCGGCGGTTCACCCGGCTTCCAGCCGTGGAAGTAGGTGGCGATCGCGGTGACTGCCTCCAGCGTGGGCAGGTAGGCGACATGGTGCTGCTTCATCAGCGCGAAGATCTCCGCCGTGCCGCCCTGGCCGTGTTCGATCGTGTCGACGCCGGCGAGGATCGAGCGGCGCATGCCCTCGGCAGTATGCGCGTGCACGGACACCGGCAGGCCGAGCGAGTGCGCGGTCGCGACGCCGGCGTTCATTTCCTCCTGGGAGAAGGTCGGCACCGAGCCGGGCGTCTTGCCGCAGTGGTAGTCGGCGTAGATCTTGATCCAGTCGGCGCCATGGCCGGCCTGGTCGCGCACGGCCGCGATCATCTCCGGCACGCCAGCCACCGGGATGCCGCCCTGGGGCAGGTTCAGGTCGGCGCGAAAGCCCAGCGGGCCCGGTCCATAGCAGTCCTTGGCAATCGTGGCGCGCGTGGCGACGAACAGGTGCGGGCCCGGAATCTTGCCCTCGTCGATTGCGTGCTGCACATCCACGTCGGCGTAACCCGCGCCCTCGGTACCGAGGTCGCGCAGCGCCGTGAACCCGGCCAGCAGCGTGGCGCGCACGTGCTGCACGGCCTCGATCGTGCGGTACGGCAGCGTTTCCTTGAGCACCTGGTCGTTCCACAGGGTCTCGTTGTATGGGTGCAGGAAGATGTGCGAGTGCGCGTCGATCAGGCCGGGCAGCAGCGTGGTGCCCGGCAGGTCGATGGTCTGCGTGCCGGGCGGCAACTGCATCTGGGCGGCTGGCCCGACAGCCGCGATCTTGTCGCCTTGCACCAGCACCGCCCAACCGGCATGAGCCTGCGCGCTGCGTGCATCGAATACCCGGTCGGCCTTGAGCAGCGTGGCGCTTGCCGACTCGCCAGCCGCCGCCGGCGCGGCGGCCTGTGCGCCGGTCCCCAGCAAACAGATGAAGCCCCAGACACCCAATGCCACCAGCCAGCGACGTGCAGCCATGACCCTGCTCCCCTGCTTGAGTGCGCCGAGAATACACCGCTGCCAGGGCTGTCGATGGTGCGCCGTCCCCTGCCACTTGGCACCTGGCACGGACCGCGTGGCAGCCGTACCATCATCGGGCGAGCGCGTGATCCATGTGCCAACGCGGCCTCCACCACTCGCGGCAGGCTTCGCCATCTTTCGGCATCCCAGGGAGAACACGCATGACCGATCGTTCGTCGTTCTGGACCAGATCCGCTCCGTATCTGTTGAGCCTCCTGCGCTTCTTCACCGCTTTCCTGTTCATGGAGCACGGCGCGCAAAAGCTGTTCGGCCTGCTTGGCGGAACCCCGGTGCATTTGTTTTCGCTGATGGGCCTGGCCGGTGTGCTGGAGTTCTTTGGCGGCCTGCTGATCCTGGTCGGGTTGGCCACACGACCGGTGGCCTTCATCCTGGCCGGGGAAATGGCATTTGCCTATTTCATGGCCCATGCCCCGGCGGCGTTCTGGCCGATCTTGAACGGGGGCAGCGACGCCATCCTGTTCTGTTTCGTGTTCCTGTACCTGTCCGCGGCAGGGCCTGGCCCGTGGAGCGTGGATCGGCTGCTGCATCGGCACTGACTGCTTGAACCGTGACGGCGGGGCTGACGCCGGCCCGCCGTCGCACGCGTGTTCGACGGCGCCGCGCGGTGTTTGTATCATGGGACGCACTTTGGCGTGCGACGGATTGGCGTGCGCTCCCGAAACAGCCAATGCTGCACCTCTCCCCCGTGGGCTGGTGCGGCGTGGCCCTCGGCAGACGCCTTGCCAACCGCGCGGGCTGATGTCCAGGGCCAGCACGGTTGAACGCCGGGTGTCATACCGGTCGGCGTTTGCACTGCGGTGGCAGATTTGCACGACCCTCCATTGCAGACAGGCTTATGACCCTACCTTCCTCGTTCAACTACGAACAACTGCTGGCCTGCGGCCGCGGCGAACTGTTCGGCGACGCCAACGCCCGCTTGCCCCTGCCGCCCATGCTGATGTTCGACCGCATCACCCTGGTCGATCCCAAGGGTGGCTCGCACGGCAGGGGCGTCCTGCGCGCCGAATTGGATATCCGCCCGGACCTGTGGTTCTTCGCCTGCCACTTCGAGGGCGATCCGGTGATGCCGGGCTGCCTGGGCATGGACGGCCTGTGGCAGTTGGCCGGCTTTTACCTGCCGTGGCTGGGCGAGCCGGGCCGGGGCCGCGCCCTGGGCGTCGACCAGGTCAAGTTCACCGGCCAGGTACTCCCCACCGCCAAGCTGTTGACCTATGAAATCGACGTACGCCGGGTCATGCGCGGCAAGCTGTCCCTCGTCATTGCCGACGGCCACATGTCGGTCGACGATCGACCCATCTACGCGGCGACGGGTTTGCGCTGCGGCTTGTTCAAGTCAACCGAGGGGTTCTGAAGATGCGCCGAGTGGTCGTGACCGGCATGGGTGTGGTGTCCTGCCTGGGCAACACGTTGGCCGCCGTTTCCGCGTCATTGCGCGACAGCCGCAGCGGCATCTGTGCGGTTCCCGAGTTTGCCGAGGTCGGCCTGCGCAGCCAGGTTGCCGGCGTCCCGCATATCGACCTGGGCGCGGAGATTGATCGGAAGCTGAAGCGCTTCATGGGCGACGCCGCAGGCTATGCCTACGTGGCGATGCGCGACGCGATTGCCGACGCGGGCCTGGAAGCCGACGCCATCCACGATCCGCGCTTCGGCGTCATCGCCGGCTCCGGCGGCGCCTCGACGCGCTGGCAAACCGAGACCGCCGACCTGCTGCGCAATCGCGGTGTGCGGAAGGTCGGTCCGTACATGGTGCCGCGGACCATGTGCTCCACCGTCTCCGCCAACCTGGCCACCAGCTTCGGCATCCGTGGCCTGAGCTATTCCATCTCCGCCGCTTGCGCCACCTCGGCGCACTGCATTGGTGCGGCCGCCGACCTGATCCGGCTGGGCCGGCAGGACATGGTGTTTGCCGGTGGCGGTGAGGAGCTGCACTGGGCCATGGCTGCGCAATTCGATGCCATGGGCGCGCTGTCCACGGCTTACAACGAGACGCCGGCAAAAGCCGCGCGCCCGTACGACGTCGGACGCGATGGTTTCGTCATTGCCGGTGGCGGCGGCATGCTGGTGCTGGAAGACTATGAGCACGCAAAGGCGCGCGGCGCGCGCATCTACGCCGAGTTGGTCGGCTACGGCGTCACCTCCGACGGTGCCGACATGGTGGCGCCCACCGGCGAAGGCGCGGTGCGCTGCATGCAGATGGCGCTGGCCGACGTCAGCGTGCCGGTCGATTACCTCAACACCCATGGCACGGCCACGCAGGCCGGCGACATCGTCGAGCTGGAGGCGGTGCGCGAGGTGTTCGGGCTGGAGATGCCACCGCTGTCGTCGACCAAGGCGCTGACCGGGCATTCGCTGGGCGCGGCGAGCGTACACGAGGCGATCTACTCCCTGCTGATGCTTCGCGACGGCTTCATTGCGGGCTCGGCGAACATCGAGCAGCTCGATCCCCGGGCGGAGGGCTATCCGATTGTCCGCGAAAGCCGCGACGCGGCTTTGGCCACGGTCATGTCCAACAGCTTCGGCTTTGGCGGCACCAACGCCTCGCTGGTATTTGCCAGCGTGTGACCGTGCCCGGCCATGCGGGCCGCACGGCGTGGCGGGATGTCGCGCCGGCGCCTGGCGCGCGGGTTTGCGGTTAGATTGGGCTTCATCACGCGCCGGTAAGGAGTCCACGATGAAACCCTGGTTTCCCTTCCTTGCAGTAGTGCTCAGTGCCGGCTTGGCCCTGCCTTCGGGGCGCGCCATGGCGCAAGACCAGCACCAGCACGATGCGGCGTCCGAGGCCGCCGCGGCACCCATACCCGCAACGCGTTACCAGCCCGATGCGCCGCTGCGCGCCGGGATGCGCACGGTGCACCAGACAGTTGCCGAACTTGTCCATGCGGAAAAGGGCCACATGGGCACCGCCATGATCCGCGATCGCGCCGGCACGATCGAGAGTGCCGTGGTGGAGATGTTCGCAAACTGCAAGCTTGAGCCTACGCCCGATGCCGCGCTGCATGGCATCCTGGTGCCGCTGCTCGGGGCCGCGCAGGCCCTCAAGGCGAATCCGGCCGATACCGCGCCGGTGGCCCGCATGCGCGACATCATCGCCGCGTATCCGCGCTACTTCGACGATCCGGGTTGGGACGCCCCACCCGCGAACGGCACCCCGTAACGCGCCCCCCAGTCTCCGTTGTCGAGTCCGCTGGCGGGCTCTGCATTCGCGCTTCCGGTGCTGTGATTTGACGCTCTTGATCCAAGAAGGCTGGGCGCAAGCCGAAACAAGGGGGTGTTAGGGGGTGGGTGCGCGCCAGACGCCATCGCGCATGGCGGTGCGGAGGGCGGCGTCCCATGGTGCGCGGTCGATGCCATGCCGTACGAGCCAGGCCGGGTCGAAAAGCGTCTCGGCATAGCGCTCGCCGCGGTCGCACAGCAGGGCGACGATGCTGCCGCGTTCCCCGCGCTCCTTCATCGCCGCGGCCAGACGCAGGCAGGCGACGAAGTTGGTTCCCGAGGAGCCGCCGTAGCGGTGGCCGAACTGTTCGTCCAGCATCCATGCGGCGGCAATCGAGGCGCTGTCGGACACTTCCACCACGTGGTCGACCACCTCGAACAAAAAGCATGGTTCCACGCGGGGGCGGCCAATGCCCTCGATCAGCGTTGGTTGGCTGGCGCAGACCGTGCGGTCGCGTGCGTGCCAGCCATTGGCGAATGCACTGCCGGCGGGTTCGGCCACGCAGAGCTGGGTGTCCAGGCCGCGATAGCGCAGG
>DATNBK010000272.1:0-5334 GCA_035571995.1 Rhodanobacter sp.
GGCCAGCACCGCGCCGCAGGGCACGGACATGATGAAGTAGGCGCCGAAGAACGTGAACTGCACCAGCATCGCCTGGAAGTAGTTCAGCGTGAACAGGGTCTTCAGGTGCGGGATCAGGATGTCGTTCAGGACGGTCATCAGTCCCCACATCAGGAACACGCCGTTGATGACGACGAGCGCGGTGCGGGTACTGGCGGTGTGGCGGGTCATGGCTGGCGTGTCCTGGTCGTCGCGGCGTGGTGCGTGTTGGAAAGCCCGGGCAGTGGCAGCCGTGCGGCCGTCCCTTCGACCGTCCTTGCCGTCCACGCTCCCAACCCCGAGCGCATCATGCAGCACAGCGTGTCCGCACGCACGCCGCGTGTTAATTTCAGCGCCGATCGAGGCCAGCCCAGGGGCGCATCCATGTCGTCTGTTTCCCCATCTCCGCTGCGCACTGCTTGCGGCGCGGCGCTGCTGCTCATTGCCACCACGTGGCTTGGCGGCCTGTCCGCGTCCCATGCGGCGACGCCCGCCGCCAGTGCCGGCTGGGTCGCGGTCGACCCCATGATCGGCACGGGCGGCGATGGCCATACCTTTCCTGGCGCCACCGTGCCGTTCGGCATGATCCAGCTCAGCCCCGACACGGCCATGCCGGACTTCAAGCATGCCTACAAGTGGGCGGCTGGCTACCGCTACGAGGACCACAGCATCCTCGGCTTTTCGCACACGCATTTTTCCGGCAGCGGGCATTCCGACCTGGGCGACGTGCTGCTGATGCCGGGTGTGGGCAAGCCACAGCTCGACCCAGGCGATCCCGACCAGCCCGGTAGTGGCTACCGCTCCGAGTTCAGCCACGCCAGCGAAGTGGCGCAGCCCGGCTACTACGCGGTGACGCTCGCCACCAGTGGCGTGCGCGTGGAGCTCACGGCAGGCACGCGCGTTGGCTGGCACCGCTACACCTTTCCCAAGGGCCAGGCGGCTCACGTGCTGCTGGATCTGCGGCCCAGCATCTACGACTACCCGGGCAAGGTGCTGTGGTCGCGGCTGCAGGTGGCGGCCGACGGCACCGTCACCGGTTATCGCGAGACGCGAGGCTGGGCACCTGGGCGGCAGCTTTATTTCGCCATGCGCTTTTCGCAGCCGATGACGGCGCACGACCTGGTCAACCGCGAGCAGGACGTCGTCTACAAGGGCTTCCAGGGGCCGGCGGCCAACCCGGACGGCAACGATGCCGTGGAAGGCAAGCAGCTCGAGGGTGTGTTCGAGTTCGGCAAGCTGGGTTCGCCGCTGCTGGTGAAGGTGGCGATCTCCTCCGTCAGCGCGGCCAACGCGGTGGCCAACCTCGATGCCGATGGCCAGGGCTGGGATTTCGACGCACGCCGCGCCGACGCCCGCGCGGCCTGGAGCCAGGCGCTCGCTGCCATCGACGTCGAGGCCGCGCCCGAGGTGAAGAAGAACTTCTACACCGCGATGTACCACGCGCTGCTTGCGCCCAACCTGGCCATGGACGCAAGCGGCGAATACCGCGGTCCGGACCACAGCGTGCACACGGCCAAGGGCTACACGTTTTATTCCACCTGGTCGCTGTGGGACGTGTACCGCGCGCAGCAGCCGTTGCTCGCCTTCATCCAGCCGGCGCAGCGCATCAACGACCTGGTGAATTCACTGCTCGCCGCGCAACGCTCGAGCCCGTTCGGCATCCTGCCGGTATGGGCGTACGAGGGCCTCGAGACCTGGTGCATGATCGGCTACCACGCCGTGCCGGTGATCGCCGACGCCTACATGAAGGGCTTCCGCGGCTTCGACGCCGACGCCGCGCTGAAGGCGATGGTCGCCAGCGCCACCTACGCCCCCTACGGCGGCTTGGGCGACTACATGAAACTAGGCTACGTGCCGATCGACCGCGAGCCCGAAGCCGCGTCCAAGACCGTGGAGTATGCGTTCGACGACTGGACCATCGCACGCATGGCGCAAGCCATGGGCCGCAAGGACACCGCGGAGGCGTTCTTCAAGCGCGCCGGCAACTGGCGCAATGTGTTCGACGCCAAGACCGGCTTCGTCCGCGCGAAGAAAAGCGACGGCAGCTTCCGCACACCGTTCGATCCCGCCTCGGCCGGCTACGGCAGCGACTACACCGAGGGCAACGCCTGGCAGTACTCCTGGTACGAACCGCAGGACATCGCCGGGCTGATCAAAGAGCTCGGCGGCGACACCAAGCTGGTCGCCAAGCTCGACGCACTGTTCGAGGCCAAGGTCGACCCCAAGGAATTCGCGAACGTCGAGGACATCTCGGGACTCATCGGCTACTACGCCCACGGCAACGAGCCCAGCCACCACATCGCCTACCTTTACGACTACGCCGGCGCGCCGTGGAAGACCCAGCAGCGCCTCGCGGAGATCATGCACACGCAGTACGCGCCCACGCCCACCGGCCTGGCCGGCAACGACGACCTCGGCCAAATGTCGGCCTGGTACCTGTTCACCGCGCTTGGTTTCTATCCGGTGGCGCCGGCTAGCAACCAGTACGTGATTGGGCGTCCGTTCATGCGCAGCGCCACCATGCACCTGCCCAATGGCAAGACCTTCCGTATCGTCGCCGAACACCTGGATGCAGCCCATCCCTACATCGGCAGCGTCACGCTGGACGGCAAGCCGCTGGATCGCACCTGGCTCGACTACACGGACATCACCGCCGGTGGCGAACTCCACTTCGTCATGCAGGCCCAACCAAACCGGCAATGGGGCACCGCCGTGGCCGCGCGCCCCTACGCGATGAGCGCGTATTGAAACGGTGCCAGGGACAATTTCCCTGGCACTGTTTTCTGACGCTACCTTCTATTGCCCGTCGTCATCGCGCCAATGGCGGCCGTGGCCACGCCCTCCGCGGTCGTGGTCGCGCCATTCGTCGTGGTCACGCCAGCCGCGGCGGTCATAGCGATAGTCGCGGGGTGCATAGTAGATGCGCGGTGCATAGTAGGCAGGCGCCGGCTCATAGTACGTACGGGGCGGCGGGTAATAGGCCGGCGTCGTATAGACCACCGGCGGCGACGGCGCGTACACGATCGGCGCCGGGTCGAACAGCCCGCCCAGGTTGACGCCGACGAACACCCGTGTGTGGGCAGAGGCGATCGCGGGTAGCGCGGCCAATATCGCCAGTCCAGTCGCCGTGGCAAGGATCCCGATACGTTTCATGCTGCACCTCCGCGTTCCAGTTGGCTGCGGCCTTGCTTGGCCGCTGGATCGACGATATGGACATCGCATTTGCATTCCCTTAGCCGGCGGCGCTGCGTTGGTATGCGTTCATGCTGGTGGTGCCGGCGCGCAAGTGGGTGGGAGGTGCCAGCGACGAGTTCCCCCGCGTAGTTCGTCGGCTGTCGCGGCGATTCTCGGTTTTCCCTGGCGCCATCTTTGCTGCAATCACGCCGCGTCCACGCATGCAGTGCGAGCGTCGGCATCACGGATTTGCATGTGCCGGTGCGTGCAGTTAAGCCCATGAGGGGGTTCATATGAAATCACTGCGTGCGGTGTATCGCGAACAGCTGGGACGCCAAAAACAGAAGGGTGGTATCGGGTGGGTCGTGTTGTGGCTACTCGGCGTACCGATCCCGATCCTGATCATCTTGTTCCTGCTGCGCGGTTGTACTTGATGCGCGGACTGTTGTGTGCGCGGTTTCACAGCAGACGCTGAATCGATCATGCAGACCCGGAGAACGTCATGGCACAGATGGAAGAAGTGGTGACGGCAAACGCAGGCGCGGCCATCGTCGAGTACCCGCGCATGAGCTGGGGCTCGATCATCGCAGGCTGGCTGGTGGCGACAGGTGTCGCATCGGTGATGTATGTCGGCGGCCTGGCCATCGGCTTTTCCGTCCTCGATCCGCACGATCCGGCGGCCGTGGCAAAGGGCATCGGCATAGGCACGTGCTTGTGGCTGGTGTTGACCTGGGTCGTGGCGTTGTTCCTTGGCGGCCTGTTTGCAAGCTGGGCCGACGGGCGCGACGACCCCACCATGGGCACGGTGCAAGGCGTGACCGTCTGGGGCTTGTCGATCGCGGCCTCTGGGTTGCTGCTGGCCATCGGGATGGGTGGCGCCTTGAGCAGCGGGGCGTTGCTGCTGAACGGGGCGACCATGTCATCCAGTGCAGCGGCGGTTGGTGCGGGCGCGCAGGCTGGAGGAAATGCCGACACCACCAACCTGTTGCAAGCCGAATTGGTGCAGCGGATCAACCAACAGGGTGTGCAACCAGCCGCTGCAGCGAGCGCGCCGGATCAGCAAGCCGACGCCCGCATGCCACCGGCGTGGGTTGGTCCGCGCACCGCACGCGCGGTGACCCTGGCACTGCTCGGCGGCCATCCGGATACAGCCAAGGCCTTGCTGAGCGGCAACACCAGGTTGTCGCCCACCGCCATCAATGCGGTGCTCCAGGATCTTTCACCCCAGGTCGAGAAGGCGCGGAACCAGCTTAAAGCAGCCGCAGCCACCGCTGCCCATTACAGCGCCGTGGCCATGTGGATCCTGCTTGCCGCGGTCTTGCTGTCGTTGCTGGCTGCGGCCATCGGCGGAGGCCTGGGAGCCTCGCACGTCCATCGTGTTTACCATCTTCGGCGTTACGCCCGCCGCGTGTCGTAAAGGTGCCGGGCGGAATGGCCTTACGTCCGTATGGATGGTGAAGAGGCAGGGAGCGTGAGCGGGTCCACGGGGTGGTGACCCGCAGCGCATTCGAGTGCTGCCGCCACCTTTACGGCTATTCCCCGGTGCAGAAGAATTCGACGCGAAGGCCGCCGGGGGCGTAGCAGATGGTGTGTTCCGCGGGCCCGCCACCGACGGGCTGCGGCGCAAACTCGATCGGGATGCCGTTGGCCTGCAGCTTCTGGTGCAGCGCCCGCAATGCCGCATCGTCGGGGACCGCGAAGGCGACGTGGTGCAGGCCGATGTTCTTGTGCCGGTCAAACGCTTGCGGATGCTCGTCCTTGGCCGCCCACAGCGTCACCAGCACAGCGCCATCGCTGACGAAGACGGCGGGGTAGTCGATGCGCGCGACTTCCTGCCAGCCCAGCACGCCGGTGAAGAACTTCGCCGTCTCTTCGAGCACTGGTGTCGTCAACCCGAGATGGTGGACGCCTCGCGTCAATGCCTTGGCCATGACCCGCTCCTTGTGTGGAAACTCCTCCCACTATACGTCGGCCATGCGTGGACAGCTTCGCCATTCGTGCCAGGGTGATTCCTGCAAAACAAGGGAACGGAGTAGTAAATCAAATCCCAATAATTTCCCCCGTCCCTTTGTTTAATTTGCTTTATTGGGTCGACCGTATGAAGTCCACCGCGTCGTCGTGCAGCTTCTTGTGCGACGGCTC
>DATNBK010000273.1:0-21622 GCA_035571995.1 Rhodanobacter sp.
GGCGTCCAGCAGTTTCGCAAGCCACGCCTCAGTCGAGCACCATGATCATGTCGATTTCCACCTGGGCGGCCTTTGGCAGGGCGGCAACCTGGATCGTGGAACGGGCCGGATAGGGTTGCTTGAAATATTCGGCCATCACGCCGTTGACCACGGCGAAGTTGGCCAGGTCGGTCACATAGATGCCGACCCGCACCACTTGGGCAAACGAGCCGCCGGCCGCCTTGGCCACCGCGGCGAGATTGTCGAACACACGATGCGTCTGTGCGCTGATGTCGCCCTCCACCAGGGCCCCGGTCGCCGGATCGATGGGTGTCTGGCCGGAAAAATAAACCGTGTTGCCGGCACGTACGGCCTGCGAATACGGCCCGATCGCGTTTGGAGCCTGGGTGGTGGCTATGTAGTCGAGGGACATTGGATTTCCTTGCTAAGACAGGAAGGGCGCGAGCGGGGGCCGCCGCACCGAAGGGCCATGATAACCCGGCACCGGCACCGGCCGACGCGGGCTACCCGTTGGGCCGTCCTCTCCAAGATTCAATCATCCGGGATGCGCAACCCCAGGCCGTGCATGAGGCGCGGCCAACCGCTACATGGGATAGCGATGCACGGCGCTGACCACGCCGGTGCGCCGCACCCGGCGAATGACATCCGCCAGGTGCTTGCGGTCCTTGACTTCCATGGAAAACATCAGCGTCGCCGCGGTCGGATCGCGTTCCACGTATTCGACGTTGTC
The DNA here is from genome assembly GCA_035571995.1 of Rhodanobacter sp. Classification (GTDB taxonomy): domain Bacteria; phylum Pseudomonadota; class Gammaproteobacteria; order Xanthomonadales; family Rhodanobacteraceae; genus Rhodanobacter. The sequence goes on from DATNBK010000273.1 coordinate 731, forward strand.
GATATTGGAATCGGCCGCCGCGATCGCCGCGGCAACCGTCGCCAGGACGCCAGGATGGTTGGCCACTTCCACGCGCAGGCGCGCACGGTAATCGCCGCGCACTTCGCGATCCCACTCGATGCCCACACGGCGCTCGGGCGTCTTGGCCAGCTCCGCCACGTTCGGGCATTCGGTCCGGTGCACCACGATACCCTTGCCCGGCGAGAGGTAGCCGACGATGTCGTCGCCCGGCAGGGGGTGGCAGCAATTGGCGAAGCTCAACACGCCGCGCTCGGCACCGGTGATGCGGATGTTCTCGTTGGCGTGCGGTGCCTGCGGCGTGTCGCCGGCCTGTTTGCCGCGCGCCTGCAGGAGCTGCGCCGCCACGCGGTCCGGCATGCGGTTGCCCAGGGCGATATCGGCGAGCAGCTCCTCGAGGCGCCGATACTTGATGCTCGCCAGGTAGCGGTCCAGCACTTCCGGCGATATGCCATCGATGCTGAAGCCGCGCAGGTCCAGCGCACGATCGAGCATGCGATGACCAAAGTCCACCGCATCCTCGTGCTGCAGGTGCTTTAGATGCTGGCGGATCGCCGTACGCGCCTTGCCGGTCACCACGGACTCGAGCCAGGACGGATTGGGCACCGCCGACGGCGCGGTAATGATCTCCACCATCTGCCCCGATTCCAGCCGCGCCCGCAACGGCGTGAGCTTCTTGTCCACGCGCGCGGCAACCGCATGGTCGCCGACATCGGTGTGCACGGCATAGGCAAGGTCGAGCACGGTGGCGTTGCGCGGCAACGCAAAGATGTCGCCGCGCGGCGTGAACACATAGACCTCGTCGGGAAACAAGTCGATCTTGACGTTCTCGATGAACTCAGCCGAGGACGTGGTGTTGACCTGGCTGTCCACCAGCGACGACAACCAGGCACGGGCACGCACTTGCGCATTGTTGGCCGGGCCACTGTCGGTCTTGTAGGCCCAGTGGGCGGCAATCCCGCTTTCGGCCACCGAGTCCATCTCCGTGGTGCGGATCTGGATCTCGATCGGCGCGCCGAACGGCCCCAGCAACACCGTGTGCAGGGACTGGTAGCCATTGGCCTTGGGGATGGCGATGAAATCCTTGAAGCGCCGGTCGACCGGCTTGTACAGCGCGTGCACCACGCCCAGGGCCACGTAGCAGTTCACCACGCTGTCGACCACCACGCGGAACCCGTACACGTCCATGAGCTGGGCAAAGGTGAGGTGTTCGTTGCGCATCTTCGAGTAGATGCTCCACGGCGACTTGATGCGCCCCACCACGCGGGACTCGATGTGTTCGGCGCCCAACCGCTCGGTCAGGGCAGCGCGGATCTTCGCCATGGCTTCGCGCCGGTTGCCAAGGGCGGCGCGGATGCGCTCGCTGATCACCCGATAACGGTCCGGATACAGCATGCGGAAACCAAGATCCTGCAGCTCGGTGCGGAACTTGTTCATGCCCAGGCGCTGCGCGATCGGCCCGTAGATCTCCAGGGTTTCACGCGCAATGCGGCGTCGCGCCGTCAACTCCTTGGCACCCAGCGTACGCATGTTGTGCAGGCGGTCGGCCAGCTTGATCAGGATGACGCGGATGTCCCGCGCCATCGCCAGCAGCATCTTGCGGAAGCTTTCCGCGTCCGCTTCCTGCCGCGTGCCGAAGCGCATCTTGTCGAGTTTCGTCACCCCGTCGACCAGTTCGGCGACGACTTCGCCAAACTCCGCAGCCAGCTCGGCGCGGGTCAGTTGGGTATCCTCGAGCGTGTCGTGCAACAACGCGGCAACAATGGTTTCGGCATCCATGCCAAGTCCGGCCAGGATGATCGCCACCGAGACCGGATGGGTGATGTACGGCTCGCCGCTTTTGCGCTCCTGTCCGGCGTGCGCCTTCGCGCCCACTGCAAACGCCTGCATCACCCGCGCGCCCTGCTCAGGCGGCAAATAGGCAACGCTCTCCTTGAGTGCCACCGCATACGGTGGCAAGGTCGACGGATCGGATTTGGCGGGCGGGGCGGCGGTAGGCATGGCGGCAATACGCCTCAGGCGTGGCCCTGGTGCCCCGGCCTGACCCGCGCCAATGCGGCATTTACCAGGGTGGAGTCCAAGGCACGCCGCAACGGCCGCGCGGCTCCAGCGCGGCGTACGCGCAAACCGGCACCAGCCACGCTGGTGCCAGGTTCGCGCCTACAGCCGCCGGCGCCCATCAGTCGTCACCGACCTTGGACAGATCATCGTCGACTTCCGCGGCCGCCCATTCCAGCGCCTCGCGCTCCGCGCGCTCGCGTTCCGCCTTGTCGATCTGGTCGATCATGGCCTGATCGATGCGGCGCTCGGCAATCTCGCGCAAGGCCACTACCGTGGGCTTGTCATGCCCCGGATTGACCGCCGGCTCGACGCCCTTCTCCAGTTGCCTTGCCCGCTTGGTCGCCATGAGCACCAGCTCAAACCGGTTGTCCACGACTTCAAGGCAATCTTCCACGGTGATACGGGCCATGCGAAATCCTCTGATATTAATGGCTTGTAGCGCGCCTTCAGTGTAGAGCGCGAACGCTTTGCTGGCAATGCGCATGCGGCTATCATGGGCGGCTGCATGCGTTGGGTCCGTTGTCGCTGCGGACCGTGCATATAACAACACTAACCAGTACACTTATAGCCTTTCACGCCAAGGGCAAGCGCGCATCATGATGCACCCGGTTCGTTCGCTGCCGCCCGTCCGTTGGTTGCTCGTGCTGGCCACGCTGCTGTTGGCAGGCTGTGCGATCGCCAAGCCGCGCACGGACGACCCCCTCGAGAAGTACAACCGCGAGGTCTACAAGTTCAACAACGTCGTGGACCAGACCGTGTTGCGCCCCGTGGCCGTCGGCTACCGCAAGGTGACCAACCCGCCCGTACGCCGCTCGGTCAGCGATTTCTTCACCAACATCCGCATGCCCATCGTGGTGTTCAACGACCTGTTGCAGGCGCGGCCCACGCACGCGTTGCAGGACACCGGCAGGTTCCTGGTCAACCTCACGCTCGGCATCGGCGGGTTTTTCGATCCGGCCAGCCAGCTCGGCCTGCCGCTGCAGGACAACGATTTCGGCATCACCCTGGCGCGCTGGGGTGCCCCCGAAGGGGATTTCCTGATGGTGCCGCTGCTCGGCCCCAGCACCATGCGTGACGTCTGGCGCCTGCCGATCGACAACTACTTCCTCGACCCGCTGAACATCTATGGTCGCACCCACCACTACCACGGCCTGCAATACGTGCCGCAGGCCATCTACGTGGTCACCCTGCGCGCCCGTGCGCTGGACGCCGAGGGCTTCCTGGAATCGGCCTACGACCCCTATGTGTTCCTGCGCGATGCCTACCGGCAGCAGCGCCTGTACCAGATTTACCGCGGCAACCCCCCCGCCGCCATCATCGAACAGATGCAAGGTCTCGACCAGGAGAACTTCGATCCCGACGAGCTGCTGGAGCAGCAGCACGAATGGGAGAAGGCGCATCCCAAGCAGGGTCAGCCCAAGCAGGGCCAGCCGATCCAGTGAACCGCCCCTGGCGGCGTCCGGGGATGCTTCGGCAGGCTGAATGCCGGTCATCGGCTGCCGCCAAGCATGACGAATGTCAGGCGAAACGGACCGGATGGCGGCAGTAAAATCGCCCGCTAGCTGAGATACAGCCGAGGCAAGCGTGCGTATCCGATCACTGGCGCGGGAACAATCTGCAGCAATCCGCATCCCTGCAAGCATGAGTGCTGCCGCAGACCATGGCCAGGTGTCGCGTTTGGCCGCCCACGCACCAGCCACAGCCGGTGGCCGGGGCGCACCGTGAGCACAAAATCAACCTCGCTGTCACTGGGCGGGCTGGCCGTGGCGTGCCTGGCCGTGCTGCTCGGCTGGCGCATCGCCACCAATGCGCGCGGCGAACACGTCGGTCCGCGCGCACCGCCGTCGCTGTCGGTGGTGACCGAACTGGCCACGATCAAGTCCATGCCCATCCAGCGGCTCGCCGTGGGCCAGGTGCAATCGGAGCATACGGTCAATATCCAGCCGCAGATCAGCGGTGTCCTGAAGGAGGTGTATTTCACCGAGGGCCAGCATGTCAGCGCCGGCCAGCCGCTGTTCCTGATCGACCCGGCACCTTACGAAGCGGCGCTCGCCTCCGCCAAGGCGTCCTACCTGGCCGCCAAGACCCAGGCCGATCGTGAAAAGCCACTGGCCGCGAAGGGCTACGTGTCGGCACAGGAATACGAGGCGTCGGTGGCCACCGCGGCGCAGACCAAGGCCGCCCTGGACCAGGCGCAAATCAACGTGGCGTATACCCGGATCGTGTCGCCCATCGATGGCCTGACCGGCAACCTGGCGGTGAAATCCGGCAACGTGGTCTCGCCCGCCAACGCCGTGCCGCTGGTCACGATCAACCAGATGAAACCCATCCTGGTGCAGTACAACCTGGCCCAGCAGTTCCTGCCCGAGATCCGCAAATACGACGCGGAGCACAGCATCAAGGTCTTCATCTCCAATGAGGACGGGTCGGGCGCGCGTGGCGAGGGCAAGCTGGTCTTCATAGACAACACGGTCAACACCGCGACCGGCACCGTGCTGTTCAAGGCCGAGATCCCAAACAAGGACATCCAGCTGTGGCCCGGCGAATACGTCGGCGTCAACATGCGGATGGCGGTCCAGGCCAATGCGGTGACCATCCCGGATTCAGCCATCCAATCCGGACAGGATGGCAACTTCGTGTATGAAGTCGTGGATGGCGTGACCAAGGTGCAGAACATCAAGGTGGACCGCGTGATCGGCAACGTGGCGGTGGTCAGCTCCGGCCTCAAGGGCGGTGAGCGCGTCGTGACCGAGGTGCCGCGCAGCATGCGGCCCGGGATGCCCGTCACCCTTGGCGCGCCGGTTGGCGCGGTCGTCGAGGCCCATGGCGCGACATGAAGGCCAACCTCTCCGCGGCGTTCATCCATCGCCCGGTGATGACCACGGTCATCATGTCCGCGCTGATCCTGTTCGGCCTGGTGGCATATTTCACGCTGCCGGTCGCCGAGCTGCCTAACGTGGACTTTCCCACGATCGTCGTCTATTCAAACCTGCCCGGGGCCGACCCGGAGACCATGGCCGCCTCGGTCGCCACGCCGCTGGAGCGCCAGTTCTCGACGATCGCCGGTGTGGTCTCGATGAACTCGGTCAACACCATCGGCAACAGCAACATCACCCTGCAGTTTGACCTGTCGCGCAACATCGACTCCGCCGCGCAGGATGTACAGACGGCCATTTCCCAGGCCATCCGCCAACTGCCGCCGAACATGCCGCAGCCGCCGCACCTGCGCAAGGTCAACCCCGGCGATTCCTCGATCATCTACCTGGCGATCACCGCGCAGCACGTGCCGCTCACCCAGCTCGACGAATTCGCCGAGACCGAGGTTTCCGAGCGCATCTCGATGATCCCGGGCGTGGCCCAGGTCAACGTCTTCGGCTCGCACAAATATGCCGTGCGGCTGTACATGAACCCCTATGCGCTGGCCGCGCGCCACCTGTCGCTCGAACAGGTGGTGCAGGCAGTCCAGCACGGCAATACCAACCTGCCCTCCGGCACCATGTACGGAGCGACCAACACCTTCACGGTCAAGGCCGCCGGCCAGCTCACCGATGCCCAGGCCTACAACAACCTCATCATCGCCAGCCAGGACGGCGCGCCGGTGCACCTCTCCGATGTGGGCGAGGCCGTCGACAGCATCGAGCAGGACAAGCAGCTCACCCAGTATTTCGACGACGCGCACAACGACGGCAAGCTGGAGACCGCGATCGTGCTCGGCGTGCAGCGCCAGCCCGGTTCGAACACGGTGAAGATCGCGCAGCAAATCCGCGACCTGCTGCCGGCGTTGACCAATGACGCGCCGGGCGACGCCTCCCTGCACGTCATGTACAGCCGCGGCGACTTCATCAGCGGCTCGATCAACGAAGTGAAGTACACCCTCCTCCTGGCCATTGTGCTGGTGGTGCTGGTGATCTTCCTGTTCCTGCGCAACATTCGCGCCACGATCATCTCCGCGCTGGCCTTGCCCACCTCGATCATCGGCACGTTCGCGTTGATGCAACTGTTTGGCTTCAGCCTCGACAACCTCTCGCTCCTGGCGCTGGTGCTGGCCGTGGGCTTCGTCGTGGACGATGGCATCGTCATGCTCGAGAACATCGTGCGCTACCGCGAGCGCGGCGAACCGACGATGCGGGCGGCCCTCATCGGCAGCAAGGAAATCGGCTTCACCATCCTGTCGATGACGATCTCGCTGGTGGCGGTGTTCCTGCCGATCCTGCTCATGGGGGGCCTGCTGGGCCGGTTGTTCCGCGAGTTCGCCGTCACCGTTGCGATCGCCATCCTGATCTCCGGGTTGGTGTCACTGACGCTCACGCCCATGCTGTGCAGCCGCTTCATCCAGGAGAGTGGCCAGCACGGACGGCTGTATGTCAGCCTGGAAAACGGGTTCAACTGGATGCGCGACGGCTACGGCAGGTCCCTGGTCTGGGCGGTGGACCATTGGCGCAGCATGATGGTGGTGGCCGCGGGCATGCTGGTGCTGACGTTCTATTTCTTCATGGTCGTGCCAAAGGGTTTCATCCCCACCGAGGACACCGGGCAGATCCAGGCGCAGACCCGGGCGCCCGATGGCATCACCTTCGCCCAACTGCAAAGCATGCAGAACCGCGTCGCCCAGGCGGTGCAGAAGAATCCCAACGTGCAGGCAGCCATGTCCAGCGCCGGCCAGGGCTTCGGCAGCAGCGCCGGCACCAATGTCGGCCGGCTTTCAATCTCGCTGAAACCCCAGGACAAACGTCACGCGAACGCCGACCAGGTCATCTCCCAGTTGCGCAAGGCGGTCGCCAAGGTGCGCGACATGCAGGTGTTTTTCTCCAACCCGCCGGCGATCCGGATGGGTGGCTTCAGCAGCACGTCCGGCGACTACCAGTACGTACTGCAGGGACTCGACGTGGATTCGCTTGACCGCGCCGCGCAACGATTCCTGCCGGCGCTGGCGCGACTCCCCGGCCTGGAGGACGTGGACACCGACCTCGACCTGAGCAACCCGCAGCTCAACGTCGACATCCTGCGCAGCAAGGCGTCCAAGCTGGGAGTGGACGCGACGGACATCCAGACGTCCTTGTACGACGCCTACGGCGGCAACCAGATCAGCACGATCTACGGCTCGACCAACGAGTATTTCGTCATCATGCAGTTGGCGCCGCGGTTCCAGCAGAACCGGTCGGCGATCGATGCGCTTTACGTTCCCGGCACCGGCGGCACCTTGGTGCCGCTCGCCAGCGTGGCCGAGGTCACGCCCGGCGTCGGCCCGACCCAGGTGGACCACTACCAGCAACTGCCGTCGGTCACCTTCTCCTTCAACCTCGCCCCCGGCGTGTCGCTTGGTGATGTGATCGGCCCGATCCAGAACCTGACCGCAAGCATGATGCCGGCGGATGTCACCGGCACGTTTGCCGGCACCGCGGCCACGTTCCAGGAATCACTGGTGGAGCTGCCGATCCTGCTGCTCATCACCATCCTGGTGATCTACATGGTGCTGGCGATCCTGTACGAGCACTTCATCCACCCGATCACCATCCTCACCGCCATGCCCTTGGCCATGGTGGGCGCATTGCTCGCCTTGATCCTGTTCAACCAGCAACTCAACGTGTTCAGCTTCGTCGGCCTCATCATGCTGGTTGGGCTGGTGAAGAAAAACGGCATCATCCTGGTCGATTTCGCCATACAGATGCGCCGCGAGGAGAACATGAACGCGCGCGACGCCATCATCCAGGCCGGCCTCGTGCGCTTCCGCCCGATCATGATGACGACCTTTGCCGCCATCCTTGGCGTGCTGCCCATCGCGCTGGAAACGGGCATGGGCTCCGAATCGCGGCGCGGTCTCGGCATTGCCGTGGTCGGCGGCCTGATCTTCTCGCAGACCTTGACGCTATACATCACCCCGGCCTTCTATGTGGCCATGGAACACTTGAGCGCGAAGTTCAACCGAGGCACCACCCAGCCGGCGCCGGCCCTCACGCCGGTAGCGGCCGGCGACGCGGGAATCCAGTAAGGCATCCACCTGGAACCGGCGCAACTATCTACGAAGGGCCGTGAGCGCGTTCGCGGGGGTTGGGCGGCAAGCTGCGATGCACGGCGGTCGCGGCCAAGGCCGCGTGACCCACCGCCACGCTGATCTGGTTGAGGCCGCTGACCACGTCGCCAATCGCGTACAGGCCCTCAACACTGGTCTGCATGCGGATATCGACCTGCAACTCGCCGCCGTCATCGATGCGTGCGCCCAGCGCCTGGGCCAGGCCCGATTGGGCATCCGCGCCAAGCACCGGATACAGCGTGTCGTAGTGCTCGACGGAACCGTCGGCAAACGTAACCTGGCAACCACGGTCACGTAGTTGGAGTCGTGCCGGCACACCGCGCAACGCGATGCCAGCCGCCTCGGCGCGCAGGTGCAACGCCTCGTCCGCCGGCACGTCCGCCGCGTTGCCCAGCACGGTCACGCGGCCGGAGAAGGTGCGCAGGAATTCCGCATGGCCCACGGCGGTGTCTGTCGCGCCCAGCACGCAGATCGCATCGTCACGCGCTTCGTAACCATCGCACACGGCGCACAATCGCAGTGCCCCGCACGCAATCGCCTGCTCCACGTCATCCATGTCCGGCAACCGATCCACCACGCCGGTAGCCAGGATCACCTGTCGTGCGTGCCAGCGTTGTCCGTCGCCACGGGCCACGAAGTGCCCGCCTTCGCGGCTCAGCATCTGCACTTGCGCCGGCACGATCGCCACCCCGAACTCCTGCGCCTGCGCGCGAAAACGCTGCAGCAGTTCATTGCCCGCCACCCCGAAAGGAAACCCCGGACAGTTGTGGCTGGCCGGAATCCAGCGCGCCCGGCTGCGACCACCGTCGATCACCGTCACCGTGCGCCGGTAACGCGCCAGGTACGTGGCCGCGGTCAAACCCGCCGGGCCGGCGCCGACCACCAGGCAGTCCAGCAGCGTATCGGTGGCTTCGGTCGTTGGCATGGCGGAGCATCCGGAAACGGAGACGATGAGCTTGCCTCATCCGGGCGTGAAGCGAACGTCGGCAGTGGCACCCGTTGCCTGGTTCAAGTAGCACCCGCTTGAGTGCGAAACCCTCACATTCAGCCGTTCCCGCCAACGGTGGGAATCCAGAGACCTCCCGTGTGCCGGGCGGCATGCGGCGAATGCAGTCACGATGCTTCATGCTGTCTTCCACATGGTTTCGGAGAGTGCCAGAGCGGAGGCTCGTGCTTTCTTCGGCGGATGCGGCACTTCCTCCTCGTAGCAGCCGTGGAAAGTCGACTCTGACCCCGTTTCCCACCACAGGGGAGTACGCGATGACGACGAACGACATGCATGCGCATCCATGGGTTGATGTGTGGACCCTGGTGGGCTTGGCGTTGTTGCTGTCGCCCCTGCTCACGATGGCCCATGAACTGCTTGGGCATGCCGTGACGTGCGTCGCCACCGGGCACCACCCGAGCGAATTGGGCGCGTATTACGTCGAGTGCCCTGATACGCAGGGCTGGTCGGGCCGCATCGTGGCAATGGCAGGCACCTGCGTGGATGTCGTGCTGGCCGTGCTGGCGTACGTGGCATGGCGCCGGTTGCGCCAGCCACTGCCGCGCCTGGTGGCGTGGGTGGTGTTCGCGGTGAAAGGCATGGTGGCGGCCGGCTACTGGATGTTCTCCGGCGTCACCAATCTCGGTGACTGGGGCCCGGCCGTGGGCGGTGGATTGGGTCCGTTGCCATGGCCGTGGCTATGGCGGGTCGGGTTGTTTGTCGTTGGCCTTGTTGCCTACATCCAGGTCGTTCGCGCCGCCATCCGCATGCTTGGGGTCATGCTCGGCGGCGGTGACCAGGCTGCCCGCGTGAAACGGCAGATCGCGATGACGGTGTACGTGGTCGGCGGGGTAAGCGCGTTGCTGGTCAGCCTGGTCAATCCACATGGCATGGTGATCACGCTGACCTCGGCAGTGGCCGCGTCGTTTGGCGGCACGGCCGGTTTGTTCAACGTCGCCTATTCCCGGCGGCCGGACCCGCCTGCACGGCACTTCGACATCGGTCGCCATCCTGTATTGATTGCGCTTGGCGTGTTGGTGACGGTGGCTTTCGCGGCCACGCTTGGGCCGACCATCTATCTGCATTGACCAGCGAGAGCGAAATTGGCCGCTCGTGCGTCACGGCTCCAGGAAGCCCGCGCAACAACAAAGATTCGGCCGTGACATTGCCTTCACGTTGGCATACCCGACGATGAGCCTCCCAGCCGTGTCTGCCGGGCTGGATGATGCCGAGGCCGGATCGGCATTCGCATCGGCATGAAGTGGATTGTGGTACGAAGCAACCTGGTTTTTATCCCGGAGGACGAGCAGCTTGAACAAGCATCTGACTGACCACGCCCTGCTGGGGATCGCCGGCCTCGACGATGTGCTGAGAGGCGGATTCGAGAAAGGCCGGCTGTTCCTGCTGGAGGGCAGTCCCGGCACCGGCAAGACCACGATCGGCCTGCAGTTCCTGCTGGCGGGCCGGGACGCCGGCGAGCGCGTGCTCTATGTGACGATGTCTGAAACCGAGGCCGAGTTGCGCGCCACCGCGGCATCGCATGGCTGGTCGCTGGACGGGGTGGATATTTTCGAGCTGGTGCCACCGGAAAACCTGCTGGACGAAGCCCAGCAGCAAAGCCTCCTGTACTCCTCCGACTTGGAGCTGGGCGAGACGACCGGCCGGATTTTCGAGGTCTACGAGCGCGTCAGGCCGGATCGCATGGTGCTCGACAGCCTGTCGGAGATACGCCTGCTGGCGCAAAGCTCGTTGCGCTACCGGCGTCAGATCCTGACGCTCAAGCACTATTTCGCACGCCACGACGCGACGGTGCTGATGCTTGACGACCTCACCAACGAATTGACCGACAGGACCGTGCACAGCATCGCGCACGGGGTGATCCGGCTGGAGGAATTGTCGCCCGACTACGGTGCCGAGCGCCGCCGTCTTCGCGTGCTGAAATATCGCGCCCGGCATTTTCGCGGTGGTCACCACGATTTCGTGATACGCAAGGGCGGCGTGACCGTATTCCCGCGGCTGGTGGCCGGTGACTTGGGCAACGATTCCTATGCGCGCGAAAAGCTCGCCAGCGCGTCGCCCGAACTCGACGCCTTGCTGGGAGGCGGCATCGAGCGCGGCTCCAGCGTCCTGGTGCTGGGCCCAGCCGGCACCGGCAAGTCCCTGCTGACATTGACGTTCATCACTGGCGCAGTCGAGCGCGGCGAGCGCGCGGGTCTGTTCGTGTTCGACGAGGAACTCGGGCTGCTGTTTCAGCGCGCGCTGGGTGTCGGCATGGACCTGCAGCGCATGGTCGACGCCGGCCAGTTGATCATCGAACAGGTGGATGCGGCGCAGATGACGCCAGGCGAGTTTTCCGCGCGCGTGCAGCAAACGGTCGAGGCGGGCGTGCGTACGGTGGTGATCGACAGCCTCAACGGCTACCAGGCCGCCATGCCGGAAGAACAGGCGCTGGTGCTGCACATCCACGAACTGTTGCAGTACCTCAACCGGCGCGCCGTGACCACCTTCCTCACCGTCGCCCAGCATGGATTGGTGGGCGACATGAAGACGCCCGTGGACGTGACCTACCTGGCCGATACCGTCGTGCTGCTGCGTTACTTCGAGGCGGCGGGACGGGTGCGCCGGGCGATATCGGTGGTGAAGAAGCGCGCCAGCGCCCACGAGGACACCATCCGTGAATACCGCATCGGCGCCAACGGCTTCCAGCTGGGCGAACCGCTGACCCAGTTCCAGGGCGTGCTGCGTGGCGTGCCGACGTTTTCCGGCAACGATGCCGAAAACCGCCTGCTCCCGGATCGCACGTGATCCCCGCCTTCTCCGAACGCGCCTTGATCCTGGCCCCGCGGGGCCGCGACGCCGAGGTGGCTGCCGCGATCCTGACCGAAGCCCGGCTGCGTTCCCACGTGTGCCCGTCGCTGGAGGAGCTGGTGCGCGGGATGGAAGCCGGCGCAGGCCTGACGATCGTGACCGAAGAGCACCTGCTGCAGGCTGATCTGCATGCGATGGCCGGCTGGCTGGCAGCGCAGCCGCAGTGGTCGGATTTCCCGTTCATCCTGTTGACCAGTCGCGGCGGCATCGAGCGCAACCCCGCCGCCCAGCGGCTGCTGACCGTGCTGGGCAACGTCACCTTCCTAGAGCGTCCGTTCCATCCCACCACCTTGGTAAGCCTGGCCCAGGCCGCCTTGCGCGGGCGTCGCCGGCAATACGACGCGCGTGCGCGGCTGGATGCCCTGTACGAAAGCGAGCAGCGTTTCCGCGCCGCGGTGCAGGCCGTGCAAGGCGTGCTGTGGACCAACGACGCGCACGGCGAGATGCAGGGCGAGCAGCCAGGCTGGGCAGCACTGACCGGGCAGCGCCGGGAGGAGTACGAAGGGCATGGCTGGACCCGCGCATTGGACCCGCGGGACGTCGGTCCGACGCTTGCGGCATGGAAGGTCGCGGTGGAGGAGCGGCGTGTGTTCCAGTTCGAGCATCGCCTGCGCGTGGCAAACGGACAGTGGCGCCAGTTCAGCATGCGGGCCATTCCCACCTTCGACCGCGACGGCGCCGTCGCCGAATGGGTCGGCGTACACACCGACGTGACCGAACAACGTGCCACCGAACAATCGCTGCGCGAGCTGACTGCGACCCTGGAACAGCGCGTGCGCGAGGAAACCGCGGCCCGCCAAGAAGCGCTTGCCAAGTTGCACGAGGCGCAGAAGCTGGAGACGATCGGACAGCTCACGGGCGGCGTGGCCCACGATTTCAACAATCTCTTGATGCCGATCACCATGGCTCTGGACCTGCTGCAGGGTCGCTACGCCGATACCGACGCACGTGCCGCCCGCCTGATCGACGGTGCCCTGCAATCGGCTGAGCGCGCCAAGATACTGGTGCAGCGGCTGCTGGGTTTCGCCCGGCGCCAGAGCCTGCAGACACAGGCGGTCGACATGGTGGCGCTGCTCGAGGGCATGCGCGACCTCATCAAGAGTTCGGTCGGCGTCGCCATCGAGTTGCACACCAGCAGTTTGCCCGACCTGCCGAGGGCGTTGGCCGACCCCAACCAGCTGGAGCTGGCGCTGTTGAACCTGTGCGTCAACGCCCGTGATGCCATGCCCGGCGGTGGCACGCTGACGATTGCCGCCGACGTGGTGGCGCCCGATTCCGGGCTGGCGAAGCTTCCCGCCCGTGGCTACGTGCGCGTGAGCGTGACTGACACGGGCGTCGGCATGGATCCCGAGACGTTGGCGCGCGCCGTGGAGCCCTTCTTCTCGACCAAGGAAACTGGTCGCGGTACCGGCCTGGGCCTGTCCATGGTGCACGGCCTGGCCGCCCAGCTCGGCGGCCATTTCGCGATCTCCAGCACGCCTGGCGTAGGCACGCGGGCCGAACTGTGGCTGCCCGTGGCCTCCGCCGCGACGGCAACACCTTCCCGGCATGACGCGCATACAGGTCAACTCCAGGCCGCCACCCGGGCGCTGGACATCCTTCTCGTGGACGACGAGCAGCTCGTGCGCGATGGCATCGCCATGATGCTGCGCGAGCTGGGGCATCGGGTCGTGGAAGCAGGCGCGGCCGCCGAGGCGCTGGACAAGATCCAGAACGGCCTGCAGGTGGATGTGGTGGTGACCGACTACAAGATGCCCCGCATGGGTGGCGCCGAACTGGCGCGCCGTCTGCACGTCTGGCAGCCGCAGCTCCCGGTACTGCTGATCACCGGCTACAGCGGCGCTGCGGACGACACCGTGGGCCTGACCCGTCTGGCCAAGCCCTTCCGGCAGGCGGAGCTTGCCGAGGCGCTGGCGCAGCTGGCCCCGGCGGCGGCCATGCCTGCAGGTCAGGTCAGGGCTGTGCAGCTCTGAGGACGATCGGCAAGCGCAGCGCTTGCCGCAATCCGGCTTCGGGACGCACCATGTTCCTCGCGCCCGGTCGCGGCGGCGACGACCGACTTCACCGTTCCATGGCTGCGCCGGATGGGCCGCCAGTCTCAGGGCGCCGTCACCTCGACCCATGTTGGCGCATGATCGCTGGCCTTCTCCTGCAGCCTCACCCATCGATCCACGCCGGCCTTCCTGAGCCGTTTCGCCAGAGCGGGATTGAGCAGGAGGTGATCGATGCGCAACCCGCGATCGCGTTCGGCATGTTGGCGAAAATAGTCCCAGAAAGTGTAGACGCGCTCGTCGCCGAACACCTGCCGAAGTGAATCCGTCCATCCTTGCTCCAACAACTGTTCGTATGCCTGCCTTGCCTGCGGTTGCAGCAACGCGTCCCTGCGGAAGGACTTCGGATCGTAGACATCCTCGTCGGTGGGGATGACGTTGAAGTCCCCCATCAGCACGACCGGCTGCGGCACGTCCACCAGGGTTCTGGCGTGTCGATGGAGCCGGGCCATCCATTTGAGCTTGTACTCGAATTTCGGCCCGGGCTGGGGGTTGCCATTGGGCAGGTAGAGGCCGCCGACAACCACGCCATGGATGGCGGCCTCTATGTACCGGCTTTGCTTGTCGGCCGGATCCCCCGGTAGCCCGCGGCGACTCTCGACCGGGGTGGTATTGCGGCCCAGCAGGGCAACCCCGTTCCACGAGGACTGGCCCTGCCAGATGGCTCCGTAGCCGGCCTTTTCCAGGGCATCCGCGGGAAAGCCCTGGTCGGTGGCTTTCAGTTCCTGCAAGGCCACGATGTCCGGCTTCTCTCTGTCCAGCCACCCGAGCAGGTGAGGCAGGCGGCTGTTGATTCCATTGACGTTGAACGTGGCCAGTTTCAGGGTTTTCTTGCGTGGCATGCGAGCGCGTCCTGCAAGTACGAAATCGACAGGGGAAGCATGGGTCCGGCGAGCACAGGACGTCGTGTATTTTTTTGACCCCCGCTACCCTGCCATTGCCGCAGTCCCATCGCGTCGCGGCTGCTGCATCACATCCAGAAAGAAGGGCCACGAGAGCGACGAGACTGGCAACGTGCCTGCGCGGGTACGATTGCATCAAAACCAGGGTCAGAGTGCACTTTATCCATGGCAGGCTTGGAAAGTCGACCCAGGCCCCGCTTCCACACCACGATTACCGTGTCGATCTGCGGCTAAAGGGGACTGAAACCATGCCACTGACATCCATGTACGGTGCGCCACCTGCTCGCCGGAGGAACGCCATGTTGAGGCCTGTGTTGCTGAGCATGCTCTTGCTGTCGGTCGGCGCGCCTACGCTGGCGGCGGGCCCTGCCCCCTCGCGCGAGCACGAGATCACGGATGCGGACACGCTTGCGTGGTGGCGGGCCACCGAGGCGTTGTCGAACGATGGCATGGAAGGACGCGATATCGGCTCGGCGGGCTACGATCGCGCGGCGAAGTTGGTGGCCGGCCGATTCGCCGCGGCGGGGTTGAAGCCGGCAGGCGACAACGGCACCTGGTTCCAATCGTTCAAGCTCGACGACTGGAGGATCATCCCGGACGGCACGCACATTGTCGTCGGCAAGCAATCACTACGGCTTTTGTATGACATCCATCCGCGACTGTCGCCGGGCATGCCCACCACGATTGACGCGGCAATCGTGTTTGGTGGCTACTGCGTGCCCGGTTCATTGGGCGACGTACGCGGCAAGATGGTGGTGTGCTACGGCTGGAGGCGAGCCGGACTCACCAGCCGTGGCGATCGCCTGAAAGCCGTGCAGCAGGCGGGTGCGGCAGGCCTGCTCGATATTGCCGACATGGGGTACACGCAGGAGCCGACGCGCTGGCCGATGGCGTACGCGCGCTCGGTGGCGCCTAGGGGCGCACCGCCACCCGCCGACGACCACCTGCTGCTGGCCACTCTCAACGCGGATGCGTTGGCCAAGGTGATCGCGGGTTCCGGCCATGACGCCGCGCAGTTGCTCGCGTGGGCGCTCGCCGGCAAGCCGCTGCCGCGCTTCGAGCTGCCGGAACACCTGCGCGCGCATTTCGAGGTGCAGCATCGCGTGATCACCTCGTCCAACGTACTCGGATTGCTGCCCGGAACCGATGCCGCGCTGCGCGACCAGACGGTGGTGGCCTCGGCCCATCTGGACGGCTACGGCCGTGGCGAGCCGGTGCAGGGTGACGCCATCTACAACGGCACGCTCGACGATGCCGCCTATGTCGCCCTGCTGGAACGTCTGGCCGATCGTCGACACGGCTCGGGCTTTCGCCGCCCAGTGCTGTTCGCGGCGTTCACGGGCGAGGAAAAAGGCCTGCTCGGCAGCCGCTGGTTCGTGGCGCATCCCACGCTGCCGATCGGTTCGATCGTTGCCGACATCAATCTCGATCAGATCCGTCCGCTCTTCCCGCTCGACCTGATGACGGTCCACGCACTCGACGACAGCACGCTGGGCGATGCCGTACGCCGCGTGGCGAATGGCATGGACATCGCGGTGCAACTCGACCCCGAACCGGAACGGCAACTGCTGCGTCGCTCGGACCACTGGCCGTTCATCCAGGCGGGCATTCCCGCGACCGGTTTCGTTTTCGGTTACCGCCCGGGCACCGATGCGGAGCGACGCTATCGCCACTGGTACCAGGTGCAATACCACCGGCCGCAGGATGACCTGACGCAGCCGATGGACTGGGCCGCCGCCGGCAAGTTCAACCGCTTCTTCTACGCGCTGGTGGAAACGGTCGCCAATGCCGATGCGCCGCCCCGGTGGAAGCCCGGCAGTGCGCTGGCGCCGCAGGCAAAAGGAAAGTGACGACGAAAGGACGGAATCGGGTTCGCGTGGCCAGTCCTGGAGTGAACTTCACCCTGTCGGCTTTCCGGTCCAACGGAATCAGCACAGGCCCACCGTGCCCTCGGCGGCCTTGACCAGTTTCGCCGGGTCGTAACCCACGCCATCCTTGAACACGATGGCGACGTTCTGGATGTCCTTGATGTTGTTGGCGGGATTGCCCTTGGCCAACACCAGGTCGTCCGCCTTGCCCACGCCACGATACGTACGCCCGAAGCTAAGCCTGCCCAAGCAGCTCCACCAGCCGCACCTCGCACGGCGACATATCGTGCCCGCGCCGCTGTGAAACCACGAACGTCAGCGGACGCATGTGCCAGGCGCGGCGCTCGAGTTCGACGAGCTCCCCGCTGGCCATATCCTCGGCGACGAGGTGCTGCGGCAAGTGTCCCCAGCCGAGACCGGCCTTGAGCAGGTCATGTTTGGCGCCGAGATCGTTGACCAGCCACTGGCGTTTGCCGGCAACGCCGGTCTGGGTCTCCTCTGCCCCACGTTGGTTGTCGGTGACGACGATCTGGATGTGTCGCCCAAACTCGTCCCTGGGGATGGGTGCGGGTGTCGCAGCGAGGGGATGCGACGGCGCGCATACCGTCACCATCTTTTCGTCGCGTAGCCAGCGTCGTTCCATGGCATCGGGATTCACCTCCGGCACGTCCTCGATCGTGACAGCCAGGGCACACACCCTCTCGAGCACCAGGTTCTCGCCGCCCTGCATGGTGGTGATGCGCAGGTTCATCGACGCGGTGGGGAACTCCGTCTGCAGCGTCCGCAAGCAGCCGATCAGGTGCGCACGCGGGAAGTAGGCGTCGACCGCCGCCGAGACCTGGGGCACCCCGGCCGTGGCAATCGCGCCAGCGCGGTTCTTCATTTCTTCCGTGCGTGAGATCACCGCGCGCGCGTCCGGCAACAGGCTGCGTCCCGCCGCGCTGAGCTGCGCCTTGCGGGTGTTGCGTTCGAACAGCTCGATGTCGAAGGCACCTTCCAGCGCCTTGATCGCGTGGCTGATCGCCGACTGTGCGCGCCGCAGCTTGCGCGCCGCACCCGAGAAGCTCCCCTGGTCGCACACCGCAACGAACGCACGCAATTGGTTGATGGTGACATTGTCGAGCATGGTATCTATTAACTAGATCATATTTAGTGATTTTTCGTCAATTGTTTTGATGTGTCAAGAGGTCCACATTGGTCCTGCACTCAATAGAAGTCGTCGACCGGCGACACATCCCGAACTAGAAGGAGACCTCTCATGAACTACGCAATCATCGGTTTCGGCAAGGTGGGTCAGGCCCTTGCCCGTGCCTTCGCCCGCAACAACATCGAAGTCGCCGTCGCCAGCCGACGGTCCCCGCAAGAGCTGGCTCCGGACGCGAAGGCCATCGGGCCCACGGTCATTCCCAAGACGCTGCAGGAAGCCCTCAAGGCGGACGTGATCTTCCTGGCCGTCCTGTTCGAGGGGCATCGCGAGGTCGGCAAAGCCCTTCCGGATTGGCGGGGCAAAACGATCATCGACGCAATGAATTCAAATGATCCCGTCGAAGAGCTCGACGGTCTCCCCTCCTCGGCCTTCGCCGCCAAGTCTTTTCCCGGAGCCAGGTTCGTGAAGGGCTTCAATCACCTGCTCGCGGGCACCCTGGCGACCAACCCAAACGCCACGGGCAGCCGCCGGGTCGTGTTCCTGTCCAGCGACGACAAGGGCGCGGCAGCGCTGGTGACGGACCTTGCCGAGCGGCTCGGCTTCGCCCCGGTCTACCTCGGCAAGTTCGACGAGGGCGGCACCTTGGTGCAGGCACGCGGCCGAGTCTGGGGCCCATTGATTTTCCAGGACCTGTTCAAGCAGGCGGCGTGAGCGACGCATGGCCATCACGGCAGGATCGTGGCGCCCCACGGTCTCGATCACTGCCACGGAAATAACCCATTCGTGAAGGAGCATCTCATGTCCAAGCAACTCGATTTCTCGACAGAACTCATGGGCCGCCGTGCGCTGGTCACCGGAGGCTCGCGTGGCATTGGCGCAGCCATCGCGCAGCGCCTTGTCGATGCCGGTGCCAAGGTCGTAGTCGCTGCACGTACGCCCAGCAACGACGCACCCGCGGCGGCAACGTTCGTCGCCGGCGACCTCACCAACAGCGAAGGCGTGGAGGCGATCGCAACGAAGTCGATCGCCGTGCTTGGCGGCCTCGACATTCTCGTGAACAACGCGGGCGCCGGCGGTGCATTCCTGGAAGGGTCCTGGACGATACCCGAGAAGGCGTGGCAGGACAGCTTTGCGCTCAACCTCTTCGCCGCAATCCGCCTCACGAACGCACTCCTGCCGGCGCTCCGTGAATCCAAGGCCGCAGCCGTCGTGAATATCTCTTCGGCGGCCGCTGCGATGCCCTTTGCCCCCTCGGTGCACTACGGCGCCGCAAAGGCGGCGCTCGAGTACTACTCGCGCACGCTCGCGATGGAACTCGCGCCAAGCGGCATCCGGGTGAATGCCGTGTCGCCCGGCGTCATCGCGACGCCAGGTTCCGAGGAGTTCAGCAGGACGACTCCGGGATTTTCTCCCGATGCTTGGCTCCGGAATATTCCGCTGGGTCGCATCGGCACCACCGAGGACATCGCCGAGGTCGTCGCGCTGCTCGCGTCGGACCGCGGCAAGTACCTGACTGGCGCGAATTATCGCGTCGATGGTGGAATGACGGCCCGCTGACGAATAGGGGCCACCAGCCTGGACCAGCGAGCTGGCACCCGCTCCGCAGCCATCTCGCCACAAGTGCGGGAAAGGCCAGAAGGACTTCGCCGCAATGACGCCGCTGCAGCGCATGGCCGATTCCTCGGAAATTGGTGCGGTCGCCGCCTTCCTCGCGTCGTCGGACAGCAGCTTTATGACCGCCAGCGAGGTTGCGGTCGACGGCGGCCTGGCGCAATCGTCGGGCCCAAAGGACGGGTCTACGGCTTCGTGCCGGCCGAGGTCGCCCATCTCAACAACGATCCGATCGGCCGCGCCCGGACCCTGGCGAAGCAGCCGGGACGAGAGAATGTGCAGGTCGTCTCGACGGACCTGATGGCGTTGCCGGAGAGCGTGCCACAGGGGGATGCCGTGTGGCTGCACCTGTTCTATCACGACCTCCATACCGCACTTCTACAGGCCAAGGGTGCCACTCCGGCCGACTTCAACCGGGCCGTCCCTGGACGGCTGAAGCGTGGCGGGTTTTACGTCATCCCGGTTCGTGAAGCGCTGACAGCGGGTCACTGCCTGCAAGGCGGTGGCTCCCGCGTTCCGGACATCCCGATCAACCCCGTGCCGACGGTCACGCCGATCTGGACCAGCGTGGGCCATGTTCCAAGCTCGGCGGATTTCAGCAACGTCTCCGATAGCACCGGGCTTGCCTGGAGGGAAAGGCGCGGTGTACCGGGAGGTGCGGGGCAATTGGAGGCCAGGGTCGGAAGGGAACCATGGCCTCCACAAGCTACGCGGGCTCTGCAATTTCAAACACTTACCGTGCCGGCGGATTTGCACACTGTAGCAGACGCGATAGCAATGTAATAGCAAGCGAAATGCACCCCAACAACGTGCGCCCTTATTTGAGTGACTCCGCCTTAAATTCGTCAGCGAGACGTGCGCGGTACTCAACGTTTTGGAGGCGTTCGAGAAACGCGGCGAATCCGGGGTGCAAGATGAGTTCAGCTACCTTTGCCTTGGCGTGCAATACACCCTGCTCTTCACGCTCACGGTCGACCCATACTTGCGGACGGTAGCCACCGCGCGATACATCAACGCCCTCTGCATCGATATCTAGTGCCCGAGCCATCTGCATCAAGAGTTCGTTGAGTAGATCACGATGCTTAAGCCACCAAATCTCAGCCGCCTCAGGGGTTGAGGTTACGATATCTAGGTGCTCTAGAAACCGCTTCCACGCGGCTATTACTTTGGGACTCTCATAAAACTCTACTTGCACGGTGTTCAACGCGCGCACATGCTCGTTACTCAGCGTCGCGCCACGTAGACCCATAAGCGTGGAAAACACCCAGTGCTTGCGGAGCTTCGCCATGCTGCGGTTCTGAATCCACATTGAGACACAAACGGCGAGGATCGGACCTAATGCCGTAGCAA
>DATNBK010000274.1:0-3337 GCA_035571995.1 Rhodanobacter sp.
GCCCGCTGGGATGCCAGGCTGCCGGAAACTGGTGGCGGTCGTCGCGCCAGGCGTGCCAGTCGACGCGGCGCTCGTTGCTGCCATCGGCGTTGGACACGAAGGTGTGGTAGTAGCCGTTTGCGCCGGTGCGCCCATACGCCACCGTCGCCGTCGCCGCGTTCCACTTCGCGCCAATGCGGCCATCGTGGTCGAACGGGGTGAGGGTGGTTGGCGCGTTGCACTCCAGGCTGCTGCCTTGGGCGGGCGCGACGCCAGACCAGCAAAGCGCCGTGGCGCCAACGCCCAGCCACGCCGGCCACCGCGCCAGCCGGGCGCGGCGCGCGCGCCTGGGCGACGGCGTGGGTAGCGCCTGCCTGGCTGCCGCAGCCGCGGCCTGCGTCATCGCCCTGCGGTACGTGCCGCGGCGCGGACTCCCAGCCAGCCCTTGATCGAGGCGATCACCAGCGGGATCGCGCCGAAGATGATGAACACCAGGTCGCCGGGCAGTCGCAGCCACTCGATCACGTGCGAGCGCGTGGTGGCCATGTACTCGATGCTGCGCCCGTGCCAGTAGCCGTGCTGCATCACGTCCCAGATCTGCAGCACGCCGCTCGGGAACAGGCTCATCACCACCATCATGGCCAGGCCGATGTTGGTGCCCCAGAACGCGTACTTGACGTATTTCTCCATGCCGGCCCAGGTCTTGTCGTCGGCGGTCTGGCGCAGCACGAAGACCATCAGTGCAATGGCCAGCATGCCGAACACGCCCATCAACGCGGCGTGGCCGTGGTTTGGCGTGAGCTGGGTGCCGACCTCGAAATAGCTCACGATCGGCAGGTTGATCAGGAAGCCGAACATGCCGGCGCCAACGAAGTTCCAAAAGCCGACCGCCATCAGGAAGTAGAACGTCCACTTGTGCGGTACCCGGCGCTGCACGCCGTTGATGTCGACCTCGCCCTTGGTGGTGCGCACGAAGTCCCAGGCGTCCAGGGTCAGCAAGGTCAACGGCACCACCTCGAGCGCCGAGAACAGCGCCGAGAGCGACATGTTGAACTGGGTGTGGCCGGTGAAATACCAGTGGTGACCGGTGCCGATCAGCCCGCCAAGGAAGTACAGGATGGCGTCGAGATAAATCACCCGCAGCGCGGTGTTGCGATGGGCGATGCCCAGTTGGTAGAAAGTGAGGGCCACCACCGTGGTGGCGAAGAACTCGAAGAAACCTTCCACCCACAAGTGGATGATCCAGAAGCGCCAGGTATCCACCACCGTGAAGTTGGTCTCGGCGCCGTAGAAGATGGCCGGCAGGTAGAACACCGGGATGGCCACCGCCGCCAGCAGGAACATGCGCGCCAGTGGCCGCGCATCGGCATTGGCGATCTTGGACGGTTTGGAGACCCAGTACAGCACGGCAAACCAGACCACGAGCCCGACGATCAGCAGGTACTGCCAGATGCGTCCCAGTTCCAGATACTCCCAACCCTGGTTGCCGAGCCAGAACCACCAGTCGCCCAGCAGGTTGGACATGCCGGCCCACTCGCCAAGCAGGCTGCCGCCGATCACGGCGATGAAGGCGACGAAGAGGAAATGCGCCCAGTTTGCCAGGCCGCGGGGTTCATCCGTGCGCAGCGAGCGGCCCAGGAAGAGTGCCGCCGCCACATACGAGGTGGCGATCCACATGATCGCGCTCTGCAGATGCCAGGTACGCATCAGGTTGCTGGGGAAAATGTTCTCCAACTGGAAGCCGTAAAAGCTGCCGGGGTCGGCGCGGTAATGCGCGGCGGCGCCGCCGACCAGGGTCTGGAACAGGAACACCAGCGCCACGATGACGAAGAATTTCACCAGCGCGCGCTGGCCGGGACTCGCCTGGCCAGGCGGAGCGATGTGCGGGGTCAGGGTGTGGCCGCGCGAGATCCAGCCCAGATAGTCGAACTTGCCGAACATCAGCAACACGGCGGCGATACCCGCCAGCAGCACCAGCAGGCTGAGCGCGCTCCACAGGAAGGCGCCGGGAATCGGCGTGTTGCCGACCAGCGGGTCATACGGAAAATTGTTGGTGTACGAATAGTTGTAGCCCGGCCGGTTGGCCACCGAGGCCCACGCCGCCCAGTTCACGAAGGCGGTGAACTCGCGCAATTCCCGCGGATCGGAAACCAGGTCCGGCTTCAATCCGCCGTTGCGCTCGGGGTGCTTGAAGTAGTCGGTCCAGTAGGCAATCTGCTGGGTCCAGGCCTGGGCTTCGGCGCCGGTCAGCTGCAAGGTGTCGGTGCCGGCATCGTAGCGGTTGGTCTTGAGCAGCACGGCGGTCTGCGCGTGCACCGCGGCCGTCTGTTCGGCGTTCAGCGCCGATACCGGCTGCCCGTATTGTTCGTGCGCCAGCGCTTCGGCAGTGTCCACACCGATGAGGTGCAACGCCTGGGCCGAGTAGTCCGGGCCGAGATAGGCGCCATGGCCCCAGATCGAACCATTGTTCATCAGGCCGTATTTCAGGAACACGCCCTGGCCGGCGCGCACCTCGTCACCGGTAAACAGCACCTGGCCCTGCGCGTCCACGGTCTGGCCGGGGACTGGCGGCGCCTTCTTGTACCCCATCGCGGTGATGGCAATCAGCACCACGGCGCCGACCACCAGCACGATAAGGATGGTGCGTATCCACCAGGGCGACAACGGCTCAGTGGCAGGATTGACGGGCGGCAGCGCGGACGGCGTTTCGTCCCCGGCCAGGTTGGACGTCGACGGTGCGGACATGCGCTTCCCCTCACATGGTGTGCCGTGCCGTCAATCTAACCCAGAATCATCGCCACCGCACCTGTCACTGCACGGCGTGGCAAATCACGCATGGCCACCAGGTCATCCGCTGCCTGCTGCACATGCAGGCCCAGGGTGCGGAAGCTTCATGGCTTCAGCCATGCATACGTCGGCCGATACCACGGGCGTAGCCCGGCAGTTCCGCGCCCTGACATGCGCCAATGGCCGGACCATGGCGCGTCCGCACGGGCTTGCCGCCCGCCGCAGCGCGCACTGCGCGGCATTCAACTTTTGCCGACCGTCGCCGATAGGGCTTGCCGAGGGATGCCGTATCCCGCACGGAGCTTTTTGTATGCTGGTCTTGGTCGGGTCGTTGGTGGTGCTGGTCTCCGTGCTTGGTGGTTACCTGCTCTCGCATGGTCACCTGATGGCGCTGTGGCAACCCTATGAGTTGATCATCATTGGTGGCGGTGCGCTGGGCGCGTTCTTCATCGCCAATTCGGGCAAGGTGGTCAAGCAGGCGATCTCGGAGGCGATGGGCCTGGTCAAGGGGCCGGCGTATCGGCGACAGGACTACATGGATTTGTTGTCGTTGCTGTACGACATCTTCGGC
>DATNBK010000275.1:0-2792 GCA_035571995.1 Rhodanobacter sp.
AGACCCTGGCCGAGCGGGCCGGTGGTGACTTCCACGCCCGGCGTGTGGCCGTACTCGGGGTGCCCCGGCGTCTTGCTGCCCCACTGGCGGAACTGCTTGATGTCGTCCAGCGAGAGGTCGTAACCGGTCATGTGCAGCAGGCTGTAGAGCAGCGCCGAGCCGTGGCCGGCCGAAAGCACGAAGCGATCGCGGTCGGCCCAGTGCGGATCGGCCGGGTGGTATTTCATGTGCTTCGTCCACAGCACATAGGCCATCGGCGCCGCGTCCAGCGGCAGCCCGGGATGACCGCTGTCCGCCTTCTGCACCATGTCCACCGAGAGGAAACGCAGGGTATTGATGCATTGCAGGTCCAGCGACGAATCGGTCATGTGGGATCCCATGGTAGGCAAGGCGGCCGCCTCGAAAAGAGTAGTGTGATCGCGTACGGGTAAAGCCGCCGTCAAACCAGGGTACCGTGACACCAATGGTTGGCGTTGCCGGTTTCATGCTCACCGGCCCCGGCAGGTTTGGCCGAATTCTTCTCATGCAGGAACGCGCCGAGCACGTTGAACAGTGCGATGGTCGGGTATTTCGCCTGCCGGGTCTCCAAAGTCGCCGAGCGGAACTTGGCGGACGCATGTTGGCCAAGGTCGGTGGTCAGGGTCGTCCCGGTCGCTCTTCTGCATCATTACCCGTAGGCCGCGCGCCTGACTGTCGGCACGTCGACCGGCTGCCAACGGAAGGGTTGAAAGGTGTCGCCTACCCGATCGCGCCGAACAGCTTGCCCGCAGCGGCGGTAATGATCATGGCCAGTGCGCCCCAGAAGGCGATGCGCAACGTGCCAGCGCCGATGGCGGCGCCGCCCGCACGGGCCGCTATGCCGCCGAGTACGGCCAGAAACAGCAGTGAGGCCGCGAACACCAGAGGCAACAAGCCGCCGGCGGGGGCTAGGGCGGCCACCAGCAGCGGCAGCAGCGCACCCGTCGCGAAGCTCAGTGCAGACGCGCCGGCGGCCTGCAGCGGGCGGGCGCGCAATGCTTCGGTGATGCCCAGTTCGTCGCGCGCATGGGCATCAAGTGCGTCGTGTGCCATCAACTGCACCGCCACCTGTCGAGCCAGGGCCGGCTCCAGACCGCGTGCCATGTAGATGGCAGCCAGTTCCCGGTGCTCTCCGCCGACGTCGGTCTGCAGCTCGTGGCGCTCCCGGTCCAGTTCGGCCTTTTCGTTATCGGCCTGCGAATGCACCGACACGTATTCACCGGCGGCCATCGACATCGCCCCGGCGACCAGGCCGGCCAGCCCAGCGGTCAGAATGTTGCTGCGGTCGGCGTGCGCCGCGGCCACGCCAAGCACCAGGCTGGCGGTGGAGACGATCCCGTCGTTGGCGCCGAGCACGGACGCCCGCAACCAACCCATGCGGCCCGTGACGTGACGTTCGTGGTGGCGGCGTCGATGCATGCGGTGGATTTCCGTGGCTGCGGTGGCACGGCGCTGTTCATGCGCCGATGGAATCAAACCATCCGCTTCAAGGTGTCGTCGCGACGACCGAAGTGGTGCCACAGCGCAGCCAGGATATGCAACGCGATGACATAGTAGAAAACGGTGCCGAGAGTGGAATGGATGTCCTCGAAACGATGCCCCAGCGCGCGGTCAGGCTGGCTCACGAACGAGGGCAGCAAGGTCATGCCGAACAACGCGACCGGCTTGCCCTCGATCTGCAGGGTGATCACCCCCAGGATGGGTTGGATCAACAGGAACGCGTAAAGCGCCACGTGCGTGAGCTTGCCCAGCAGCTCGCTCCAGCGCGGAGGCGCCGGCGTCACCGGCGGCCGACCACCGCGCAGGCGCAACGCCAGCCTCGGCAGGATCAGCAGCAGCACCGCAAGGCCGACGAGATAGTGAGCACCAAGCACGTTGGCGCGGGTGGGACTGCCCTTGGCGAACAGGTCGAACAGGTTGATGAACACGTAAGCCAGCAGCACCAGAGAGAAAATCAGCCAGTGCATCCGGCGAATGGCGGGCGCGAAGCGAGGCCTTGGTTGGTCGATTGACAAGACAGGACTCCGGTAAGGTGGAAGCGCATGATCTTGGCTTCTTCACGCGCCGACGCATGATGCCGAGTTTGCGCCTATTCGGCTGCGAGCGCGCTATCGACGATGTGCTGTGCCTCGGCAAGCAGGCTTTTGAGGTGGGCCTCGTCCTTGAAGCTTTCGGCGTAGATCTTGTAGATCGCCTCGGTACCCGAGGGGCGCGCAGCGAACCAGCCGTTGGCGGCGACCGCCTTGATGCCGCCGATCGGCGCGCCGTTGCCGGGCGCCTTGTCCAGCACCTGGTCGATCTTCTCGCCCGCCAGCTGGTCGCTCTTCACCTGCGCTGGCGACAGCCGGGCCAGCTTCGCTTTCTGCTCGGGCGTGGCGGCCGCGTCGACGCGATTCGCGAAGGGCTTGCCGAGTTCGCCGGTCAGCTGCGCATACAGTTCGCCGGGATCCTTGCCTTCGCGCGCCGTGATCTCGGCCGACAACAGCGCTGGCACCAGGCCGTCCTTGTCGGTGGTCCACACCGAGCCGTCGTGGCGCAGCAGCGAGGCACCGGCGCTTTCCTCGCAACCGAAGCCGAGCGAGCCGTCGAACAGGCCCTCGGAAAACCACTTGAATCCCACCGGCACTTCGTAGAGCTTGCGACCCAGCCGCTGCACCACGCGGTCGATCAGCGCCGTGCTGACCACGGTCTTGCCAACGGCGACGTTCGCGCTCCACTGCGGCCGATGCCGGAACAGGTAATCGATCAGCACCGACAGGTAATGGTTCGGTTCC
>DATNBK010000276.1:0-39591 GCA_035571995.1 Rhodanobacter sp.
CTGGATTCAAAGTGCAAGTTGGAAAACAAGCCCGGCCAGCATGGCGTGAACAAGCGCATGCGCATGTCCGACTATGCCGTGCAGCTGCGCGAGAAGCAGAAGGTCAAGCGCATCTACGGCGTGCTGGAGCGGCAGTTCGGCAATTACTACACCAAGGCCACCACGCTCAAGGGCAATACCGGCGAGAACCTGCTGCGCCTGCTGGAGAGCCGCCTGGACAATATCGTCTATCGCATGGGCTTTGCGGTTACCCGCGCGCAGGCGCGGCAACTCGTGTCGCACAAGGCGGTGCTGGTGAATGGCAAGAAGGTGGACATCCCCTCCTACCAGATTCGGCCCGGCGATGCCGTGTCCCTGACGGAGCGCGCGCGGGCGCAGCTGCGGGTACAAGAGGCGGCCACCATTTTCGACACGATGGATCTGCGTCCGATGTGGGTCGAAGTCGACACCAAGAAATTTGAGGGTACGTTCAAGTCGATGCCAGATCGTGCTGACTTGCCGTCCGACATCAATGAGGCATTGATCGTCGAGCTGTACTCGAAGTAATTACGGGAGCTCTGCATGGCAGTTTCATCTACAAGTGTGTTGCGGCCACGTGGCCTCAACGTCGAACAGCTCGGGGCCAACCACGCCAAGATCGTGGTCGAGCCGCTGGAGCGCGGGTTTGGCCACACGCTGGGCAACGCGCTGCGGCGCGTGCTGCTGTCCTCGATCCCCGGCAGTGCGATCGTCGAGGTCGAGATCGATGGCGTGTTGCACGAATACACGACGCTGGAAGGCTTGCAGGAGGACGTCATCGACGTCCTGCTCAACCTCAAGGGTGTCGCCATTCGCCAGCATACCGGCGACGAGGTGACGTTGACCCTGTCGCGCAAGGGCAAGGGCGTGGTCACGGCCGGGGACATCGTCCTCGACCATTCGGTGGAAATCATCAACCCCGAACACGTGATCTGCCACTTGACCAAGGACATCACGCTCAACATGCGCCTCAAGGTGCGGCGTGGCGTCGGCTACCAGCCGGCCAGCGCACGTGTGCACCCGGAGGACGAGACGCGCCCGATCGGCCGCCTGCAGCTGGACGCTTCGTTTGCGCCGGTGCTGCGCGTGGCGTACGAAGTGGACGCGGCGCGCGTCGAGCAACGCACCAACCTGGACAAGCTGGTGCTGGATATCGAGACCAACGGCACGATCGGCGCTGAAGATGCCGTGCGCAAGGCGGCCGAGATCATCAACGACCAGCTGACCGTGTTTGGTGACTTCTCCCGGCGCGAGGCGGATGCCACCGAGGCCGAGCAAAGCGGATTCGATCCGTTGTTGCTGCGCCCGATCGACGACCTGGAGCTCACCGTGCGCTCGGCAAACTGCCTGAAGGCGGAGAGCATCTATTACATCGGCGACCTGGTGCAGAAGACCGAGGTGGAGTTGCTCAAGACCCCAAACCTCGGCAAGAAGTCGCTGACGGAAATCAAGGACGTCCTCGGTGGCCGCGGGCTTGCCCTCGGCATGAAGCTCGAGAACTGGCCGCCGCCGGGCGTTGCCAACGGCATGCAGCTGGGCTGAGTAAGCAACAGAATCAATTGGAATCAAGACCATGCGCCACCAAAAATCCGGACGCAAGCTCAATCTGACCAGTGCCCATCGGCAGGCCATGTTTCGCAACATGGCGTCCTCGCTGTTCAAGCACGAGCTGATCCGCACCACCTTGCCCAAAGCCAAGGAACTGCGTCGGGTAGCCGAGCCGCTGATCACCCTGGCCAAGACCGATGGGGTGGCCAATCGCCGCCTGGCGTTCTCGCGCATGCGCGACAAGGAAGCGGTGGGCAAGTTGTTCATGGAGCTTGGGCCCCGCTATCGCGAGCGTGGCGGCGGCTACCTGCGCATCCTCAAGTGCGGCTACCGCGTCGGCGACAATGCGCCCATGGCCTATGTCGAGCTGGTGGGACGGCCGCAGGACGCACAGGTCGCTGGCGAATAGCCGTCTGTCGGCATTCGCACCCGCGCTAGGGTCAACCGTTTGCGGCGCGCCTGGGGCAGCTTGCTTGTCGCCCGTCGCGGCTGATTGCCGGTTCGCCTGACACCGTGGCGGCGAGCCGCTACAGTTGGCATTTTCGCATTGCGGCAGTTCCATGAATCCAAGGTCGTGGTCATATCGAACCGGCTTCCTGCTCGGGTTCGTCGCTTGTACCGGCTTGCTGGCATTTGCCCTGTACGCGCAGTACGTCTTGGGCATGTCGCCGTGCCCGCTGTGCGTGCTGCAACGCATCGCCTTCCTGTTCATGGCGCTGTTCTTCCTGATTGGTGGCATCCATGCGCCGCGTGGATCGGGACGCTGGGTGTACACGGGCCTGGTCTCCCTCGGGGCGCTCGGCGGTATCGCCACCGCGGGTCGGCATTTGTGGTTGCAGTCGCTGCCGCCTGACCTGGTGCCGTCGTGCGGCCCGGGGATTGGCTACCTGTTCGACGCGTTCCCGCTCGCCACCATGTTGCAAAAGGTATTTACCGGCTCGGGCGAATGTGCCACGGTAGAGCCGATCCTCGGCCTGCCGATGCCGGCATGGGCCCTGATCTGGTTCATTGCCCTGGGGGCGCTCGCCGTCGTCGTGAGCCTGCGACGCTCCCGCGCATGAGCCATCCCGTGGTGTTACCGAGGCGTCCAGCATGAGCCAGCCGTTACCAGCGTCAACGACCCCCGATACCTGGGCGCCGGGTTCGTGGCACAGCCATACCGCGCTGCAGCAGCCGCATTACGAGAACCCGGACGAGCTGGCTGCCGCCTGTCGCGCCCTCGCGCAACTGCCGCCGCTGGTCACTTCCTGGGAAGTGCTGGGCCTGAAGCAGATGCTGGCCGAGGCGCAGGCCGGGCAGCGCTTCCTGCTGCAGGGCGGCGAGTGCGCGGAAAGCTTTGCCGATTGCCAGAGCCCGATCATTTCCAACCGGCTCAAGGTCCTGCTGCAAATGAGCCTGGTGTTGGTGCATGGGCTGCAAAAGCCCATCATCCGGGTTGGCCGCTTTGCCGGGCAGTACGCCAAGCCGCGCTCTGCCGACACCGAGACGCGCGACGGGGTGAGCTTGCCCAGCTTTCGCGGCGACGTGGTCAACGGACCGGAATTCACCGCCGCGGCCCGGCGTGCCGATCCGCAGCGCATGTTGCAGGCACACGCGAATTCAGCGTTGACGATGAACTTCGTGCGCGCCTTGGTCGACGACGGCTTTGCCGACCTGCGGCATCCCGAATACTGGAACCTGGCGTGGGTCGAGCGCTCGCCGCTCGCTGCCGAATACCGTCAGATGGTTCGCGCCATCGGCGATTCCCTGCGTTTCATGGAGATGTTGGCCGGCCCGATCGGCGGTTTCAGCAAGGCGGATTTCTTCACCTCGCACGAGGCCTTGCTGCTGGATTACGAGCAGGCCCTGACGCGCCAGATCCCGCGCCATCCAGGCTGGTTCAACCTGTCCACGCATTTCCCATGGATTGGCATGCGCACCGCGGCGCTGGACGGCGCGCACGTCGAGTACTTCCGCGGCATCCGCAATCCCGTCGCGGTGAAGATTGGCCCGTCGGTGACGCCCGAGGCGTTGCTGCCCCTCATCGATGTGTTGAACCCCGAGGACGAACCCGGGCGGCTGACCCTTATCCATCGCATGGGCCATGCGCGGATCGGCACCGCGTTGCCGCCGCTGCTGGCGGCGGTCAAGCGCGAGGGGCGGCGCGTGCTCTGGGTGGCCGATCCAATGCACGGCAATACCGAGAGCACATCGAGTGGGCGCAAGACGCGCCGCTTCGACAACATCCGCGCCGAGCTCGACCAGGCGCTGGACATCCATGCGGCCGAGGGCACCCGCCTGGGCGGCGTGCACCTGGAGCTCACCGGCGAGGACGTGACCGAATGCATGGGCGGGGCGCGCGACCTGTCGGAATTCGACCTCGACCGCGCGTACAAGTCCATGGTCGATCCGCGGCTCAACTATGAGCAGTCGCTCGAACTGGCCATGCTGATCGTGCGCAAGTCCCGGGGCAAGGCGGGTGCCATGCCGCATGGACTCACTCGCGGATCGTAGCGGGGAATTCCGGCGGCTGGCGGGCATGGCTGTGCTGCTCGAAGCCGTGGGCGATGGAGATCAGCTTCGGCTCGCTCCACCGCGCGCCGAACAACAGGATGCCGATTGGCAGGCCGTGGGCAAACCCCGCCGGTACGGTCATCGACGGGTAACCGGCCACCGCGGCTGGTTGCGAGGCGCCGCCCACCACATGTTCACCCAGGACCAGGTCGATCATGGGCGCGGGTCCTGGCCCCGGCGCCAGCAAGGCATCCAGGTGGTGCGCCTTGAGCGCCGCGTCGATGCCTTCGGGTCCCGATAGCCGCTTTGCCTTGGCCAGTGCATCGGTGTAGGCCTTGTCGCTGAGCGCACCTTGCGCTTCCGCATGCAGGAATATTTCCTGCCCGAACCAGGGCATTTCCCCGGCTGCATGCGCGTTGTTGAAGGCGATCAGGTCGGCCAGCGTATGCACGGCCAGGCCTTTGCGCGTGGCGAGATAGGCGTTGATGTCGTGCTTGAAGTCGTGCGCCAGCACGATGTCCTCGAGCGCTCCGAGCTCATGCAGGTGTGGCAGGACCACCGGGTCGACGATGATTGCGCCCTGCGTTTTCATCGTGGCGATTGCGGCAGCGAGCACGCGGTCGGCGTTCGGCTCCTTGCCGGCAAGTTCGCGCACCACCCCGATCCGCTTGCCGCGCAGGCCGTTGGGGTCGAGGTAGCGGGTGTAGTCGGTGGCGTGCGCGTCCGCCTCGGCGGTCGCCGGGTCGGCGGGATCGCTGCCGGCGATCACCGTGAGCAGCGCGGCCGCGTCGGCTACGTCCCGCGCCATCGGGCCGGCCGTGTCCTGGTTGTGGCTGATCGGCACGATGCCGCTGCGGCTGACCAGGCCGAGCGTAGGCTTGATCCCGACGATGCCGTTCATCGCCGACGGGCAGACGACCGAGCCGTCCGTTTCCGTGCCGATGGCCAAGGGGCTGAGGCCGGCAGCGACGGCCACCGCCGAGCCCGAGCTCGATCCGCAGGGGTTGCGGTCGAGTGCGTAGGGGTTGTGGGTTTGTCCACCGCGACCGCTCCAGCCGCTGCTGGAATGCGTGGAGCGGTAGTTTGCCCATTCGCTGAGGTTGGTTTTGCCCAGGATCAGGGCGCCGGCCTTGCGCAACCGCGCGACCAGGGCGGCATCGTGCGTTGCCGGCGCGCCGGTCATTGCCAGCGAGCCGGCCGTGGTCAGCATGCGGTCACCCGTGTCGATGTTGTCCTTCAGCAGCACCGGGATGCCGTACAGCGGACCCGGTGCAGGCTGCTTGGCGCGCGCCGCATCCAGCGCCCCGGCCAAGGCCATGGCGTCGGGATTGGTCTCGATGACGGCATGCAGGGCTGGCCCGTGGCGGTCCACCTGGTCGATCCGCTCAAGCAGTTGCCGGGTCAGCTGCTGGCTGGTGAGTGCGCCTGAGTGCAGGCGCGACTGCAGCTCGCTGAGCGAGGCATAGGGCAGGGTCGGAGGTTCGACGGAAGCCGCGCAGGTCGTGGCGGCTAGCAGCACGCCAATGACCGCACCGAGACAATGACCAGGAAAGTTCACATGGACCTCCAGTGACGTGCAGCAGGGCCGCGGTCGCAGCGGACGGCGTGCTATCGATCGTCGTCCGGGACGTGCAGCCTATAATGCGCGGATGAAAAGCATAAGGCGATGCGAAGCATGGAAGCTGTTGGCGGCCGCGTTCCTGGCGGCGGCCATGACGTCTGTTGCGTTTGGCCAGGGGACAGCCGCCCCGCCGGTACCCGACACCTTGCAGCAGCGCATTGCGGCGTGCACGACCTGCCATGGCGTGCATGGCGAAGGCACGCCCGGCAGCAAGTACTTTCCGCGCCTGGCCGGCAAGCCCGCCGGCTATCTGGCGCGCCAGATCCAGAACTTCCAGGACGGCCTGCGCAAGTACCCGCCGATGGAATACACCGTGCGCAACCTCAGCCCGGCCTACATGCATGAGATTGCCGATTACTTCTCGGTCCAGCAGGTGCCCTATGCGCGCTCGCCGGTGCCGCCGGTGACTGCCGCGATCCTGCAGCGCGGCGAGCAGCTGGCGCGTGACGGCGACCCGCAACGCAAGGTGCCGGCTTGCGCCAGCTGCCACGGGGTCGAATTGACCGGCGTGGAGCCCGCCATACCGGGGCTGGTGGGCTTGCCATATGACTACATCAGCTCGCAGTTGGGCGCCTGGCGCACCCACACCCGCGCCATGCGCAAACCCGACTGCATGGCCGTCATCGCCGGGCGCCTGCAGGAGTCGGACATCACTGCCGTGGCGGCGTGGCTGGCCAGCCGGACCCTGCCGGCGCACGTGCGGCCGCAGCCGGCTGGCAGCGTCAAGCCGCCGCTGCCCTGCGGTGTGCTCGAGGTACTTGGAGCAGGCGCATGAGGCGCTGGGTGGTGATCCTGGTGGTCGTCGTCGTGCTGGCCGTGCTTGGCGGATGGCTGTGGATGGCCGGCCAGCGTGCCGACAACGTGGCGATACCCGAGGTGGGCGACTTGTCGGCCGCGGCCCTGGCCGATCCGGCACTGGTGGCGCAGGGCGCGTACCTGGCTGCGGCTGGCGATTGCGCCGGCTGTCACAGTGTCCGCGGCGGTCCGCCATATGCGGGCGGCCGCGGCATTCCCACCCCGTTTGGCACCATCCCTGGGCCGAACCTGACGCCGGACCCGGAGACCGGTATCGGAGGCTGGTCGTTTGCCGATTTCTGGCGCGCCTTGCACCACGGACAACGCAAGGACGGCCAGTGGTTGTATCCAGCCTTCCCGTTCACCTCGTACACCAAGGTCACGCCCGGGGACGCACGGGCGATCTTTGCCTACCTGCACTCGTTGCCCGCGGTACGGCAGGAAACGGAAGCCGCGAAGCTGAGCTTCCCCTACAACCTGCGCGCGACGCTGGCGGTGTGGCGCGCACGGTACTTCCAGCCAGGTGTGTTCCAGCCCGATGCCGGGCAGTCTGCCGCCTGGAACCGCGGCGCCTACCTGGTGCAGGGCCTGGGCCATTGCAACGAATGCCATGCGCCGCGCAATGCCTGGGGCGCCACCGCCGGCACCTGGTTGTCGGGCGGCGAGATACCGCGCCAGGACTGGTATGCGCCGGATTTGAGCATGCAGGCGAACGGTGGCCTGCAGGGCTGGACTACCGGGGATGTGGTGGATCTGCTGAAGACCGGTCACGCGGCCAAGGGCGCGGCCTTCGGGCCCATGGCCGACGTGGTGGCGGACAGCACCCAGCACCTGGGCCACGCCGACCTGGGCGCGATTGCCACCTACCTGGCCACCCTGCCGCCACGCCAGCCACGGCAGGCGCCGCGCTCGGCGTTCAACGTCAAGCGCATCGCCGCCGCCGGGGAAAAGGTGTATCGCCAGCACTGCGCCGATTGCCATGGTGGCGATGGCCGCGGCGTGGCCGGCGTCTATCCGCCGCTGGACGGCAACTCGGCGGTGACCGAGCCGACCGGGATCAATGCCGTGCGTACGGTGCTGCTGGGTGGCTTTCCCCCGGTGACCGCGGGCAATCCGCGGCCGTATTCGATGCCGCCGTACGCCCAGCAGTTGGATGACAGCGACGTTGCCCTGGTGGTCAGCTACATCCGCCAGGCCTGGGGCAACAAGGCGTCCATCGTGCGCCCGGAGCAGGTTGGCAAGTACCGGCATACCCCGATCGATTGAGGTTGTTGGCGGGAGCCTGGGCCCAATGCCGGGTTGGCGGTCAAGTCGGTGGCGACTGGAGCAGGAAGTCGGTGAACTGGAAGCGGCCGTCGCGCAACACCGACTCGCCGCGGCGCAGCGCCAGGTCGGCGCTGAACAACGGCCCTCCATAACTCAGCGTATGGAACTCGCCGTGCTCCCCGCAGGGATCCGTGCCCGGTGGGAGCTGATCAAGCAGCACGCTGTCGAAGGCGCGCCCGCAAAACCCTGGATCGAGTTGCTGGGTATCGACGCAGCACAGCACGGCGCGATGCCCTTCGCCGACGAAACGCCGGGCAAGGCGCGCCGTATCCTCGCCCCAGAGTGGAAAGACGGCGCGCCAGTTTTCCTTGCCCAGTTGGCGCACGCGGTAATCGCGTACATCCAGCAGGAACAGGTCGCCGAATGCACAGTGGCGGATGCCCGGCCAGCGCATGCGCGCCTGCGCCAGCGCCCCCGCCTGGGCCAGTTCATAGGCTTCGTTGCTGCTCGGCCAGTCGATGGGCACCTCGAGCACGGGCAGGCCCAGAGCGTCGGCCTGGGCCCGCAGGACGTCGTGCTGGATGCCGTGCATGGCCACGCGCCGGTAGCTGCGGTTCAGCGTGGTGAACAGCGCGACCACCTGCCAGCGCGGATCGGCCCGCAGGTGCTGCAAGGCCAGCAGGCAATCCTTGCCGCCGCTCCAGGCCAGAAGTATCGGAGTGCGCTCCATGCCTGTACTGTAGCGCTCCGAGCGTCCCGCATGCGACGACCGGTCGCCGCTGTCGCCCCCCTGGGGGACGGGTGCATGGTACGAACCATGCCGCCGACGTCCGGTCTATGGCTGGGAAGCCCGGTGGTGGCAGCCATCCAGGGATGGTGAACCGGGCCGCGATTGGAGAATGCAGTGAGCGAGGAGATCCTGATCAATGTGACGCCCCGCGAGACGCGGGTGGGCGTGGTCGAGAACGGCATGTTGCAGGAAGTGCATGTCGAGCGCGCCTCGAAGCGGGGCTACGTGGGCAATGTCTACAAGGGACGCGTGCAACGGGTGATGCCGGGCATGCAGGCGGCCTTCGTGGAGATCGGGCTGGACCGCGCGGCGTTCCTGCACGTGTCGGACATCCTGCGTCCGGCCCCGGTCGAGGGTATGGAGCCGGTCGAGGATACGCACGTGCCCTCGATCAGCGAACTGGTGCACGAGGGACAGGAGATCGTGGTGCAGGTGGCCAAGGATCCGCTCGGCACCAAGGGCGCACGGCTGTCGGCCAACCTGTCCATCCCGTCGCGCTACCTCGTGCTGCTGCCACACGCCCAGACCTTGGGTGTTTCGGCGCGCATCGAGGACGAAACCGAGCGCCAGCGCCTGCGCGAAATCCTTTTGTCGCTGCTTGGCGACGCCGCCGGCAACGGCAACGGCAACGGCACTCAGGCACGACTGGGTTACATCGTGCGCACCAATGCCGAGGGGCAAAGTGCCGAGTCGCTGGCTTTCGACGTGGCTTACCTGGGCCGGGTCTGGCGAGTGCTGCAGGAAAATATCGCCAAGGCCAGGGTGGGCGACCGCGTATACGAGGAGTTGCCCCTGCCGCTGCGCAGCCTGCGCGACATGCTCAATGCCGACATCGAGAAGGTGCGCGTGGACTCGCTGGAAACCCATGCCAGCGTGGTCAAGTTCGTGCACAAATTCATGCCGCAGTTGGACAGCCGCATCGAGCACTACGACGGCGAGCGTCCGATCTTCGACCTGTATGGCGTGGAGGACGAAATCCAGCGCGCGCTGAAGAAGGAGGTTCCGCTGAAATCCGGCGGCTACCTGGTCATCGACCAGACCGAGGCAATGACCACGATCGACGTCAATACCGGTGCCTACCTCGGCTCGCGCAACCTGGAAGAGACGGTTTACCGCACCAACCTCGAAGCCGCGCAGGCGGCGTCGCGACAACTGCGCCTGCGCAACCTCGGCGGCATCATCATCATCGATTTCATCGACATGTTCGACGAGGAGCACAAGCGCCAGGTCTTGCGCATGTTGAACAAGGGCTTGGCCCGCGACCATGCGCGCACCACGGTGTTCCCGATTTCAGCCCTGGGGCTGGTGGAGATGACGCGCAAGCGCACCACCGAGAGCCTCTGGCGGCAATTGTGCGAACCTTGTCCGGTATGCGACGGACGCGGCATGTTGAAGAGTGCCGAAACCGTGACCTACGAGATCTTTCGCGAGATCACGCGTGCCGTGCGCCAGTTCAATGCGGAACAATTGCTGGTGATGGCCAGCCCGCAAGTGGTCGACCGCATCCAGGAGGAAGAGTCCGGGGCGGTTGCCGAACTGGAAGAATCCATTTCCAAGAGCATCCGCTTCCAGGCGGAGGCGCAATATTCGCAGGAACAGTTTGATGTGGTGTTGCTGTAACTTCGGCACAGATCGGCGGGCGTGAACACACGCTGGAAGCATGGCTTGCGCAGCTGCGCGCGGGCATCGGCTTGGGTCATTGGTGTCCTGGTGATCGTCCTTGCAGTGGTGGTTGGGCTCGCCCAACTGCTGTTGCCGCTGGTGGCCAGGCATCCGGATTGGGTCGCCGCCCAGCTCACGACGCATTTGGACCGGCCCACCAGCTTTGATTCCCTGCGCGGGCAATGGACTGCTTCCGGGCCGTCGTTGGCATTGCGGGGAGTGACCGTCGGACCGCCGGCTGGCAAGACCAAGGGCAGCCTGCACATTCCCGAAGTCGACCTGCGGCTCGATTTCAGTGCCTGGGTGGTGCCCGCGCGCCATTTGTTCAACGTGCATGTGCGTGGCCTGCGCGCCACTGCCACCCGCACCGGGGACGGCAAGTGGCAGGTGATGGGAGCTGGAGTGGAGCTCAGCGGGCCCGCCCTCGACCTCGGACACCTGTCCGCGGACCTGTGGCTGGACAACCTGCAACTGGCGGTCGACGACCAACGTTCCGGACAGCGCTTTGATTTGTCCGCGCCGCATCTGCGGGTCAACCGGACGGCCCGGGGGCGCGTGCGCCTGGCCGGTATCGTGCAGCGCCAGGGCAGTGCCGGGGCGCTGAGGGTGGCCGGGGATTTCCAGCAAGACAGGGGCATGGGAATGTTGTGGGTCGGCCTGGACGCGAGCGACCTGCGCCACATGCTGTCCGGCGTCGAGATCCACGGCTATCGCCTGGATGATGGCCGTGGGCGTGTGGGCGCCTGGTTGCGGTGGCGTCAGGGCCAGTTTGCCGATGCCGTCGTGCAATTGGACCTGGCCGACCTGGCAATCTCCAGCGCCGCCGTGCAAAGCGTTCAGACTGGCCCGTTGCATGGCTTGGTCGGCTTGCGGCGCGTCGCGGACGGCTATCGATTGGCTTGGGCCGGAGCCGGCGGGAGCGCGGCCGTGGCCTTGGTGCGTGATCCGGGTACGCCGCAGTTGGCAGTCGGGGTGGCGGGCCGCGACTGGCAATTGGCACCGTGGTTGTCCCTGCTGGCGCTGAAGCCGGCGCTGGCTCCAGGGCTGGTGCAGTGGCTGGGCCATGGCCAACCGCGCGCACTGGCCAGCCGGCTCGATCTGGGGTGGAGTCGTGCCAACGGCCTGCAGGCTTTGGACCTCGGGTTTTCCGGCGTGGGCATCGATCCCGTGGGCAAGCTGCCCGGGGTGGACCGCTTGGCTGGCCACGTCGTGGGCGATGCCGAGGCGCTGAGCCTGAGCCTGCCCGCGCAAGCCACCACGATCAGCTTGCCGGAGCTGTTTCGCAAGCCCCTGGAGCTGTCGAAACTCGACGGCAGCCTGGTGCTCTGGAAGGATGCTGCCGGCTGGGTACTCGGTGCGGACGCGCTGGACGTCTCGGCGGCGGACTACACCGCCCAGGTACGCGGGAAGCTTGCGTTCCCGGGAGCGGGTGGAGCGCCATCGGCCGACCTGTTTGCCACGGTGGTCGAGGCCAAGGTGCCGGCAGCCAAGCTGTTCTGGCCAAGCTCGATGCCGGCCGGGACCATGGCATGGCTGGACCGCGCCCTGGTGGCGGGCAGGGTCGCCGGTGCCCAGGTGATCCTGCGCGGG
Source organism: Rhodanobacter sp. (assembly GCA_035571995.1). GTDB lineage: Bacteria > Pseudomonadota > Gammaproteobacteria > Xanthomonadales > Rhodanobacteraceae > Rhodanobacter. Next base: position 11,784 of record DATNBK010000276.1, read on the forward strand.
GACCTGGCGGATTGGCCGTTCACCCATCACGAAGGCCGGTTCGAGGCGCATGTCCCCATCCACGACCTGACCCTGGATTACGCCAACGGTTGGCCGCGGGCCGCGCGTGTAGATGTGATGGCCGACTTTGTCGGCGGCGGTTTCCGGGCCGTGGCCAGCACGGCCCAGACCCTCGGCGTGCATGCTGAGCTGGCGGTGGCAAACATCGAGGATTTTGCCACTGCGCCGCTCGAACTCAGCATCCGCGGCAGCGGCGCCGGCGGCGACCTGATGCGCTTCGTGCGCGCCAGCCCGATCGGCAGCGGGCAACGCGATACGCTGGACAAACTGAGCCTGGGCGGCAAGGGCACGTTTGCCATGCACCTGGAGTTGCCCTTGCACACGGATGATGCGCCCAGGCTCAGTGGCGCGGTCGTATTGAGCGACGCGGATTTGCGCGCGCCGGATTGGAACCTCGAGCTCGAGCAACTCGAGGGGCCGCTGCGTTTCGACCAGCATGGCATCGAAGCCGACCGCCTGCAGGCTGCCTTCCATGGCCGCGCCTCGACCCTGGCCTTGGCCATCGGTGACGTGCCCAGTCACCCCGACACCTCGGTCTGGGTACAGATGCGCGGTGAATACAGCCTCGCCGACCTGGTGCGCGATTATCCCAACCTGGCCTGGATCGGCCAGGGTTCCACGGGAAGTGGTGATTTCCGCGTGGCGTTCTCGGCGACGCCGGCAGCCGGGGCCGCGCCGGCCCGGCAGCAACTCACCATCGATTCGGACTTGCGTGGCGTGGCCTTGAACTATCCGGCGCCGCTGCAGAAGGAGGCAGCGGTTGGCATGCCGCTGCACGTGGCAATTGGCGTGCCCGTCGACGGGGCCGATCTGCGGGTGGCCTTGGGCGAGGTCGCACGCGGCCGCTTCCGCCTGGCCGGCGATGCGCCGCCGGTGGCGGGCGCGATCGCCTTTGGCACCGACATGCCACAGCAGTTGCCGCCGACCGGCTTGCAGATACGCGGCCACGCACAGCGGCTGGATGTCACCGGCTGGGTGCAGCAGACAGCCGGCGGCGAGGGAGAGGGTGGCCTTGCGGTGACCGACGTGGAGGTCAGCGCGGACCATGCGCTCTGGTTCAACCGGTCCCTGGGTGCGATGCGCATCGACGCCTCCACGACGAATGCGGCACTGGAGGTACGGGTGGTTGGATCCGCCATGGCCGGCACGATCTCGATCCCGACCACCCAACTGCAGCAAAAGGGCGTGACCGCGCGCATCCAGCGCCTGTATTGGCCGGTCGATACCACGCCGGCTGAGGCTGCTTCCGTGGCAACCGCGGCGCCAGCGCCGCCCGTTGCGCCGAAGCCACCGCCTGCGCCCGAGCAGAATCCTGCCGATACCGGCGTCGATCCCAAGGCCTTGCCGCCCCTGCATTTGTGGGTGCAGGACCTGCGCTTTGGGGTCGCCAAGTTGGGTGATGCCAGGCTGGAGAGCTGGCCCACCGCCAACGGCATGCATATCGAACAACTGCGCGCCTTGTCCGGCAATGCGCAGATCAGCGCCACTGGCGACTGGAATGGCGATGCCCACGACAGCCACACGCGGATGAACATCAATTTTTCCGCCAACGACCTTGGTGGGATGCTGGGTGCGCTTGGCTACAACGGCCTGATCCACGGCGGCAGCACCCACGACCAGCTGGATGCGCGCTGGCCCGGGTCACCGTCCGGCATCGCCTTGGCCAACATGGATGGGACCTTGCGCATCAAGGTCGAGGACGGCCGCATCCCCGAGGCGACCTCGCCAGGCGTGGGGCGCCTGCTGGGCCTGGTGTCGCTCGCCGAATTGCCGCGCCGCCTGACCCTGGATTTCGGCGACGTGTTTGGCAAGGGCCTGGCGTTCGACTCCATCACCGGCGAATTCCAGCTTGCCGATGGCAACGCCACCACCAATGACCTGGTCATCAGCGGGCCGTCGGCCAACATCACGATCACCGGCCGTACCGGATTGCGCGGCCGGGATTACGATCAGGACGTCCATGTGGTGCCGCATGTGGGCAACAGCCTGCCCCTGGTTGGCGCCGTCGTGGGCGGCCCGGTAGGCGCGGCGGCCGGGCTGGCCGTGCAAGGCCTGTTGGGCCACGGCCTGAACAGGGCGGCCACCGCCCACTATCGCGTCACCGGCAGTTGGGACAAGCCCGTATTCACCCTGGTCGATCGCGGTGCCTCCGCGCAGCCGCCGTTGGCGATCCCCAGTGGGTCCGGATTGCAGGCGGCACCTGCCAGCAGCCCGTTGACGCCGATCGTCGGCATGCCGGCCGCCGCCTCCAGCGTTCCGACGACCAGCGGCAGCGCTCCCGCGCCGGCCGGCAGCGTACGCTGAGATGTCCCGCGACCGCACCGGGGTCAGTCCATGGGGAATGGCTGGCCGGCCTTGATCACGCCGCGCACCTGGCGCAGGCAGTCCACGTCGTGCAGCGGGTCACAGGCCACGGCGACCAGGTCTGCCGCCTTGCCGGGACTGATCGAGCCCAGTTCCTTTTCCTTGCCCAGCAGGCGTGCCGCGTCGATCGTGGCTGAGCGGATCGCCTGCAGCGGGGTCATCCCGTAGCGCACCATGTAGGCAAACTGGCGGGCGTTGTCACCATAGGGGTAGACGCCCTCATCGGTACCAAAGGCCATGTGCACGCCAGCCCGCACCGCCTTGCGGAAGCCCGCACGCTGGGTCTCGGTGGTTTCCGTGTTCTTGCGCAGGATCTCGGCAGGCCAGCCATCGCGGCGCCCGACACGGTCGATGTAGTCGCCGTTGTAGATGTCCATCACCAGCCACGTGCCATGCTGCTTGGCCAGCGCTATGCCCCGGTCGGTGATCAGCGAGGCGTGTTCCACCGAGCGCACCCCGGCGCGGATCGCGCGCTCGATGCCTTCTTCGCCATGCGCGTGGGCCGCGACGTACACGCCGCGTTTCGCCGCTTCGGTCACGGCCCCATGGATTTCCGCCTCGCTGTATTCGGGCTGCCCCGGATCCGTGCCAGCGGCAAGCACCGCGCCGGTGGCGATGACCTTGATCCAGTCGGCGCCGTGGTCGAGTATGTCGTCGACGTGCTTGCGCACCGGCTCGACGCCCTGCGACACGCCGCGACGGAACTCCGGCGGGACGACCGTGCCTTTCGTCAGGCCGGTGATCTCACCGCCGCCCCCAGGCACGGTGATATATGCCCCGGCAACGAACATGCGCGGTCCCGGCACCTCCCCCGCGTTGATCGCATCGCGCAACGCGATGTCGGCATAGCCTCGGTACACGCCGACGTCGCGCACCGTCGTGAAGCCGGCGCGCAGGGTTTCCCGGGCATGTTGCGCGCCGACAAATGCCTGTTGCGCGGCGCTGATCTTCAGCGGCCCTGCCGGATCGGCGCTCTGCAACACGTCGGCGATGTGCGTGTGCATGTCCATGAGGCCCGGCACGACGGTGTAGGCGGTCCAGTCCACGACCTTCGCCGCGCCAGGAGCCGCGGAATTCCAGGACTGGACAGACACGACGCGGCCGTTACTGATGAGGACGGCCTGGTCGACGAGCATCTTGCCGCTGTCGACATCGAGCAGATGGCCGGCATGCACGACCGTACCCTGTGTGTCGGCCGCCCGGACGCCTTGCACGCAGGCCAGTGCGCAGAGGGCAAGCAACCACGCCGCCGGGCGTGTGCTCATGCATGTTCCCCGGCGGGGCCCGCGTACGCCGTGCGCAACAGGTTCTGGAAGTGCCAGACGCCACTCTCGCGGCGCGGGCACAACCGCCCTGGGGAATAGAAGCCCGAACCCAGTCCCCGCTGCACCGCCTCGCAGATGGCGATGTCCTCGTTCTGCACTTCGTCGCTGAAGTCCTGGTCGGCAGCGATGCGGGCTTGCGCCTGCGCATCCTGGCCGTAGTAATAATCGAACACGATCCGGCAACGATCCGGCCCAAGCGGCAGGATCCGGTTCGTCTGCAGCCGCCCGGACATGATGTTGAGCATGACGTTCGGATACACGAAATAGTAGAAAGCCTGGCCGTCGCCATAGGCATCGGAACTGTTGCGCAGCGGCGAGGATTGCAGGGAATACCACGGCGACAGCACGGTGTCGTAGGCGCGGTAGTCGAGCAGCTTGTTCAGGCCCGGGTGGACGTGCGGCAGGTGGTAGCCTTCGACGTAATTGTCGACGTACACCTTCCAGTTGCAGTCGACGTCGTAGTTGACGGTGCGCAGGTAGCGCATCGCCGCCAGGTCGATCGGCGCGATGTGTTCGCTGATGCCGCCGTAGACTTCGTCGAAGTCCGGGACATCCTTGCTCAGCGCCACGAACACCAGGCCTTGCCATTCGTGCACACGCAACGGCGGCAGGTGGATGTTGCCGACGTCGAAGTCCGGGACGTCCTTCATCTCCGGCGCGCTGCGCAACTGGCCTTCCAGCGTGTAGGTCCAGCCGTGGTATTTGCATTGCAGCGAGTGCGCACCCTTGCCATTGCACAGGGCGAGCGGGCCGGCGCGATGGCGGCAGACATTCGGGAACGCGCGCAGCAAGCCATCCTTCCCCCGCACAATGATCACCGGGACGCCGGCAATCTGCCCGACCACATGATCACCGGGCTCCGCCAACTGGTCCTGGTGTGCCAGCGGTTGCCAGCTGCGGGCGAACACCGCGCGCTGTTCCATTGCCAGCATCCCGTTTCCGACGTAGTAGCGCGCAGGCAGCGCCTGCGCGTGATCGAGGTCGGTGGTTGCGGTATCGCCGGGTAGGGCATCGCTGCGCATGGCGGACTCCAATGTGGTGGTGGCCTTGCGCCCCGGACGCCGGGTGCGGCGGCGACCACGGTGCAGTATTCCTGACGAAGCGCATTGTACGTCGGGCAGCGCGTGCCGTTGCTGGCGTTGCCACACCGGCCGCATCGATGATTGCCGGAGCATCCGCGAAGAGCTATTGTCGGCGCCGCAGCACGCCACGACCCCGCCATATCGTTTGTGCTATGGCTTCCAGGGTCCGGTCGAGCCGCCGCAGAGCGGGAACCATGGCAGAGACGACTACCGTCGGTACGTTGGAGCAAGCCCTGGCGCATGCCACGCGCCTGCTGGAGCGTGACCCGGCGCTCGCGGTCGAGCAGCTCACCGAGATCCTCAAGGCAGTCGATGCCCATCCTGTCGCGTTGCGCCTGCTGGCAATGGCGCGATCGGCACTGGGTGATGTCGACGGCGCGCTGGACATCCTCCAGCCGTTGGCACGCACGCAGCCGAAGTGGGCTGTTTTGCATTTCGAGCTGGGGGTGGCCCTGGGCCGCAGCGGGCGCGGCGAGGCGGCCATCGCGGCCCTGCGTCACGCAGTGGCGTTGCAGCCCGACCTGCCCCAGGCCTGGCGCGTGCTTGGCGACCATTTCATGGCGGTCGGCGAACAAAACGCGGCCGAAGCCGCGTATGCGAACCACGTGCGCTATTCCACGCACGATCCGCGCCTGCTGGACGCGGCCGTCGCGCTCGCCGAGAACCGGATTCCGGAGGCCGAAGCCCGGCTGCGCGAGCAATTGAAGCAGGCACCAACCGATGTTGCCGCGATTCGCATGTTCGCCGAAGTCGCTGCGCGCCTGGGTCGCAACGAGGATGCCCTGCATCTTCTCGAGCGTTGCCTGGAGCTCGCTCCCGACTTCCACGCCGCGCGGCAGAACTACGCCCAGGTCCTGCATCGCAGCAACCAGCCGGAACAGGCACTGGTCCAGGTCGAGCGCTTGCTTGCAGTGGAGCCAAGCCACGCCGGTTACCGCAACCTCAAGGCCGTGGTGCTGTGCCGTATTGGCGATTACGAGCCCGCCATCCGCATCTACGCCGACCTGCTGGAACGCTATCCGCAACAGGCGAAGATATGGATGAGCTACGGACATGCGCTGAAGACCGCCGGCCGTACGGGACAGGCGATCGAGGCGTATCGGCGGAGCCTGGCGCTCGCGCCTTCGTTTGGTGAGGTCTGGTGGAGCCTGGCCAACCTGAAGACGTTCCGCTTCGATGCGGGCGGTCTGGAAACGATGCGACAACAACTCGCGCGTACCGACCTCACTGACGATGATCGCCTGCACCTCGAGTTTGCGATCGGCAAGGCACTGGAGGATACCGGCGAATACCCGGCGTCGTTCCAGCATTACGCCCGTGGCAATGTGCTGCGTCGCGCGCAGCTGCGCTATAGCGCTGGGGAAACCAGCGCACGCGTACGCCGTGCCCGCGCACTCTACACGCCGGACTTCTTTGCCGCACGCGCAAGCATGGGCTGTCCCGCGCGCGATCCAATCTTCGTCGTCGGCCTGCCGCGTGCCGGGTCCACCTTGATCGAGCAGATCCTGTCCAGCCACAGCCAGATCGAAGGCACGATGGAGCTGCCGGAAGTCACCTCGATCACGCGTGCCTTGCGCCAGCAGGGCGATGCCGGCAGCGCAGCGCCGTACCACGACGCGCTGGCAGCGCTCGACGCCGATGCATTGCGGGCACTCGGCAAGCAGTACCTCGCACACACGCGGATCCAGCGCAAGACCTCCGCACCGCTCTTCATCGACAAGATGCCGAACAATTTCATGCATGTCGGCCTTATCCACCTGATCCTGCCGAACGCGAAGATCATCGATGCGCGCCGGCATCCGCTGGCCTGTTGTTTCTCGGCGTTCAAGCAGCACTTTGCGCGCGGCCAGAGCTTCAGCTACAGCCTGGATGACCTTGGGCGTTATTACCGCGACTACGTTGCCTTGATGGCGCATTTCGACGCGGTGCTGCCTGGGCGCGTCCACCGCGTTTTTTATGAGCGGATGGTGGACGACACCGAAGCCGAAGTGCGGCGCCTGCTTGCGTACTGCGGGGTGCCGTTCGAGGAGGCGTGCCTGCGCTTTTACCAGAACCAGCGCCCGGTGCGTACCGCAAGTTCGGAACAGGTACGCCAGCCGATCTACCGCGACGGCGTGGATCACTGGCGGCATTACGCGTCGTGGCTGGACCCGTTGGCATCGGCCCTGGGGCCTGTATTGGAGTGTTACCCCGACGTGCCGGTATTGGAATAGACGGTGATGACCCGGAAGGGCCGCTGCATATTCGACAGGAGAGAACCGATGCACAAGAACCGATCCAGGCATGACGAGGATACGCGATCCGTGGCGCTGGCCCGGCTGCCGCTCGCGGCGGCAATCTGCCTTGCGGTGGCGCTGCCGGTGTTCGCGCAGGATGCGGCGCAGTCCGCGCCACCCGACACGACGCCGACGGCAAAGTCGAAGGCGACGACGCTAGGCGCCGTCACCGTGACAGCGCAAAGGCGCACCGAGGATCTGCAGAAGGTGCCGATCAGCATGGACGTGCTGGCAACGGACCAACTGCAGGCCTTGCACGTGCAGAGTTTCGACGACTACGTGAAGTACCTGCCCAGCGTGACGTTCCAGCAAGGTGGCGGCGGCATCGCCACCGGCCCTGGCTTTGTCTCCATTTACATGCGTGGCGTGGCGAGCGGTGGCAACACCAACCACTCCGGCTCGCAGCCGAGCGTCGGCGTGTACCTGGACAACCAGCCGGTGACGACGATCCAGGGGCCGCTCGACATCCACATGTACGACATTGCCCGCATCGAGGTCCTGGCAGGCCCACAAGGTACCTTGTATGGCGCGAGTGCCGAAGCCGGCGCTTTGCGCATCATCACCAACCAGCCTGATACCGGCGGCTACGCGGCGAATTACAGCATGGGCGTGGACACGGTCGCGCACGGCGGTATCGGCTATACCGCCGAAGGCATGCTCAATCTGCCGATCAACCAGAGTGCCGCGATTCGTCTGGTCGGCTGGCGTGAGCATGACGCGGGGTATATCGACAATAAGGCCGGGTCGCGCACGTTCCCCACCTCGGGCATCACGATCAGCAACGCACCAGGTTGCGTGCCGAGCGACGGCAATGCTCCCAGTGCGCTGTCCCAGTGCGTTGGGCACGCCCGCGACAACTACAACGACGCCAATACCAGCGGGGCACGCGCCGCGCTGAAAGTCGACTTGAACGACAACTGGTCAATCACGCCGATGGTGATGGGGCAGCAGACGATCTCGCATGGCAACTTTGCCAGCGATACCGCCATTGGTGACCTGGCGGTCACCCATTTCTATCCAGAGCGGGTCAATGACCGCTGGTGGCAAGGCGCACTGACCATACAGGGCAAGATCGGCAATTTCGATTTGACCTATGCCTACGCCCATCTCAAGCGCAATCAGGAAGAGCAGACCGACTACAGCGACTACGGACTCTGGTACGACGCCTTGTACGGCTCCGGCGCGTACTTCTATGACAACAGCGGCGCCATGGTCAATCCGTCGCAGCACATCAGCGACCGTGACGGCTATACGAACAATAGTCACGAGCTGCGCGTGGTTTCACCAGCCGACGAACGACTGCGTCTCGTCGCGGGCTTGTTCTGGCAGAAGCAAAAGCACGACATCATGCAGGATTACCAGGTCGATGGCCTGGCCGACGCGCTGTCCGTCACAGGGTGGAACGATACGATCTGGCTGACCCGACAAATGCGCTACGACCGGGACAAGGCGGTATTCGGCGAACTGTCCTTCGACTTCATCCCCGACGTGCTCACCGCCACGGTGGGTGAGCGTTATTACCGCACCAGCAATCAACTGTATGGATATTTTGGCTACGCCGCCGGATTTTCATCGAGCCAGGGCGAGGCTGCCTGCGTGTCGCCCACGCCGTTCCTGAATGCGCCGTGTCTGGACTTCGACAAGCGGGTGAAGGAGAGCGGGAATCTCACCAAGTACAACCTGACCTGGAACATCACGCCGACGAAGATGATCTATGCCACGCGCTCCGAGGGTTTTCGCCCGGGCGGCGTCAACCGGCGCGGCACGTTGCTGCCTTATCAGGCGGATTTCCTGATCAACGAAGAGTTGGGATGGAAGACTTCCTGGTTCAATAACCGGGTGTCGTTCAACGGCGCCATATTCCGCGAGACCTGGAACGACTTCCAGTTCCCGATACTGGGCGCGAATGGCCTGACTGAAATCAAGAACGCAAACTCGGCGCGTATTGACGGTTTGGAAACGCAATTGAACTGGCAGGCTACCTACAACCTGCAGCTCACCGCCGGGGCCGCGGTATATCACGCCAAGTTGAGCGCGAACTATTGCGGGTTCACGGACGCAAGCGGCCGCCCGATCACGGATTGCCCGGCCGGCTCGATCAACCCGCAAGACGGCAGCGTGGTGGCCGGACCGCTCGCGCCAAAGGGTACGCAACTGCCGATCACGCCCAAGTTCAAGGGCAACCTCATTGCGCGCTACAGCTTCAACCTGGGCAGCAATGACGCGTTCGTCCAGGCTGCGCTGGTGCATGTCGGCAAGCGCACGACCGACTTGCGCCTGGTCGAGCGTGACCTGCTCGGCGATCTACCCGCCTACAACTCTCTTGATTTGTCTGCAGGTATGCAAAGGAACAGCTGGTCAGTCAACGTCTACGTCAATAATGTGTTCGACAAGCGCGCGGCGCAGTACAAGTACACCGAGTGTGGCGTCGATGTCTGCGGCGCGCACGGCGTCGTGCCGCAGTACCCGAACGGACAGGTGTATACGGGCTTCAGTTTGCCGCGCACCATCGGCATACGCTTCAAGCAGGACTTCTAGGAGCGCGCTCGACCGGTGCGTGAAGGGAGCACCCCCCTCACGCGCCGGCCGAGTCTGATCCGGGCGGGTCGTTGTCCGTGTCGAGGGTTTTCAGCAGCCGGAAGATTTCCCGATAGGCGCGTGGCGGTGTGTCGGGATGCTCCTTTTCCTGGCGGGCCTTGCGCAGCAGCGAGCGCAGGTGCTGCCGGTCCGCGTCGGGGTGTGTCGCGATGAACGTGGTCAAGGCGTCCTCGTCCCCGGCCAGCAGTTGCCCGCGCAGCACCTCCAGGCGGTGCATCGCGGCGGTTTCCCGCCGCTGCTGGTTGCCATTCCCATCCAGTGCCGCGCGCAGGGAGGCGAGCTCGTCATCGTCGCGCTGGCGCAGTTTCTTGGCGACGAAGGCGAGTTGGCGCTTGCGCGCGCCGTGCGCGTGCATCTGCCGGTAGCTGTCGATTTCGTCGCGTACTTCCGGGGCAAGCGCGAGCTTGCCCAGCCGCGATGGCGGCAACTCCACCAGTTGGCCAGCCAGGGTCAGGATGGCGAGCGCTTCCCGCCGTTGCTGGCTGCGGCTGGGGCCTGCCTCCCCGTTGGGATTTTCAGTCTGGTCGCGGCGATGGTCGTCGTGCACGGATGCAACTCATGGGTAAGACCAGGGGCAGTGTAGCCGCGCCCGGTTCCCGGCGACTCATTTGAGGAAGTTGACGAAGCCGGTGATGACCAACGCGTTGGTGAAGTCCATCAGGAAGGCGCCGACGATGGGTGCGACCAGGAACGCTCGCGGAGCCGCGCCGAAGCGCTCGGTCAGCGAGCTCATGACGGCGACCGCGTTTGCCGTCGTGCCCAGCATGAAGCCGATGAAGCCGCTGGCCATGACCGCGGCGTCGTAGTCGCGGCCCATGAGTTGCACCAGCGGCCAGCAGCAGAATGCCACCACGATGACGGTCTGCACGGCGAGCGTGGCCAGCAGTGGCAGCGCCAGGCCGCTCAGATCCCACAGGTGCAGGTTCATCAAGGCCATGACCAGGAAGAGCGACAGGCTGATGTTGCCGATCGTGTCGATGCTGCGCGGCGAGAGGCCAAACACGCGGTAGCGGTCGTCTGCGTTGCGGATCAGCGCGCCGATGAGCATCGCGCCGATGTAGCTGGGCAACGTGATGCCCGCGCCGCTCATCCAGCCGCTGATCCAGGCGCCGACCGCCATGGCGATCAGCACGAAGACGAAACTTCGCAGCCCCGCGTAAACCTGCTCGTCGTTGCTGGTCGGGGTGACGGGCACGGCGGCTGCCTCCACGGTGGCGGCAGCCGGACCGGCGGCGACGACCGGGATATCCGTTTGGCCACCCGTTTGCTCGGCCCTTGGTCGCAGCTTGAGCCGCTCGATCAGCATCGTCGCCACCGGCGCGCCGATGACCGATCCCAGCACGATGCCGGCCATGGCATTGGCCAGCGCCACGCTGGCGGCGCCGTGCACGCCGGCGTCCGCGAACAGGGGGGCAAACGCCATGCCGGTGGCGGGGCCGCCCATCAGGGTGACCGAGCCGGTGATGACGCCAAACAGCGGTGGCAGCCCGAACAGCTCGGCCAGGCCGATGCCGGCCAGGTTTTGCACCACGCCAATGACGGTGGCCAAGGCCAGGAACAGCAGGATCTGGCGGCCGCCGACCTTGAGCAGGGAAGCACTGGCGTTGAAGCCGATGCTGGTGAAGAAGGCGATCATCAGCGGCTGTTCGAGCGTGGTGTCGAAATGCACCGGCGTCACGCCCCACTGGTGGAACACCAGCATCGCCAGGGCCACCAGCAGGCCGCCAATCACCGGCGCCGGGATGCTGAAACGCGCCAGAACCGGCACGTGGCGCCGGATCGCGTAGCCCGCGATGAGGAACAGCCCCCCGCAGGCCACGGTTTGCACCGCGTCGAAACTCAGCATGGCCGGGCCACGTTCGCTGGACCGGCATGCCATGCCGCAGCCATCCCGGGCCTGTCCGCGCTCCAGGCGATACCAGCGCGGAACGGCATCATGCGCCCCAGAAGCCCGGCGCGGGCGGCTGTAGCCAACCGTCCTTCAAGACCAGGCCGCCCGGATAGTCGTGCTGCAGCCAGAGCGGGCCGTCGAGGTCGATGAACTCCGCTTCGCGCGCGATCTCCAGCGCCGGGGCGATGCCGAGCGAAGAGCCCACCATGCAGCCGACCATGATGCGAAAACCGTCCGCGCGCGCCGCCTGCAATAGGCGCCAGGCCTCCGTGAGGCCACCGGTCTTGTCCAGCTTGATGTTGACCGCCTGGTAGCGTCCGCGCAGTCGGCGCAGATCCGTGCTGACGTGGCAGGCTTCGTCCGCGCAGACCGGGATAGGCCCGGAGTAGTCCAGCAAGTCGTCGTCTGCATCGGCGGGCAGTGGCTGCTCGATCAGCTCCACGTCGCAGCGTTCCAGTGTGGCCTCCAGGTCGCGCAATAGCCCGATGTTCCAGCTCTCGTTGGCGTCGACCATGAGACGTGCCCGCGGTGCGGCCTGGCGCACGGCTTCCACGCGTGCGGCGGCGTCGGTGGCATCCAGCTTGATCTTGAGCAGGCCGGCATCGGCCAGGCGGGCGGCCGCCGCGCCCATGCGCTCGGGCGTATCGATGCTGATGGTCAGGGCGCTGACCAGGGGCTCGTGGGGACTCCGGGCCAACTGGGCCCAGACTGGCACGGACGTCTGCTGCCACTCGAGGTCCCACAGCGCGGCATCGAGCGCATTGCGCGCCGCTCCAGGCGGCAGCCGTGCCTGCAGCTCGTCCCGCCCCATGCCCGCGACCAGCAGATCGCGGAAGGTTTCCATTTCGTCGAGCACCGAGGCCACGGATTCGCCGTAGCGTGCGTACGGTACGGACTCACCGCGGCCGAGGTGACCGCCCTGGCGCAGCTCCGCCGTCACCACGTCGGCAGCGAGCCGGGTGCCGCGCGAGATGCGGAACGGCGCGACCAGCGGGTAGCGGTCGTGCCGTATGGTCAGTTCGCGAAGCATACGAGCAAGTTGTCCACGATGGATTCGACGCCCATGGTGACCGGGTCCGTGCACGGCAGACCCAGCTCGGCGGACACCTTGGCACACAATGCGCGGGCCTCGTCGGCCGCCATGCCGGAGGTGTTCAAGGTCACGCCGACTGCCCGCACTTCCGGGTTGGTCAGCCGGGCCGCCTTCAGGTTGGCCTCCAGGCATTCGCGCAGGCTCGGCACGGGGTGGTCGGGCAGGCCGCGCATGTGTGGCCGCCCTGGTTCATGGGTCAACACCAGGGCATCCGGCTGCGCGCCGTGCAGTAGCCCCAGGGAGACCCCGGCGTAGGATGGATGGAACAGTGAACCCTGACCCTCGATCAGGTCCCAGCCGCCGTCGAAGCGCGCCGGCGAGATCCATTCGGCCGCGCCGGAAATGAAATCCGCGATCACCGAGTCGATCGGCACGCCGCAGTTCGCGACCAGGATGCCGGTCTGTCCGGTACCACGGAAATCCGCCTTGCAGCCACGCTTGTGCATTTCGCGTTCGAGCGCCAGCGTGGTGTACATCTTCCCGGTCGAGCAGTCCGTGCCCACCGTCAGCAGGCGCCTGCCCGCGCGGCGGCGGCCGGTACCCACGGGGATGCCGGGTGCCGGATCGCGTGCGTCGAACAGCTCGCGGCCGTTGCGCTGCGCCGCCGCGACGATGTCCGGATTCTCGCGCAGCTTGTTGTGCAAGCCGGCGGCAACGTGCAGGCCGGCATCCAGGGCGGCAATGACGTCGGCGACGGTCTGTGGATCCATCACTCCGCCGGCGTTGGCCATGCCCACGACCATGGTGTTGGCGCCCGCGGCCTTGGCCTGGACCACGTCGAGTTCGCGCAAGCCCAGCGTGGCCTTGCAGCCAGGGCGCTGCAGCTGTCCGATGCACCACTCGGGTCGCCAGTAGGCCAGGCCCCTGGCCGTCTTGATGGCCAATTGATCCATCGCCTGCCCCAGGTACAGCAAGTAGGGGGGTCCCCAATGTGCGGTTTGCGGCGCACTGCTGTGGTTCAACATAAACTCCAATCTCCGGGTGTGGTGCTCATCAGTCCAGCCTCGGCGGGGCCGGTGAGGTGATAGGCATGCTGATCGAGCTTGGTTGCCCGGGCGTATGCCAGATCTCTTGTCGCGCGGCCTGGTAGTCGCCAGGCTTGGCAAAGAAGATGTTCTGCACGTAGGACTGCGGATTCCTGTCGTAGAAGGGGAACCAGCTCGACTGGATCTGCACCATGATGCGGTGGCCGGGCTGGAATTGGTGGTTGATGTTCGGCAGGGTCCAGGTGTAAAGCAGCGGCTGGCCGGGCAAGATCTTCGTCGGCCGGGCAAAATCGGTGCGGTAGCGGCCGCGGAAAATCTGCATCGCCAGTGGCAGCTCGTAGCCACCCTTGGCCGGCGCCAGCCGATCCGCGGCCGGGAATACGTCAATGATCTTCACCACCCAGTCGCTGTCCGTGCCGCTGGTCGAGGCGTACAGGTTCACCACGGGCGCGCCGGATACCTGCAGCGGCTGCGTGAGTGGCTGGCTGGTGTAGCTGATGACGTCGGGACGCCCGTCCACGAAGCGCTGGTCGGCCAATGCCCAGTACGAGCCTTCGGCTTCCGGGGTTCCGTTTGGCCGCGGCCGGTAAGGGACCGGGTTGGCGGGATCGGACAGGTAAGTGTCGTATTTTGCTTCGTCCGCGCCTGGCGCGGCAAAGTCGAGATGGCGTCCGGCGCGCAGGTAGATGGCGGTGGACTTGACCGGGCAGCCCTCCGTGCAGGCCAGTGGCCAGTGATCGAGATAATCCCAGTGGTTGGCGCCGGTGTCATAGACCGCCACCGGCGCGAGTTTCTTTTCCAGCGTGCCATCGACCAGGTAGCGGGCGAAGAACGGCAGCAGCATGTCGCGCCGGAACTGCAGGGCGGTGTCGCCGGCCCATTGGAATACGCCTAGTGACGAGCCGCCCGCGTTTTCCTGGGCGTGGCGCCAGGGACCGAGCACCAGGTAGTTCATGTTGTTGGCGTGGTCCTTGGGCTCGGTGGCCGCATACGCATGGACAGCGCCATACATGTCCACGTAGTCCCACAGCCCGGCCACCCACATGGTGGGCACCTTCAAAGGCTGGCCAGCGAGGATGCGGTCGACGGCCTGCCTGCTCCAGAACGCGTCATAGGTCGGGTGGGTAGTGAGCTTTTGCCAGAACGGCAATTGCTCCATGCCCGCGGCCTTGGCGTAAGCGCCCGAGGAACCGGCCTGCAGCATGGTGGCGTAGGTGTCCTCGCCCGGGTTAGGTACCGACGGGCCCAGGCCCTTGGTCGTGGTCTGCTGCGTGTAGTAATCCAGGTTGACGTTGCGGAACGCGCCGTTGTTGAACCAGTCGTCGCCCATCCAGCCGTCGATCTGCGGGTTTTCCGGAGCGGCCACCTTGAGCGCGGGATGCGGGTGGATCAAGGCCATGGCCACGGTGAAACCGTCATACGACGCGCCGATCATGCCGACGCGCCCGTTGGACTCGGGCAGGTTGTGCACCAGCCAGTCGATGGTGTCCCAGGTATCGGTGGAGTCGTCGACCTTGCTCGCGTTGATGGTGCCGACCAGCGGCGGGGCCATGAAGTAGTCGCCTTCGGAGCCGTACTTGCCGCGCACATCCTGGTAGACGCGGATGTAACCCGCGTCCACGAACACGTCGTCGCCGACGGGCAGCATGTCGCGCATCGTGCGTGCAAGGTGACCGGCGGCAATCTCGCCGGCGTTGTACGGGGTGCGGGTGAGCACGATCGGTGCGTTCCGGGTGCCCTTGTGCTCGACGATGACGGTGTGCAGCTTGACGCCATCACGCATCGGCACCATCACCTCGCGCACCGTGTAGTCGAACATTGCCGCGGGAAACGCGAAATGCGCCGGGATGTCCGGCGTGTCGGGCGTCACTTGCGCAACGCACGCGCCGGCCGCCAACGCGGCCACGCACGCAACGAAGCATATTTGACGGGTCTTGTTCAAGCAGCGGGTCCTGCGGCATGCCGATTTGGATGTTTCAGTGGATGACTTGCACTTTCCCCAGGCCCGCCGGATTGCGCGGATCGCTGGCTGCGGCCTTGACGTCGGTGGTCTTGTCCCAGGTCACCACATTCATGTTGCCCCAGGAACGCTGGTCGTTGATTTCGTAGCCCATGGCTTTCAGCCCGTCGACCACGTTGGCCGGGAAGGCGTTGGGTTCGATGTCCACCCGGTCCGGCAGGTATTGGTGGTGGTAGCGCTTTTGCGCGGTGATCTCGCTGGCGCTCTTGCCGTCGACGAAGGCGAGGATGCCTTCCAGCACCTGGGTGATGATGGTGGAGCCGCCGGGCGAGCCGATGACCAGGAGGCGATCCTTGCCGATGACGAAGCTTGGCGACATCGAAGAGAGCATGCGCTTGTGCGCAACCGGTGCGTTGGCCGAGCCGCCAATCAGGCCAAACGCGTTCGGCTTGCCGGCCACCAGCGCGAAGTCGTCCATCTCGTCGTTCAACAGCACGCCGCTCTTGCCGGCCACGAACTTCGAGCCCAGAGTGGTGTTGACCGTGCAGGTCATCGACACCATGTTGCCGTGCTGGTCGATGATGGAGAAGTGCATCGTGTGCATGCCCGGCTCCTTCGCATGCGCGGCCGGTAGCCACGACGACTTGGTGGCGCGGTCAGGCAGGATGCTCTGGCGCAGGCCGTCGGCGTAATAGGGCGAGAGCAGCATGTCCAGCGGCATCTTCACGAAGTCCGGGTCGCCCAGGTATTCGTTGTGGTCGCGGAACGCACGGCGCATGGCCTCGATGACGTAGTGCATGCGCTGCACCTCCGTCATGCTCTTGAGGTCGATGCCCGCCAGGATGTTCAGCATCTCGGCGATCGCCACGCCGCCGGAGGACACGGGCGGTGCGGTGATAACCTTGTAACCCGCATAGGCGAGTTCGATCGGCGTACGCTCCCGGGCCTGGTAGGCGGCCAGGTCGGCCATGGTCCAGGTGCCGCCGGCAGCCTTCACAGCGGCAACCATCTCTTCGGCGACCGGGCCGGTGTAGAAGCCCTTGGCGCCCTTTTGCGCAAACGCCTTCAAGGTCTTGGCCTGTGCCTTGTCGCGAAACAAGTCAGTGGTCTGCGGCGCCTTGCCATTGGGGAAGAACTTGGCCTTGGATGCCGGATAACGGCGCAGCACATCGCCGACCTGCTGGATCGAGTGCACCAGAGATTGCGTCGGGTGGAAGCCGTTTTCGGCAATGCGTATGGCCGGTGCCACGGAGACGGAGAGCGGCAGCGTGCCGTACTTTCCGGCCATGTAGGCGAGCCCGGCGGGATAGCCGGGGATGCCCGCAGCCAGGGGCCCATTGACGGAATGGTCGCGGTTTGGACTGCCATCCGCATTCGCGTAATCGGCACTGTCGACTGCGGCAGGCGCCATCTCGCGCGCGTCGATGAAGGTGTCCTTGCCCGTGGCTGCATCGTGATAGAGCGCAAGGAAGCCACCGCCCATGCCGGACGCTTCGGGCTGCACGACCGAAAGCGTGGTGGCCACGGCCACGGCCGCGTCCACCGCGTTGCCTCCCTTCGCCAGGATTTCAAAGCCCGCGTTCGTGGCCAGCACATTGGCGCTGGCAATCGCGGCGGTCTGCTGCGTCGTCGTTGGCGCGGTGGACTGTGCCTGGGTGTTGAATGTGGTGCTGGCGACGAGCATGACCACTGCCGTGGCCAGCGCTGGCCAACGCCGCAACGGGACAAAGCGGTGCAGGGGGCGGTTCTTTTGCGCTGGGGGATGACCGATTTTCAACATGGAATCCGGGGCTCCGTGGCCGGTTTGAGGATAGTCACAGGGATGCCTGGACGGCCAGTGAAAAGACTGGCAGGTGGCATAACTGCAGGTTGTGGAGCGGCTGGCTGGTGTGCGCGCCAGCCAGCCGCTGCTTCTTTGTCAGCTGGTGACGCGACGCCGATGATCGCCCGCCCCGCGGGGCGCGCCGCACACTGCATCGCGCCGGGATCCGGCTGTGCCAGCCCCCGGGAGCAATTGACTACCAGCGGAACGCGACCTTGCCGTAGACGAAGGCGCCCTGGAACCCGAACGGCGAGCTGGACGAGTACGGGAACACGCCGTTGTTGTCTGAGGATTGTGGGGTCCTCTTCGGGTAGGTGTTGAGCACGTTGTCGGCACCCAGCGTAAACGTCCAGTTGTCCAGGTGGTAGTTAGCCGAGAGATCGATGATCCACTTGTGCGGGTAGACGATGTCGTCCAGGTAGCTGGTCGAACCATATGAGGTGATGCGTCCGTAGCGGGTGGCGGTACCGCTGAAGCCCCAGCTCCCGATATTGTAGGTCTCGGACCAGATCACCTTGCTGCGCGGTGAGGTGTCGGCCAGCAGGCCCTTGATCGCGGAGCGGTTGAGGCGCACGAACAGTACGCCCAGCGCATCCAGTACCGGCGGGTTCGGGCGCACGTCGGAGACCTTGTTCTTGTTGTAGGTCGCAGACAGGGTCGACATGAGGGTGCCGCCGTTGTCGAATGTGGTGTTCCACGTCGACACCCAGTCGACGCCCTGGCTGCGCACGTTACCGGCGTTGGTGAAGTAGGCGACGCCGCTGTAGGGAACATTGGGGAAGCCGTTCGCCGCCAGATAGTCCTTCACGGCTGGCGTCGCGGTTGACAGCGAGCTCGACAGGGCAATGCGGTTGCTGACCGTGATTTGATAGGCATCGATCGTCAGCGTGAAGGCATTGGATGGATTCCACACCATGCCGAACGTGTAGTTGCGGGATTTTTCCGGCTTCAGTGGTTCGCTGCCCAGCAGTTTGGCGATCGGATTGCTTACTGGCACCAGGCCGCGCAGGTAGATGCCTGGGGGCAGGCCGAGCGAGTTGCCCGGACCCTGGAACGCCGAGGTGCTCTCTTCGTAATGCTGTTGTCCCAGCCCCGGCGCGCGGAAGCCGGTCGAGGCGCTGCCGCGCAGCGCGAACGAGTCGGTGAAGTCGTACCGCAACGACAAGGCGCCCGACGTCGTGGTGCCGAAATCCGAATAGTCCTCATGCCGGCCAGCCAACGACGTGCTCAGCTTGTCGGTGAGGTTGGTTTCCAATTGCACATATTCGGCCACGTCATGACGGGACACTGAGATCTCGTCCTGCGGGCCCCAGCCGGCGAAGCCCTGGGCACCGCCCGAGACGCCTGATGTGCCAACGTAATAGGAACCGGGCTCACCTGCCTGTACGTCGTAGCTCTGCCTCAGATACTGCGTGCCGAAGGACACGGTCACCGGGTTCTGCAACCAGCTGATCGGCACATCCTTGGAGATGTCGATGTCGAAGGTCTGCTGGGCGGCGGTCAGCGTGCCATCGTGGAAGCCGGTCGGGCTGCTGCCGAAATCGTGCAGCAGCGCATAGTTGGTCGTGTTGAGCGTGCTGTAGTAGACCCGGTTGCTGCCATAGTTGGCGCTGACGTCCCAGCGCCAGCCGTTGACGGTACCGCGCAACCCGGCGACCAGGGAGCGGTCGAGCGAGTCGCCGTGTTCCTTGGGCAGGAAGCCGTCCGGATAGACGAGGCCGACCAGGGCGTTGTTGGGATAGGGGGTGTTGCTGCCGTAGCGGAAGAAGCCGCGCGGTTCGCCCACGCGCTGGCCAAAGTGGCCGAACGCGTAGAACTGCACGTTTGGCGTGAAGTCGTACTGCGAGTTCATGAAGAGGTTCTTGTTCTTGAACGAAACCATGCCGAACTGAAACTTCGTGCCCAGTTGGGTGAGGCCTGGCCGGCGGTCCACGCCGGCGCGGTTGGTGGGGCTCTGGTTGCTCTTGTCCAGGGTGAAGCGGATCCAGCCCCTGTCGCCGTTGATCGGGAGGCCGAAGTCCGAGGACGCTTGCCATTGCGGTCCGTCGCCAGCCGAATATTCGCCATGGGTCGCCACGATGTCGCCGCCCTTGGCGCCCTTCTTCAGGATGATGTTGACCACGCCGGCAAGCGCGTCCGAACCGTACTGGGCCGACGCCCCGTCGCGCAGCACCTCGACGTGGTCGATCGCAGCCAGCGGTATCGTGTTGAGGTCGACGCCCTGCGAGCCCTGGCCCACCTGCCCGAGGCTGAGCAAGAGCGCCCCGGAGTGCCAGCGTTTGCCATCGACCAGGACCAGGACCTGGTCGGGCGAGAGGCCGCGCAGTTCAAACGGGCGCTGGAAGGCGAACGTGTCCGAAGCGGGCGCAAAGGGGAAATTCAGCGAGGGGATGGCACGGGCCAGCGCCTGGGTGAGGTCGATCGTGCCTGTGTCTTTCAACACCTGGGCCGGAATCACGTCGATCGGCGTCAGCGAGCTGGTTTCCGTGCGGTTGCCGGCTCGCGTACCGGTGACGATGATGGTCTTGAGCTCGGTGGCCTTGGAGGTTGACGGCGTGGCGTCCTGTGCCGCCGCGGTCGATGGGAGGCTGAGCGCGACCAGCACCGCGCTGGCCAACAAGGTTGGGACGAACTGGGCGATCCGGTTGCGATGCTTGTTCATGTAAGTCTCCTTGTTCAAGTTGCCGGTAGCCGGTTGCTGCAGGCTGGCGTGCAGCACCCCGTCATGTCATTTGAGTGATGAGAGCCTGTCTGACGTTGCGAGAAAAACCCCGGTGCGCTGGCGGCCCTGCTGGTGGTGCCGTTGCATCGTGCTGCGGCACGACCTTGGCCTGCTCGTGCGTCCATGCCATGCGCATGATCGCGGCGAATTCGGTGCGGACGTTGTTGCCCCTTTGTGCGCTGTCCGAGGATAGTCACAGCGCACACGAATCCACCAATGAAAAGACCGCTACCAGGCATAACTGCAGGTTGTGGAAGAAACCTGCGCAAATGTCGTCAAGCCGGGCCCAGCATTCGCGCGGCAAGTTCACGCACGATGTCGAGAAAGCGCTGCTGTACCGGATTCAGCGGGCTGTCCATCCGGTAGACCGCATAAAGCACGACGTCCAGCTGGAGTTTGAGGGGACGTGTTTGTACGGTTTGGCCGTGGTCGCAGGATGCCGTGAAAGGATCGACCAGGGCGAGGCCTTGACCGCGGGCGACCAACGCGTAGGCGAGCTGGTAGGTCTGCACCCACACGGCCGTCTGCGGAGGCGGAGCCACGTGCGCGAGCTGGCTGTGCAGCATGCTGCCGAAAACGTCGTGTATGGCGATGCCTATCATCGGCTGCCCGGCGAGCGCACTGAGGGGCAGTGGTTCGGCCACCTCCGCCTCCGACCACCAGCCGGGCGGCGCGATGACCATGACCTGGCCCTCGCACAAGGGTTCGCGCCGCACTGCCGGATGGCCGAAGTCCTGCATGGTGAAGCCGATATCGGCTTCGTGCAGCAGGATGGACTCATACATCACCGCCGAGTGCTGGGTGGAGAGCTCGGCTACGGTGTCTGGAAACGCCTTGCGCAGCAGCATGACGGCGTCGGGCAACATGGTCTGTGCCACCGTTGGCGTGCAGGTCACGCGCAGCGGAGCGCTGTCTGGGCGGGCGATGTTGGCTGTGAGGCGTTGCAGGTCGTGGAGTTCCTGGGCGATGTTTTCCACCCGGTTCCGCAGCAGCAGGGCTTCCTTGGTGGGCTGCAGGCGCCCACGCACGCGGCTGAACAAGGCAAAGCCCAACTGTTGCTCCGCGTGCTGCAAGGCCTTGCTGGCGGCAGGTTGCGAGATGTTCAACAGGTCGGCGGCGCCCGTCAGGCTGCCGGTAGTCAGCACAGCATGGAACAGTTCGATCTGGCGCAGCCGCATATCGACCCTTCCCCCTCGATCAGGGTCATTCTAGCCGGGCACGACGCCCGCTGCGCGCAATCGCTGGCGCAGCCCCGCGAGCTTGTCGCCGTAGCGCGCGCTGCGCGCCGTGTCGCGGCGCAAGGGCTGTCGCACCTGGGCGGCACTGGGCAGGCTCAGCACGCTGCGTGAAGTCTTGTGGAACTCGAGACATCCCGGTTCGAATGGCAAGTTGCAGAATTCGAGCAGCCGCCGGATCGTGGGCTCGGGATCGGCCACGAGCGCTTCGTATTCGAGGTCGAACACGCGGTCGGGATATTGGGCCAGCCAGAAACGGGTCAGGCGCAGAAAGTCGACGCAATAGTCGGCGGTCGCGTCGAGGTCGCACGCAAAGCCGGCGTTTTCGGCAAAACATTGGCGGAAACAGGCCAGGCACGTTTCCACCGGATCACGCCGCACGATGACCACGCGCGCGTCCGGCAACATCGCCAGTGCCGCGCCCACGAGGTACCAGCTCACCAGGCTCTTGTCGGTGAACCGTGGCTTGCTCTGCCGCCAGCGTGCGGTCCTGGCCAAATACTCCTGGCCAAGCCGTTGCCAATCCGGGCCTGTCGCTTCCGGCACCCACAACGGGAACGCGGAATGGCGCCGCCGCGTCTCGGCGTCGATCACCTGGCTCAGATCCTTGATCTCGTTCGCCCCTTCGACCTGTGAATGCGAGGCCAGGATTTGCTCGACCAGCGTGGAACCGGAGCGGGGGATGCTGGTGACCAGGATTGCCTCATGCCCAAGCCCGGCGTCCACGGGCGGCGGCGTGCCATCGGCAAACACGCGCGTAATTGCTTCCACCCGCTTGTGTTCTCCCGCCGCGTTCCAGGTCACCCGCTGGCGCCGGGACGCATTGGCGCTGCCGAACGCATCGAATGCGCGCGCGTACTCGCCCTGGTCCTCCAGCGCTTTTGCATGGGCAAAGCCCAGCAGCTCACGGTCGCGCGCGGACAAACGCGGGTTCGCCAATGCGTGCTGCAAGCGCGCCGCGTCCGCGGCGTCGAAACGCACGGTGTTGAGATTGGACAAGCCGAACCAGCCCTCGGCATGTTCGGGGTGGCGGTGGAGCACATCACGAAACTGGGCGACCGCCGCCGCCACCTGGCCACGGTTTGCCTGCACCCGTGCCAACGAGAGGCGCGCCTGGAGGTGTGCCGGGTCGAGCTCGAGCGTTTGCAGCAAGGCGGCGACGGCTTCCTCGGTGTAGGCCTCCCGGCCCAGTGCTTCGCCGAGGTTGAACCAGGCAGCGGCGGAGCCCGGGGCGAGCCGGCAGGCCTGTCGCAGCTCGGCTACCGCCGCCGCAACCTCGCCATGCTCGTACAACGCGATGCCCAGCCAGATGCGCAGGTCGGCGTCCTCGGGCCACGCCGCCAGAACTTTCCGGAAACAGTCCACGGCTTGCGCCTGATTGCCGCGACGCTGGGCCACCATCCCCAGCATCCGCGTGGCATCGACGTCGTCCGGGGCCAACGCCAGTACATTCGTCAGCGAGCGTTCGGCCGCTTCAAACTGCCGCTGCTCCCATTCCGTCCTGGCGCGGGCCAGCAGGCGTGCGGCGACCCTTGAGAGTGGCTGCCGCGAAGACTGCGGCACAGGCGCTGCCTGCGTTGGGGATGTCATATCGTCAATGGCCGGCGGCATCGTCTCGAAAGACTACGCCGCTTGCCTGCACGTCGCAAAAGAGGCCGGGCACGAGGCCCGGCCCTTGGAACCGCGCCCAGTCAATTAGAAATCGTAGGACACCGAGAACCGGAGCATCCGCGGTGGTTGCGTATTCTCCAGCCTCCCGAAATCGGAATTCGGGTTCTGCGTCGTGCCGAACGAGTCGTTGAGGAAGACCGCCTGCTGGCTGTTGAACGCGTTGAACAATGCCAGGTTGAAGTCGAGCTTGTGCCCAGCCCAATTTGGCTTGTAGTCCGCGTTGAGGTCCAGGCGGTGGGTCCAGGGCATGCGACCCAGCGAACCTGGTGGAACCGGCACGCCGCCGCACCAGTAGTACGTATGGGAGCCGTGCAGGGCCAGTTCATTCGGGCCGTAGCCGCCCCGGCACAGTCGCGGAGCACCCGAGGCGGCAAACAAGTTGGCGCCGACCGTCCATTCCGAGGTGATGGCATACGCGCCGAAGATTTTGAACTGGTGTGTGCGGTCGTTGGGCAACACGCCATTTGAGAAGTCCATCCTTTCCGGGAAATCCCATGCGGTGGTGAGTGATTCGTACGAGCCGCTTTGTTGCGAATACGTGCTGACCGGTCCTTCGGTATTGCCGTAAGTCCTCGAAAACACGTAATCGAATTTTGCGAACCACTTGCCGTCCCAGGCGTGCGTCAGCGACAGGTCCAGTGAGTAATAGCGGCGCTTCGGACCCATCGTGAAGCCTTGGTCCGCGTTGGTGAAGGTGACCGGGACCAGTGAGCCGTCTGGCGATTTCATAAGGAGCTGGTTGGTCACGCCCGGGTTGACCAGGACCAGGCTTTGCGCCCAGTCACTGCAGGTGTCCGGCGTCATCCAAGTATAACCCTGGCGCACCCCGGCCGCGCACTCCCTTTGCTCGTCGTCGTAGTCGTCGATGATGCGGTTCATCTTCTGGTAGGTCGCCGTGGCACCGGCTACCCACTTCGTTCCGAGCATCTGGAACTGCTGCTGCAGGCCCAAGACGTAATTGTCGGAAAACTCGGCCTGGATGTTCTGGGCAGTGGATACCCGCGGATCCTTCGGCTGGCCATATTCGTTGTCGATCGACACGCCGGTCGTCGGCACCTGTGGCAAAGGTGTGAATCCGATGGGCTCGCCCGTCGCCGGATCGATGCCGGTATAGGTTCCGTACAAATTCGTGGCCGTTACGGGCGCGGCAATGGATGTTGCGGTGGTCAGTGGCAGCGCGAGGTAATAACGGCCCGCATTGCCGAACACCTTCAAGGTCGAATCGCCGTGTACATCCCAACTGAAGCCGAGGCGGGGTGCCCATTGCGGCCTGCCCAACCGGATATACGGCTCGCCCGACCCGTCAAAATTTGTGAACTGGTCGTTGCGTAGGCCGATATTCAGCAGAAGAGTACGGGTGACTTGCCAGTTGTCCTCGACGTACTGCGCGCGTTGCGTGACCTTCACGGAGGCGGAGGACAGGTCGATGCGCTTTTCCACATAGTAGCAGTGGGTCTTGCCGTCGGCTTCCGTGGAGCAATCAGGTGACGGCGCGACATACGGCGGGACGCCTGGGCTGGTACCGAATAACGGCTTTCCTGGATCTCCGCTCCCGTAATACCACGCATAACCTGGGCCGGTCATCTCGGCGCCGTCGTTGAGGTCCCAGGAATTGATGTTGTCGATGCCGACCTCGAAATTGTGGCTGCCGAGGTTGTAGTTCAGGCTCAGGCGATAACTGGTGACGTCGACGCGATGGGCGGGGTTGGACTGCTGCGGATTGGTCTGCGAGTTGACGATGCCTCCAGGCGGGACGAAGGCAGGATTCTGCACCGAGGCGCTTCCAATATGGGGCAGCTCAGGATTGAATCCCGGGTACGGAGGCTGCTCGGTGTAGTACTCGCCACGCGTCTTGCCCAGCATCGCATTCAGGGTCAAGTCGTCGGTGATGTATGAGGTGTAATTCGCGGTCCAGAACCTGAATGCGGTCTTGGACGTCTGATCGAGACCGGCAAAGCTGCCAGTCCGCAATGTGTCATAGTCAAAATTGTAATTGGCCTGCCAATATTTATTTTCACTTTGCAGGCCAGTCACGGTCAGGATATTGCTGTCGTTGATATTCCAGTTCACTTTCCCGTAGATTTTTGGCTTGTGCCGCTGGTAGTTGTATACGAATGGATTCTCCACCGATTGGACGCTGCTGCCTCGCACGTTATCCTGTTCGGCGGCAAGGAAGAAGAACAGCTTGTCCGGGATGAGCGGGCCACTGAAGTAGGCGTCGTAAACCGTTTCCTGGGTGTGGCTGCCCTTGTTGTAAGTCTGCAGGTCGCCGGGACTCTGGCCCGGGCGCGTGGAAAGTGGATTGACGTAGTAATAGTTGCGGGTGTCGCTGGTCCAAGGCGTACCTGCGGGCTCCCATTGTGCGCGCACGCCGAAATGCCACTCGTTGGAGCCGCTCTTGCCGATCTGGTTGATCACGCCGCCAATGGATCGGCCGTATTTCGAGCCATAGCCGCTGATATACGTTTGTTGCTGCTCGATGGCTCCGTATGGCAGCTCGATGCCGCCTTGTGCAGTCAGTGCGTCGGTGACGTTCATGCCATCGATGTAATACGCGTTCTCGGCCGTCGAAGCGCCACCAAACACGTTGATCGGCGTGCCCAGGGGGCCGGACGACAGTTGTGGCGACCCCATGTTGACGCCCGGTGCCAACGCCGCGATGTCCGCCGCGCTGCGTCCCAGCGGCAATTCCTGCAACTGTTTGGCCGTGATCGTCGTGACCTGGTTGGTCGTGCTGACGTCGATGGTCGGGATGGAATTGGCCGTGACGTTGACCGCAGTCAGGTTCTGCGCGCTAACGGCGGCAGACGTCGAGGAGAAATTGGCCACGGCGGCGCCACCTGCTGCTGGGCTGACCCCGGTTTGCGATTGGACCACCTTGCCGTCCTGCAGCAAGGTCACATCGTAGGTTCCCACGGGCAGGTTGACCGAGTATCTGCCCGACGTATCCACGTTGATGGTGCGGTCGAAACCGGCGCCGCCTGTGATCCGGATGGTTTCATTGCTGGCGATCGGCACTGTGCCCTGGATGGTGCCGGTGACGGCCTGGGACCACGCGACCCCACCGTAACCACAGGCAAGCGAACTGATCGCCAGGGCCAGCGCCTTGCGCTGCAGGACCAGCTTGCGGCGGGACCCATGAACATATGTTGCAGTCATACTCGGCACCCCTCTCAGTGGAACGCTCAAGGCGAAGACGGCTCGATCGCGTCGACGTGCCTGGACGTGGCTCCGACATCAGACCTCCCGGCGACAGGACCTGCGGGCCATTCGCTGGCCCGCATCCGCGACGGACCAGGATGTTTTCCCAGGGCGGGCGGATGACCGAAGATCGCGAGGGGAGCTGATTACCCCACGGCAGTTCTATGCAATCAGCTTGGCCGGGCCCAACTGGCCGCCTGACAGGTCGACATCAGCGCGCGATCCTGCACATAGGGTGTCTTCACGCACATGGAAGTCGCACGAGGTGGCAGATGTTCCGATCTTGCACTCACTCGTTTGCCTTTGACGGCGCCGAGCATAGGCACGAGGCGCCTGGTGCAACCAATGAAAAGAACGGAGTCGTGCATAACGGGACGTTATGCGTACCATCGTGATTGCGCGTCGTTGCCCATTCAGGGGTGCCAAATGGCATAGATGCCAGAACCGCCAGTTATGCCCGGTGACGGTTTTTTCATTGGCGACGTTTGCTGACCGTTGATTATGTTTGACGTGATAGCCGTGGAGGGGAACAGATGTCGAAGCAGATTGCGCTGCAATCCCGGTCAGGATCGTCTTGCCGGATGACACCAGGACGTGGGGCACCGTGGCGTTGGCCGTGCGCATTGGCGGTGGCGATGTCGGTGTTGGGCATCGCCGCTTGTTCCGGCGGTGGCGCGCCGACAGCCGTGGCGCCAACGGACGCTGCTTCGGCGCAGGCGCCCGCGGCGGCGGGCAGCGTGCACCCAGGCACTGCGGTCAATCCAGACGAGACCGGCGATATCGTCGCTGTCACCAGGGAGGACCTGGCCAAGGCCAAGCCGGTCACCGCGGCGCACGCCATGGTGGTGAGCGCGCAGCACTACGCCACGCAGGCCGGAGTGGACATCCTGAAGCAGGGCGGCAACGCGGTGGATGCCGCGGTCGCGGTCGGCTACGCCGAGGCGGTGGTGCATTCGTGCTGCGGCAACATTGGCGGCGGCGGCTTCATGAACATCCGGCTCAAGGACGGCCGCAGCCTGTTCCTGAATTTCCGCGAGAAGGCGCCGCTGAAGGCGACACCGACCATGTTCCAGGACGCCCAGGGCAACGTTGTGCCGGACCGCAGTACCGACACTTATCTGGCGGTCGGCGTCCCTGGCACGGTCATGGGCTTCAACACGGCCTTGAAGGCGTACGGCACGATGTCGCTCAAGCAGGTGATGGCGCCGGCGATCAAGCTGGCCAACGAAGGCTACGTGCTCCGCCAGGGCGACATCGAGAGTCTCGGCCCGCACAACAAGGCGTTTGCCGAACATGCCAACGTCGCCGCCATCTTCCTCAATGACGGCAAGCCGTGGAAAGTCGGCGACCGTCTGGTGCAGAAGCAACTGGCGCATAC
The DNA here is from genome assembly GCA_035571995.1 of Rhodanobacter sp. Lineage (GTDB taxonomy): Bacteria > Pseudomonadota > Gammaproteobacteria > Xanthomonadales > Rhodanobacteraceae > Rhodanobacter. The sequence continues at coordinate 39,448 of DATNBK010000276.1, forward strand.
GCTGCAGCTGATCGCGGACGGCGGCACCGACGCGTTCTACAAGGGGCCCATTGCCAAGGCCGTGGTCAAGGCCAGCGACGCCAATGGCGGCATCCTGTCGATGAAGGACTTTGCCGACTACACCGCGCAATGGGAAACGCCGAT
>DATNBK010000277.1:0-4178 GCA_035571995.1 Rhodanobacter sp.
TGGCCTTGATCTGCACCTGCACGCGCTCGGCGTCGGCATGCTGGGTCAGCGGGCCGGCGCGCACCTGCCACAGGCGCGTGCCGCCCGACTGCACTGGATTGACGTAACCGTCGAAACCACCGGCGCGCAACTTGTCGCGCAAGGCATTGGCGTCAGCCTCGTTGCTGAGCGCCGCAAGCTGCACGGCCCAGCCCCCGGCCTTGGATGCGGATGCGTTGGATGCGGCCGCGGGCGCGGCGGCCTGGGGCGCGGACGCCGTGCGATCCAGGGTGGGTCGTACGCCCTGCACCTTCTGGCCAATCTTCAGGCGCGCGGCTTCCGCCGCCGTGCGCGTCTCGAACGGCCCGGCTGCCACCTGGGTCAACTGCTTGCCGCCAAGCGTGACTGCCTGCGCGGTGCTCGGGTAACCCAGTGCCTGCACATCGCGGCGCAGGCTGGCCACGTTGCTGGAGCTGGCATAGGCGCCCAAGTTGACTAGGTAGGCCCCATCCCCTGCCGTCGCCGCAGCCTGTGCTGCAGGCGCCGGGGCGGGCGCGGCTGCCTTGGGCGCCGCCGCAGCGGGCTTGGATGCGGGGGGCGTGGCCGCAGGCGTGGAGCTTCCAGCCTTCGGCGCGGCGCCCTGCATCGGGATGATTGGTTGCGAGGGCGACGTGCCCGAACCCATGGTCACCGTCGTTGGTTCGTGGGCTTTGCCGGCGCGCGGATCCGTCTCGACGTCCAGGGGCCGGTTCGAGCCAATGTTCACCGTGGCCAGTTGATCGCCCGACACGACTGGCGCGGCCGAACGCGCCGAGGCAGCGGCCGACGTGGATGGCACCTGTGGATTCAAGCTCATGGTCCGGGTCTGCAGCTCACCGTCCGGAGAGGGCGGGATGGCCAGGCTGATGCTCTGGTCGCCTCCAGCCGGTGGCGTGCGCGAAAAGAACATCGGCACGAACAGGACGGCCAGCGCAATCAAGACCGCGGCTCCGAGCAGGCGTGTGTTCAAGGATGTCTCCAAAGCGGCAAGCACGGCGCGTAAGCGGCAATTATACCTGCCGGCGCAAGTCGTCCACAGCGGCTGCCGAAGCGGCGTTCAGCACGGCGCGCGCCACGTAGAAGGAACCAAAAGCCAGCAAGCAGTCACCAGCGCGCGCCGCGGCACGCGCGGCCGCCAGGGCATGGGGAATGTCGGCATAGGTGTCGAACGTGGCCGTCGGCAGGCTCGCTTGCAGCACCTTGGCCAAGCCGGCGCTGTCCATGCCGCGCGGAGTTTCCTGTTCCAGGCCGCCCAGGTACCAATGCGTGATGCGTGCGCCCAATGCCGCCATCACGCCGGCAATGTCCTTGTCCGCCATGGCGCCATACACGGCATGCACGCGCGTGGCACCCTGCGCGTCCAGCCAGCGGGCCAGGACCCCGGCGGCCTGCGGATTGTGGCCGACATCCACAACCAGCGGCGGCTCGCCAGGCAAGCGTTGCAAGCGACCAGGCACGCGCACCGCGCGCAGGCCGGCTGCCGCCGCCGCGGCGAGTGCCTCCGCTGCCAGCCCGCCAGCCTCCCCGTCCAGCGCATGCAGCGCGGCGATCGCCGTTGCCGCGTTGTCCCACTGCACCGCACCGGCGAGTGCCGGATCGGGCAGCTCCATCACTGTGCCGTCGCGATGCCGCCATGACCAGCCCGCGGCGTGGCGTTGCACACGAAAATCCACGCCGGCGCGCTGCACCTTGGCGCCGATACCGCCGAGGGCAGCAAGCAGGCCAGCCGGCGGATCCAGTTCGCCGACGATGGCCGGGTGGCCCGCCCGCGCCACTCCGGCTTTTTCACGGCCAATGCTGTCGCGGTCGGGGCCAAGCCACTCCATGTGGTCGAGATCGATTGTGGTGATGACCGCGACATCCGCATCGACGATGTTGACCGCATCCAGTCGGCCGCCCAGGCCGACTTCCAGCACGGCGACGTCGAGTGGCGGGCCGGCGCGGGCAAAGATGTCCAGCGCCGCGAGGGTACCGAATTCAAAATAGGTCAGCGGAATATCCCCACGTGCCGCCTCGATGCGCTCGAACGAGGCAATCAGCGTCGCGTCGTCCGCTTCACGCCCGGCCACGCGCACGCGCTCGTTGTAGCGCAGCAGGTGCGGCGAGACGAAGCTGCCTACGCGCTTTCCCCCCGCCGCGAGGATCGCCTCGAGCAAGGCCACGGTGGAGCCCTTGCCGTTCGTGCCCGCCACCGTGATGACCCGCCGCGCCGGCGCCGCCGCGCCCATGCGCTGCCACACCGCGCGCACCCGCTCGAGGCCCAGTTCGATGCTGTGCACGTTGACGCGCTCCTGATACGCCAACCATTCGGCAAGGCTACGGGACATCGACGGGTTTCCTGCGGCGAGGGCGAGTGGCGCCTATTGTCGCCCGGTTGCCGCGGCCCGGGGTAACCGGGATGACGCTTGGCGCGTCATCGTCGATCGCCGTGAATGCACTGCCGGCCCCAGGACCCCGCCTCCGGCCAATGCCTACACGTTTGCGGCCAAGTTTGCCGAAGCGCCGTACGTGCGGCCTACAGCGTGGACCCGCGCCCGCGCCTACGATGCAATCGCGCAAGGGCCCGACGCGGGAGCCTGCCGCCAAACCACAACGTATGGACATCCATACGTCTGTATCGCCAGTACCGTATGCAACGTTCTGACGGCCGAAGGCGCCACCGACCAGGGGTGGTCCGCCGGTGCCACAGGACCGCACACGATGCCAAGGGAAGATACGCGGTGTTCCGTGGTGCGGCAGGCTCCTCCGGCGCGTTGCGCATGGTTACACCACGGGACACTTGCCACCACCCCGCGCCCGCCGCCCTATCGGAATCATCGACCAGCCGTGAACCACGCGCCCCACACCACATGCCGGATTGCCCTGCTCCTGTTCGCGGCCGGGATGCTTGCCAGTTGCGGCACGCGGCCGGCAAGGAACTTCGGCGGCACCTGGCGGCCGGCCAATGTCTTTCCCGAACGACCGACCGCCATCCCGCTGCGCACCGCCTACACCTACTACGCCGCGCCAATGGATGGCACGCTCAAGACCATGTTGACGCGCTGGGCACGGGATACGCAGCGTGAGCTGGCCTACCGCCACACCGTGGATCTCACGCTGTATGCGGGGGTTGCCAGCATCCACACCACCAACCTCGATACCGCGGTCGACGAGCTCAACCGGCTCTACGCCGCACAAGACATCCTGGTGACCGTGACCGGCCGCGCCATCGCGGTCGAAAGCGCGGCCGGCAAGCCAGGTGCCGTCTCCCAAGCGGGGCCCGGACCTGCGCCGGCCCAACCCCGCCACCGGCAACCCGCCCTCCTCCCGTGATCCAGCCACAACCGCGAACCCATGCCAATGGCCAGGAAATCGCCAAGCAGCCGCCACATCGACGAGGCCGTGGCCAGGTCGGTGAACTTCGAGCTGTCCCTCGCCGAACTGCGCCGGCGCAGCGAACGCCACGCCTGGCTGGTCGCGGGGAGCGCGATCAGCCTTGCCCTGATCCTCGGCGGTGGCTATTTCCTGATGTTGCCCCTGAAGCAGCAGGTGCCCTACCTGGTCATGGCTGATGCCTACACCGGCACCAGCACGCTCGCGCGCCTCAGCGGCGATCCGGCACATCGCCGCCTCAGCACCAGCGAGGCCGTCAACCGCAGCAACGTGGCGCACTACGTGATGGCGCGCGAATCCTACGACCTGTCCATGCTCAAGCTCGGCGACTGGGCCACGGTGCAGACCATGTCCGCCCCCGGCGTCAAGGCGGCCTATGCGCAGCAGTACTCATCGGCCAATCCCGACAACCTGGTCAAGGTGTTGGGCAAGGACACGGCGATCCGCGTCCGGCTGCTCAGCACCGTACTGCTTGGCGGTGGTGCGGACGCCGCTCCGAAGGGCGCCACCGTGCGTTTCCAGCGCAGCCTGTACGACAAGCAGAGCGGGCTCACGCGGCCATTGGACAACAAGATCGCCACCCTGGAGTTTGCCTACAAGGCCAACCTGAAAATGGACGAGCAGAGCCGCGTCGCCAATCCGCTGGGCTTCTGGGTCACCGACTACCGAGTCGACAACGACTATGCCTCGGCGCCGCCACCCGAGATCACGGCACTGGCCCCATCGATGCCAGCCGCCGCGATCGCGGGTGCAGCCAAAGACAGCTTACCGGGCTCGGGACGGCTCAA
>DATNBK010000278.1:0-2700 GCA_035571995.1 Rhodanobacter sp.
ACGGGGCCGAAATCACCGGAAAAGGACACGTCCCACTGGCCGCGTTTGGCCGCCCCACGCTGAGGCACGCCGCCCCGGGCACGCGCGCCGCGACTGCGGCAGCGTGACGCGAATTCGCCGCATGGTGCATCCTTGGTACCTTGGCCATGGAGGTACCTGCGATGCAAATGCGGCAGCTCGGCAATTCGCCACTCTCGATCTTCCCGTTCGTCCTGGGTGGCAACGTGTTTGGTTGGACCGTGGACGAGCGGCGCGCATTCGAGGTGCTCGACGCGTTCGTCGCTGCCGGCGGCAACATGATCGATACCGCGGACAGCTATTCGGCCTGGGTGCCGGGTAACCGTGGCGGCGAGTCGGAGACACTCATTGGCCGCTGGCTGCAGGCCAGCGGCAAGCGCGACCAGGTGTTGATTGCCACCAAGGTCGGCAAGTGGGCGCGCCAGCCGGGCCTGGCGCCCTTCAACCTGAACCAGGCGGCGGAGGGTTCCCTGCGCCGCCTGCAGACCGATCGCATCGACCTGTACCAGGCCCACCAGGATGACGCCAGCGTCTTGCTGGCCGATACGCTGGGCGGCTTTGCGCGCTTGATCGAGCAGGGCAAGGTGCGCGTGATCGGCGCCTCGAACTATTCAGCGGCGCGCGTTGCCGATGCCCTGGCCGTTGCCAGGAAGCTGGGCCTGCCGCGCTATGAAACCCTGCAGCCGGAATACAACCTCGCCAACCGTGCCGATTACGAGCGCGCGCTGGAGCCGCTCGCGCGGCGCGAGAACCTTGGCGTGATCTGCTATTCCGCGTTGGCCAGCGGTTTCCTGAGTGGCAAGTACCGCAGCCCGGCCGACCTGGTCCGGCACCCGGCGCGCGGCGGGGCCGCGAAGCGCTACCTCGATGCCCGTGGCCTGCATTTGCTCGCGGCCCTGGACCGGATTGCCGAAGCCCACCACGCGACCGTGGCCCAGGTGGCCCTGGCCTGGCTGATGGCGCGGCCCGGCTTGGCCGCGCCCATCGTCAGCGCGACCTCGGTCGCCCAGCTGGAAGAATTGCTGGGCGCGGTGGAGCTGAAGTTGCAGCCGAACGAGATCGTCTACCTGACCAGCCTGGACACCGAATTCCCGCCGATCAGGCCGCGTGTCGAGTACCACTGACGGGAAAGGGGCGGGGTGGAAAGCGGGTCAGAGTCACTTTTCGGTGCCGCACCGGTGTTCATTCCCGCTACTCGTGCGCCGAAAAGTGACTCTGACCCCCTTTCCGCTTTCCTGCGTCATCCCCGCGCAAGCGGGAATCCAGTGCCTTTAAGGCCAAGGCACTGGATTCCCGCTTTCGCGGGAATGACGAGGGGGAGAGTTCGCAGGGGAAAAGCCGGCTCGCCGTCAGTGCGTGGCCAACGTGGCCAGCGCGGCGTTGAAGGTCGGGCTGGGCCGCATGGCCTCGCCGACGCGCGCCAGGTCGGGGCGGTAATAGCCGCCAATGTCGACGTGCTTGCCCTGCGCGCCATTGAGCTCGCCGACGATCTGCGCCTCCTGGTCGGCCAAGGTCCTGGCCAGCGGCGTGAACACGGCCTTGAGCCGCGGATCCTCGTCCTGTGCCGCCAGCGCCTGCGCCCAGTACAGCGCGAGGTAGTAGTGGCTGCCACGGTTGTCCAGCTCGCCGATCTTGCGCGCGGGTGACTTGTTGTGGTCCAGGACCTGGCCGTTGGCCGCGTCCAGGGTTTTCGCCAGCACGGCGGCACGCTGGTTGCCGTAATGCTCGGCGAGATGCTCGAACGAGGCGGCGAGGGCGAGGAACTCGCCCAGCGAATCCCAGCGCAGGTAGTCCTCTTCCAGGAACTGCTGCACGTGCTTGGGCGCCGAGCCGCCGGCGCCGGTCTCGAACAAGCCGCCACCTGCCATCAGCGGCACGATGGAGAGCATCTTGGCACTCGTGCCCAGTTCCATGATCGGGAACAGGTCGGTGAGGTAGTCGCGCAGCACGTTGCCGGTGACCGAGATCGTGTCCTGGCCCTTGCGGATGCGCTCGAGCGAAAACTTCGTCGCCGCCACCGGATCCAGGATGCGGATGTCGAGGCCCGCAGTGTCGTGGTCCTTCAGGTAGCGCTCGACCAGGGTGATCAACGTGCGGTCGTGCGCGCGGGCCGGGTCGAGCCAGAACACCGCAGGGGTGTTGGACAGGCGCGCGCGCGATACGGCCAGCTTCACCCAGTCGCGCACCGGCGCGTCCTTGGTCTGGCACATGCGCCAGATGTCGCCGGCTTCGACGACATGCTCGAGCAGCACGGCGCCCGAGGCGTCGGTCACCTTGACGGTGCCGTCGGCGGGGATGACGAAGGTCTTGTCGTGCGAACCGTATTCTTCCGCGGCCTGGGCCATCAGGCCCACGTTGGGCACGGTGCCCATGGTGACCGGATCGAAGGCGCCGTTCTTCTTGCAGTCGTCGATGACAGCCTGGTAGATGCCGGCGTAGCTGCGGTCGGGGATGCAGGCCTTGGCGTCCTGCGCCTCGCCCCGGGCATTCCACATCTTGCCGCCCTCGCGGATCATGGCGGGCATGGACGCGTCGACGATGACGTCGCTGGGCACGTGCAGGTTGGTGATGCCCTTGTCGGAGTTCACCATCGCCAGCGCAGGACGCTGCGCGTACTCGGCATCGAGGTCGGCCCTGATCGCCGCCTGGGTCGCCTCCGGCAGACTGCCGAGGCGCGCGTAC
>DATNBK010000279.1:0-14846 GCA_035571995.1 Rhodanobacter sp.
CGCGTCGCGCTGGGGCCGGACCTGCCGGCGCTGTTTGCCAACCGTGACGAGGTGGCGCAAGCCGTGCTCGCGGCCGGACTCGAGGTCGACGATCCACTGTGGCGCCTGCCGCTGTGGCAGCCATACCGGCAGATGCTGGACTCCTACCTGGCGGACTTCACCAACAGCGGCGGCGCCGGCCACGCCGGGGCGATCACGGCGGCGCTGTATCTGGAACGCTTCGTCGATCCGGCCGGCGCCTGGGTGCACCTGGACACCTATGCCTGGAATGACCGCGCCCGCCCTGGCCGGCCACAGGGCGGCGAGGCCATGGGCTTGCGTGCACTGTTTGCCTACCTGCGGCAGCGCTACCGGCGCGGGGCCTGACGTCGGCGCACGCCGCTGCCAGGCCGGGGCCCGACAAAGGGTGCCGAGCCGGACATCGATCAAGACGCTCCAGCGAGGGGCGGCGGCAACGCATGCCGCGCCCCGGACCGGCTCAACGGCCGGCTGGCGGCCGGGCCACTGAAGCGGCAGCAACCGGCATCGCCGGCGTCGCCATCGAGAACTTGCCCCCGTAGGGCAAGGCTGCGGTTGCCAGGGCGGGATCGGCCTTGAGCATGCCGACCGCGTCGAACAGGATGTGCGCGGTTTCATCCAACGGTACGTCCTTGGCGTTCTTCGCGTCCTTTTCTTCCTTGAGCTCGCTCTTCAGGCTGCGCTCGTTCGCGTTCAAGCCGTCGTCGAGCGCATTGTCCTCGTCGACCAGCGCGGCGTCGCTGCCATCGATGGCCTTGTGCCTGGCACGGAACTCGGCCTGGGTCGCCTCGTCCTGCTTGCGCTCGGCTTCGCGCGTGGCGAAATTGAGCGAGATCGACTTCTTGCCGCGCACGACCTTGTACTGGGCAATCTCGTCCAGCATCAGCTTCCACGCCGGCGAAGCCGCCACCCGTGCCGCGTGCAGCTCCTGCAGGCGTGGCAGGTAGGCCGAGAAATCCGCCACCGGCTGGTACGGTGCCGGTGCGATGTGCGTCCACGGCAAGGCGTTGTCATAAGTCGACTCGCCAAAGTCCTTGGCGTCGCCATTTTGCGGGAACTCGATGTCCGGGGTGACGCCCCGCAGTTGGGTGGAACCACCGGTGATGCGGAAGAACTCCGCGATGGTCATCTTCAGTTCGCCAAACTGCGGCTTGCCTTCGGTGTTGTGGCTGAAACGGTCCAGGTCGACCAGGTTCTGCACCGTGCCCTTGCCAAACGTCGGCCCGCCGATAACCAGGCCACGGTGGTAGTCCTGCATGGCCGCGGCAAAGATCTCAGACGCCGAGGCCGTACCGCGATTGACCAGCACCGCCAACGGCCCGCCCCAAAGCATGCCCGGCTCGTCGTCACCCTGCACGTCGACCTGGCCGCGGGCATCGCGGACCTGCACCACCGGCCCGGTGTCGATGAACAGGCCTGCCATGGAATCGGCCTCGGCCAGTGAGCCGCCGCCGTCGTTGCGCAGGTCGACCACGATGCCCTGCACGCCTTCGGCCTTGAGCTCGACCAGCAGTTTGGCAACGTCACGCGTGGCGCTCTTGTAGTCCTTGTCGCCGCGGCTGCGCGCGCTGAAGTCCGAATAGAACGAGGGCAGATCGATGATGCCGATCTTGCGCGTCACCCCGCCCTCGGTGATGTCGATGACCTTCTTCTTGGCCGCCTGCTCCTCGATACTGACTTTCTTGCGCACCAGGGTGACGATTTCGTGCTTGCCGTCTGGACCGGAGTCGGCGGGGAGAACCTCCAGCCGCACCGTGGTGTCCTTCTTGCCGCGGATCAGGTTGACCACGTCGTCCAGGCGCCAGCCGATCACGTCGACCATGTTCCCATTGGCACCCTGGCCTACGCCGACGATGCGATCACCCACCTTGATCTCACCAGACTTGGCCGCCGGGCCAGCCGGCACCAGCTCGCGAATCTGGGTGTAGTCGTCGCGCGCCTGCAGCACGGCGCCGATGCCCTCCAGCGAGAGCTTCATGGCGATGTCGAAGTTCTCGGCCTGGCGCGGGCCGAGGTAATCGGTGTGCGGATCGGTGGTCTCGGCGTATGCGCTCATGAAGGTCTGGAACGCGTCCTGGCTGTCGAGCTGCTTGATACGCTCGATGTAGCCGCTGTAGCGCTTGTCCAGCGTCTTGCGGATTTCCGCGTCGTTCTTGCCAGCCAGCTTCAGCCGCAGCCAGTCGTTCATGGTGCGCTTGCGCCACAGCGCTTCCAGCCCGGCCTCATCCTTTTCCCGCGGCGCATCCTTGCGGTTGAAGGTATAGGTTTCATCGCCGGAAAAATCGAAGCCCTTGGCCAGCAGGCTGCGCGCGTAGCCCATGTGTGCGACCGCGCTTTTCAGGTAGGCGTTGAAGATCGCGAACGGGGCGCTGAGATCCTGGTTCCAGATGGCGTCGTCGAGCTTGGTCCTGAGCGGCGCGAAGCGCGCCATGTCGGCCTGGTCGAAAAACACCTTCTCGCCATCGAGCAACTTGAAATAGGCGTCGTAGATGCGCGCCGACATGGCGTCGTCGAGCGGTTGCGCATCATAGTGGAAGCGCGTCAGGAAGCGCGCCGACAGTTGCGCGGCCTGGGCTTCGTTTTGCGTGGGCTGCAACGGCCACACCGAAGCCTTGCGCGTGTCGTTGCCGGCACCAAGCTCGGCTGCCGATTGCGCATACGCGCTTGTCGTTACGGCCAGGGCGAGCAACAGCAGCAAGGTAGGGCGGAATGTCATGGAAGTTCTCAGGCGAACCCAGATAAGGCGGCAGACCGCTACCGGTCAGTCGACAACAAGGAAAAATACAGGGGAAACGATGTACAGATTGTGGACAGCCTCGGTCTTGCCCAAGTTCCGGCGTCCGGCCGTCCAGCCTGGCGCCTGCCGTGACTCAACCATTGCCAAGTCGCGGGCGCCAGCCCCGCCAGGCGCCAGATCGCACCGGCGCCCGCAAGGCAACCCGGACCTCACCTAGCCATCCGCACCACGGACGTCCGCGCTCCACTGGCTTCCCTGGCGGGAAGCCCGGGCAGACGCGGCTCGGCAAGCTGGGGGTGGAATCCGAATCGGGCGCAGAACGCATCGAGCAGCACATCTTCGACATCCGCCAGCACCGGCGGACCGCCATAGTCTAGCATTTGCGCAACCGCCAAGCCTTTGTAACCGCAAGGATCGATGCGCTGGAACGGTTCCAGGTCCATGGCAACGTTGAAGGCCAAGCCGTGCAAGGTGCAGCCCCGGCGCACGCGCAGGCCGAGGGCGCCAATCTTGGCCGCGCCGACGTATACCCCGGGCGCACCCGCGTGGCGCTCGCCGGCGATGCCCCAATGCGCCAGGGTGTCGATGAGCACCTGCTCGATGCCGTGCACCAGGTCGCGCACACCCAGGCCGGCGCGGCGCAGGTCGAGCAAGGGATAGCCCACGATCTGTCCCGGGCCGTGATACGTGACTTGTCCACCGCGGTCCACCGCGATGAGTGGAATCGCACCGGGTGCCAAGACATGCTCCATCCTGCCCGCCTGGCCCAGGGTGAACACCGGGTCATGTTCGAGCAGCCAGAACTCATCCGGTGTTCCCGCCCCGCGCCGGTCGGTGAAGATGCTCATGGCCTGCCATACCGGCGTATAAGGCTGCCGCCCCAGGCGGCGTACGTTCAACTGTCGCAGCATCACAGCGTATAACGGACGGCCGGATGCGCCCGCAGCGCGGCATGCGCCGCCTCGTATTGCGCCCGATCCTCGGAATGGATGGTGACGGTGACCGAGACGAAATTGCCGGCGCTGGAAAGCCGCTGGCGCACGTCCGGGACGGCCAGCCGTACGCCGGCCTGCCCCAGCAACAACGGCACCTGGAGTGGCAGGTCGGCATCGCTCGCGCCCACGGCGGTGATCTCGAACTGCCCCGGGAACTGGAAACCGGTGGCCGGGCCCGGCGCCTGGCCTGGGGGCGGCGACGTGCTCATTGGCCGACCTTCACCGCCGTGCTGCCGGCGGTCCCGCTATGGAACCAGAGCAGGATCGAATCCCACAGGCGCGAGAAGAAGCCGCCCTGAGGCGCATCGGCCACGGCCACCAGCGGCACGCTCTGCAACGGCTGGTCGCCCAGGGTCACGTGCAGGGTGCCCACCTTCTGGCCCTTGTGGAACGGCGCGATCAAGGTGGCGGGAATGTCCATCGATGCCTTGAGCTTGTCGTACTGGCCGCGCTTGACGGTGATCAGCAGGTCCCGGCTGACACCCAGCGGCAGCGTATCCGACTCACCCTTCCACAAGCGCGGCGAAGCCAGGGCCTTGCCGGCGGCAAACAGCTTGTGCGACTCGTAGAAGCGAAAACCGTAATTCAACAAGGCCATGGCAGAGTCGGCGCGGGCCTTCTCGGAGCTCGCGCCCATCACCACCGCGATCATGCGCGAATCGCCCTGCTTGGCCGACGCCGCCAGGCAGTAGCCAGCCTCGGCCGTGTGCCCGGTCTTGATACCATCGACACTCGGGTCACGCCACAACAAGGTATTGCGGTTGCCCTGCTTGATGCCGTTCCACTCGAACTCCTTGATTGCCGAGATAGCGTAGTCCTCGGGGAATTGCAGGATGAGGGCCCGCGACAGGATGGCGAGGTCGCGCGCCGAAGCGTAGTGATCGTCAGCCGGATAGCCGGAGGCGTTGGCGAAATGGGTATTGGTCATGCCCAACTGCTTGGCGTACGCGTTCATCAGGCCGGCAAAAGCCTGCTCGGAACCAGCCGTATGCTCGGCCAACGCGATCGCCGCATCGTTGCCTGACTGGATGATCATGCCGTACAGCAGGTCCTTCAGCGGCACCTGGCTGCCCAGCTTGAGGAAGCTGGTCGAGCCGTCGGTGCCGGCCCCCCCGCCGCGCCAGGCATGCTCGCTGATAGTGACCGGGTCGGTCAGGTGGATATGGCCGTTGGCGATCTCGGCCGAGACCACGTAGTCAGTCATGATCTTGGTGAGCGAGGCCGGCGCGCGGCGCGCGTCGGGATTTTTCTCGGCGATGATCTGGCCCGAGGCGTAGTCCATCAACACCCAGCTCGCCCCGTCGACGTCTGGCGGTGGCGGTACCGGCACCTCCGGCACCGTCGGGCGGGGTACCTGGGGGACTGGCGTCGGTGCTTGCGCCAGAGCCAACCCGGCAAGGAAGGTGAACGCAGCGAGCGGAAGCAGCGTGGTGCGAAAAAACTTCATCGGATCATCAGTCCAGTTCGTTGTGCGCTGGTCGACACGCACTGGGTGGAAGGAGGCGCCACGCGAGGAAACCTTTTCAGTTTACCGCGACTCGCGGGCGCGGCAGGCCCAGGGTCACGACCCGTGCGCTGATGGCGTCGGCTTGCGCCACGTCGAGCAAGGGACCAAGGCGCACGCGGTGCACGGCGCGACCACCGACATCCACCGCGGTTACCTGCACCGGCCCCAGCTGGGCTTGTTGCAGGCGGGCAGCTACCCGCTGTGCATTGGCGGGATCGGCAAACGCGCCGACCTGCAAGAAGATCCCAGCGGATACACCGGCACTGACCCCCGGCGACGCCGGCAGTTCCGCGCCACGCCGGGACGGATCGATGCCGCGGACCTCGACCATGCCTGAGCCCTTGGGCCAGATGCCGATCTTCACGGCCGCAGCGTAGGACAGGTCGATGATCCGGCCGGGATGGAACGGCCCGCGGTCGTTGACGCGCACCACGACGCTCTTGCCATTCTCCAGGTTGGTCACCCGAGCGTAGCTGGGCAGCGGGAGACTCTTGCTGGCGGCGCTGAACTGGTACATGTCGTACGGCTCGAGGCTCGAGGTCTTGTAGCCATGGAACTTCTCGCCGTAGTACGAGGCCAGGCCACGCTCGTCATAACCGCCGGCCGAGGGCAGCACGGTGTAGGTCTGGCCGTTGACCGTATATGGCGAGCGGTTGCCATAAAGCGAGCGGGGCTCGACCTTGGGGATGGGCTCGCGCAGCTTGCTGATGTCCGGCGGCTGGCTCGGCACGCTGTCACGACGCTGGCGATAGCGATCGGCCTGCGAGCGGCTCAAGTCGTCACCGGTGGTGACGCCAGCATTTGCCGATCCGCTCGAGGGCGCCTGGCTTGCCGGGCGCGTGCGATGGCTGGCGCAAGCGCCCAGGAACAAGGACAACGCACCGACCAGCAGCAACGCTGCCGACCTCACGATTGGTGATCCCTGGCCTGCACGCCTTCCATGATCGCGTCGGCCATTTGGCTGACCGCCAATGCATACAGCGGACTGCGGTTGTAGCGGGTGATGACGTAGAAGTTCTGGAACGTGAGCCACGACTCCTCGCCATGTTCGCCTTGCATGACCCGCAGGCTGCTCGACATTGCCGGATCCAGCGGCTGCACCGGCGCATAGCCCCAGGCCTCGAATTGTTCCAGCGGCCAGCGCGGCTGGCTGTCCTCGACCTCGACGACCTTTGCCCCGGGCTGTCGTTGCGCACGCGCAGCGACCGGAGCGCCGCTGACCCAGCCGTGCTGCTTGAAATAATTCGCGACGCTGGCAAAGATGTCCGGCAACGAGGCCTTCAGGTCGATGTGCCCATCATCGTCGGCGTCCACCGCAAAATCGCGGATGCTGTCCGGCATGAACTGCGGCCAACCCTGGGCCCCGGCATACGAACCAGTCAGCGTATCCAAGGGGCCAGCCAGATGGCTGGCCGGCAGCTCCAGCAGCACCTTCAGCTCGTTGCGGAAGAATGTCGCCCGCGGCGGGTAGTACAGGCCCAGCGTCACCAGCGCGTCCAGCACCTTGTAGCTGCCGGTGATGCGACCATAGAACGTTTCCACGCCAAGTATCGCGACGATGTATTGCGGGGCCACGCCATAGCGCTGCCCGATCTGCTCCAGTAACGGGCGGTGGCGCACATAGAAGGCGACGCCCTGGTCGATGCGCTCGGAGGTCAGGAAGATCGGGCGATAGTCCTTCCACGGCTTGGCCTCGGCCGGACGGCTGATGGCATCGATGATGCCCTGCTTGAACTGTGCACCGTCCAGCAGCGCGTTGAGCTCGGCCGGATTCTTGCCGGTGGCCTGTGCGACCTCGGCCACCAGCTCCGCCTGGCCCGGGTGGCCGGCGAACGCCGGCGCGATGCCGGCAAGCGCCAGCGCCAGGCCCGCCAAGGCATGGCGAAACCGCCGGCAGCGGGGCACAGCCACTGGCTCCACGGCGTCTGGACGACTCACTGACTGCATGCGCAGAGCCTAACATGCCACCGTCGCGCGGTTCGAAATATCCGGCTCACTCGTGGGCCCGGCGATTGGCGTGGATCGACATCAGCATGCCGAAGCCGGTCAGCAACGACACCGCCGAGGTGCCGCCGTAGCTGACCAGCGGCAAAGGCACGCCGACCACCGGCAGCATGCCGGCGATCATGCCGCCGTTGACGAAAACGTAGACGAAGAATGCCATGCTGATCGCCCCGGCCAGCAAGCGCGAATAAGTGCTGCGCGCCTGCATCGCGATCCACAGGCAGCGGCCGATGATGAACACGTACAAGGCCAGCAGCAGCGCCACCCCGAACAGGCCGAATTCTTCGGCAAAGACGGCGAAGATGAAATCGGTGGTGTGCTCGGGAAGGAAATCCAGGCGCGACTGCGTGCTATGCAGCCAGCCCTTGCCGAAGACGCCGCCAGACCCCACCGCGATCTGCGACTGGATGATGTGCCAGCCGTTGCCCAGCGGGTCGGATTCCGGATTGAGCAGGGTCAGGATGCGGTCGCGCTGATACTGGTGCAAGAACTGCCAGGCCAACGGCACGGCGCTGGCCGCGGCCGCCAGCAACAAGCCGATGCGCCACCAGGCCATGCCGGACAGGAACAGCGCGAACGCACCGGCCGCAGCCACCAGCAGCGCCGTGCCCAAGTCCGGCTGCTCGGCAATCAGGATTGCGGGCAAAGCAATCAGCAAGATGGTCACCGCGATGTCTTTCCACCCTGGCGGGAGGATGCGGCCATGCAGGTACCACGCCACCATCATCGGCATGGTGAGCTTGAGCAGCTCGGCCGGCTGGAAGCGCAGGACGCCGAGATCCAGCCAGCGATCGGCACCGCGTCCTTCGCCAAGCACCGCCACCACCACGAGCAGGCTGCTGCTGAGCAGGTACAACCACGGCGACCAGGCGCGCAGCACCACCGGTGGGATCCGCGATACCAGTACCAGGAGGAACAAGCCGAGCAGCAGGCGCCCGGCCTGGCCGGCCACCATCGACACGTCGCCGTCACTTGCGCTGTACAAGGTCGCGAGGCCGAGCAGGGCCAGCAGCAGCAAGCTGAAAGCCAAGGGCAAGTCGATGCGCGGACGGGTGAGGAAACGTTGCGCGAAGCGCGCGCCGCGCACCCGCCAGGCCTCGATCACGGCTGCGCCCCGCCAGCAGCCACCTGCGACGGCGTCCGCCCCGCCGTTTCCGCGGGAGGCGTGGCGCGCTGCGGCGAGGCGAGGGGCGGCCGAGGGGCCGGCGCGCGTACCGGCCCACTCAGCGAGCCCGCATCCTGCAGGCGCTGGGCCCCAATCAGGGTGCCGCCGTGCAGGTTCAACCACACATCCAGCATGCGGCGCACAATCGGGCCGGCATCCGCGGCTCCCCAGGCCCCGGCTTCCAGCAGGACGGCAATGGCAATCTGCGGGTTGTCCGCCGGAGCGTAGGCGACGAACCAGGCCCGGTGCCGGGTGGCCAGGTAGGCGGTGTTCTTGTTGGTGTCATAGGCATCGGTCGTCCGCGAATAGCGCTCGGCCGTCCCGCTCTTGCCGGCAATCGCGTAAGGGAAGCCGGCGTTCAAGCCGCGACCGGTGCCGGCGGTCATCACCGCCCGCATGCCCTCGTCGATCACATTCCAATCCTTGGGATTCTTGATCAGGGACGGTCCGGTCGGTGGATTGGCCAGCGGCCTGGGCTGCTCCTCGCTGGCACTCCGGGTGGCCATCACCAGACGCGGCGCATGGGCGACGCCATGATCGGCCAGGGTTGCCAGGGCGTGGGCGAGCTGCAGCGGCGTCACCGCCCAGTAACCCTGGCCAATGCCGGCAATGATGGTTTCCCCGGGAAACCAGGGATTCCTATCGTGCGCTGCCTTCCATGCCCGCGAAGGCATGATTCCGGCGGATTCACCGAGGGTGTCAATGCCTGTCTGGGCGCCAAAACCGAAACGCCCCATCCAGGCGCTCAGCCGGTCGATGCCCAGATCCAACGCCAACTTATAGAAGTAGGTATTGGTCGACAACTGGATGGCCCGTACCATGTTCACCGTGCCGTCGCCGTCACGATGGTCGTCGCGATAGCACCGCGGATTGCCAGGCAGGCAGAATTTGCCGGTCGAGAGCACGGTGTCCTGCGGCGTACGCACGCCGTACTCCAGGCCGCCGAGCGCCAGGAACGGCTTGATCGTGGAACCCGGCGGGTAGCTGCCGGCAAGCGCACGATTGAACAAAGGCTTGGCCTGGTCGCCGGTAAGCGCGCGGTAATCGGCCTGGCTGATGCCGTTGACAAACAGGTTGGGGTCGAACGTGGGCACGCTGACCATGGCCAACACCTGCCCATTGCGCGGATCGATGGCCACGGCGGCGCCGGCCCGTCCATCAAATGCCGCCGCGGTGGCTTTCTGCAAGCGCGCATCAATGCTCAGGTACAAATTGTTCCCCGGCGTTGGCGGATGACTTTCGAGTACACGCTGCGTGCGGCCGTCGGCATTCACCTCGACGAGCTCGTAGCCCGGCTTTCCATGCAGGCTGTCTTCGTAGGCACGCTCCAGGCCGATGCGGCCGATGTGGCTGGTGCCCTTGTAGCGCGCCGGATCGAGCTGCTTGAGGTCATCGGCATCGATGCGCCCGACGTAACCCAGCACATGCGCAAACCCCTCCCCCAGCGGGTAATGGCGAATCATGTACGGCACCACGTCGACGCCGGGAAAGCGCCAGCGGTTGACGGCAAAGCGGTCGATTTCATCCTCGGTGAGGTGCATTTTCAAAGGCACGCTGTCGAACCGTCGGCTCTGCTTGAGCAGGGCGCGAAAAGCGTCCAGGTCGTCCTTGCCGAGCGGTACCACCGCACCAAGCCCGCGCAGGGTGGCCGCCATGTCCTTTACCTGCTCGGGCACCACTTCCAGGCGGAACGCCGGCACGTTGTCCGCCAGCAGCACGCCGTTGCGGTCGTAGATCAACCCACGTGCCGGGGCCAGCACCACCGGCTTCACCCGATTGTCCATGGCCCGCGTGGCGAACTCGTCATAGCGCGCGACCTGCAGGTACGCGAAGCGACCCAGCAACGCCATCAGGGCCAGCACGATCAGCCCGAAGCCGACCAGCGCCCGGCGCCGAAAGCTGGCGCTTTCGTGCTGTGCGTCCTTGATGGAAGCACGCCACCGGTTCATTGGATCCGCGCCCGCACGCGCAGGTCGTCAAGCAGCAGGAACACGAACGGCCACAGTGCCGCGCCAACCACCGGCGAGAGCCACCAGCTCGCCGGCGGCAAGGAACCGCCAGACAGCATGCGCACGATCAACAGCAGCAGGCGGTCATTCAACAACAAGGCCAGGACTGCAGCGGTGAGTTGCCACATTGGGAACAGCCGCAAGCGTGCTCGGAAGCGCGTGGCGATGAAAACCAGGGCACACAGGCGCAGCGCCTGCTCGCCCAGCACCATGCCTACCAGCACGTCGGCCACTAGCCCCAGCACGAACGCCAACCCCAGCGTGACGCGACCCTCCGATTCCAGCGTCCAGTACAACAGCACCAGGGCAGGCCAATACGGCTTGGACGGCTCGAGTGCGTCCGGCAGCGGGACCAGCATGAGCAGCAGCGAAAGCACCAGCGTCCCGCCAAACCACCAGTTGCCGGCGTGCGGGCGGCTCACAGCCGCGCTCCGGCAGCCGACGCTGCCGCCGCCGTGGGTGCCGTGGGTGCCACCGCGGCGCCACGGGGCGGAACACGGCCAGCCGCACCGTTACCCGACGCCGGCGCAAGGTCGGCAGGCGGCCCGGCCGGCTTTTCCGGCGCCGGTGGTCCCTGGGGATCAGCCAGGTCATGGAGGAGCAACACATCGGCCGCGCGATCCATGTCTGCCGCCGGGGTGGCGCGCGCCAGGAGAAAGGCGCCGCCGGGCGCGGGTTGGACGCTGCGGATGGTGCCGGCGGGAAACCCCGAGGGGAAACGCCCACCAATGCCCGAAGTCAGCAGGCGGTCACCTGGCCGGACGTTTGCCGCCAGCGGCAGGTCCGGCAAGGTCAAGCTGTTGCCGTCACGCGATCCGTAGGCGATCGTGCGCACGCCGGTGCGTTCCACCACCACCGGCAAGGCGTGGGTCGGATCGGTGATCAACATGACCATCGAGGTCGTCGGCAGCACCTCGCTCACCTGGCCCAGCACCCCGTGCGCGTCGATGACCGGCTGGCCGGGCGTGACCCCGTCACGAGCCCCGAGGCTGAGAGTAAGGCGATAACGGAACGCGCCCAGGTCCACGCCAATCACGTGGGCCAGTTGCACCTTGAGCTCCAGGCTGTGGCTGGTGTCCAGCAGCTGCTTCAGGTGTGCGTTTTGTTCGGCTACTGCAGCCATGCGGTTCAACTTGGCATTGGCCAGCAGCAGGTCCTCGCGCAGGCGCTGGTTCTGCCCGGTCAGGGATTGCCGGTCGGCAAAGGCAGTGGTCAGCATGCGGACGCCCGCCGAGGGCAAACCGGCCAGCCGGTAGACCGGCTCGACCACCAGTGCCGCGCTGTAGCGCGCGGTCCACAACCAGCCGTTGCGCTGGTCGAGCACCATCAGCACCAGGGCCAGGGCCAGGTACATGATCAAACGCAGCGTCCCGGCGGGGTTGCCGGCGAACAGCGGCGAGGATTCATCCCGGGTGCGTGCCATCACGCCTCCGCGCAACGCGCACTATTCGGGGGCGAAGAAATCGCTGCCATGCTTGTCGATCAATTCCAGCGCCTTGCCGCCACCGCGCGCCACGCAGGTCAGGGGATCATCGGCAACCTGCACGTGCAGCCCGGTCTCCTCGGAGACCAGCCGATCGAGATCACACAGCAGGGCACCACCACCCGTCAGCACGATGCCGCGCTCGGCGACGTCCGAACACAATTCCGGCGGGGTCTGTTCCAAGGCGGACTTGACCGCCGCCACGATGCCGGCGAGCGGCTCGTGCAGCGCTTCCAGGATCTCGTTGGAGTTGATGGTGAACATGCGCGGCACGCCCTCGGCGAGGTTGCGTCCAGAGATCTCCATCTCCTTGACCGTGTTTTGCGGGAACGCGCAGCCAATCTGCTCCTTGATCCTCTCGGCAGTGGCCTCGCCAATCAAGGTGCCGTGGTTGCGCCGCACGTAATTGATGATGGCCTCGTCGAAGCGGTCACCACCGACGCGTGCCGATTGCGAATAGACGATGCCATTGAGCGATATCACCGCTACTTCCGAGGTGCCGCCGCCGATGTCCAGCACCATCGCGCCACGCGCCTCGTGCACCGGGATGCCGGCGCCGATGGCCGCTGCCATTGGCTCCTCGATCAGGAACACGTCGCGGGCGCCGGCACTTTCCGCCGATTCCTTGATGGCACGACGCTCCACCTGGGTCGAGCCGCACGGCACGCATACCAGCACGCGCGGGCTCGGCCGCAGGAAGCGCGACTTGTGCACCTGCTTGATGAAATGCTGGAGCATCGCCTCGGTCATGGTGAAATCGGCGATGACCCCGTCCCGCATCGGCCGGATGGTGGCGATGTTGCCGGGTGTGCGGCCCAACATGTGCTTGGCTTCCGAGCCAACCGCCGCAATGGTGCGCGGGCCGCCAGGACCACGGTCCTGGCGAATCGCCACCACCGAAGGCTCGTTGAGCACGATGCCTTGCCCGCGTACGTAGATCAGCGTATTCGCCGTGCCAAGGTCGATGGAGATGTCGTTGGAGAAAATACCGCGAAACTTCTTGAACATGAGTCGGCCGCACCCGGCTGAAGGTAGCTGGCCAGTCTAGTCAGGGGCGCCGGTGCGCGCAAGGACGAAACGACCAAGAATGTGTTGTACAACACGCAGATATGCGCAATTGATCTGATCCAGAGTGATGTTCCAGCGGCAACGCCGCGACTGGCAACGGGCTCTCCGGTTATGATCGGGAGCTTTGGGCTGATGCCCGCTGGCAAAGCACGCCAGGCATCCGCTCTCCCACCACTACAACAGAGGCCATCTGCCCACCATGCCTGCCGTCATCTGCGGATCACTCGCCTACGACACCATCATGGTGTTCCAGGATCAGTTCAAGAACCACATCCTGCCCGATCAGACACACATCCTCAATGTGTCGTTCCTGGTACCGCAGATGCGTCGCGAGTTTGGCGGCTGTGCAGGCAACATTGCCTACAACCTGAAGCTGTTAGGCGGCGACCCGCTGCCCGTGGCCGCGGTCGGCCAGGACTTTGGCCCCTACCGGCAGCATTTGGAGGAATGCGGCGTGCGCCTTGACCACGTGCTGCAATTGGACGACCAGTTCACGCCACAGGCTTTCATCACCACCGACTTGGACAACAACCAGATCACCGCCTTCCATCCCGGTGCCATGTCCAGCGCGCATTTGAACCACGTGAACGACATTCCCGACGTCGACCTCGCCATCGTGGCCCCCGACGGCCGGGAGGCCATGCTGCAGCACATCGACGAGTTTGCCGCCCGGGGCGTTCCGTTCATCTTCGATCCCGGGCAGGCCATGCCGTTGTTCAACGGCGAGGAGTTCCGCGCCATGGTGGACAAGGCCAGCTACGTCATCGTCAACGACTACGAGTCCCAGCTCCTGCAGGCCCGCACCGGCTGGAGCGCAGACGAAATCGCCTCCCGCGTGCAGGCCTACATCGTCACCAAGGGCCCGGATGGATCCGAGATCCACGCCCGTCAAGAGTTCGTGCGCATCCCCGCCGCCCGTGAAGCCGCGGCCATCGATCCCACCGGTTGCGGCGACGCCTACAGGGCCGGGGTTATTTTCGGTCTGCTGCGCGGTGAACCCTGGCCCACCATCGGCCGCATCGCCTCGCTCATGGGTGCCCTGAAGCTCGCCAGCCCTGGCACCCAGAACCAGCATTTCACCTACACCGATTTCGCCGCGGAGTTCCAATCCCAGTTCGGCTACCCATTGGCTTGAGCTGACCACGACCTTCGATTGCAGCAATCCGTAAAAAGAAAACGCCCCGCCGTTTCCGGCAGGGGCGTTTCGGTGTAGAGCTCTTGCAGTGACCTGTTGCAGACCGCAACCTGCGGCCGCCACGCAACCGCCACATAAACGAAAGCCTCCCCGGAACGGGGAGGCTTTCTGGGATAAAGCCCCTGGCGGTGACCTACTCTTGCATGGCAAAGCCACACTACCATCGGCGCATGCGCGTTTCACTTCTGAGTTCGGGATGGAATCAGGTGGTACCACGCCGCTATGGCCGCCAGGGAGAGGGTTGAAGCAGCGCATTCGCGCCCGCTCCAATCTGGAGTGAAGTTCTTTTCTTGAAGAGTCCGCCACGGATGGCGAGCTTTGCTCTTCGCGAAAAGGACTTCGCATAAAGTAAATGTAAACGAGTGACAAGCGTCGTGGTGAATTGAATTCCTGGAAAGTGCCTGAAAACAAAGCAACTTGGGGTTATATGGTCAAGCCGCACGGCTCATTAGTATCAGTTAGCTCAACGCATTGCTGCGCTTCCACACCTGACCTATCAACCACCTGGTCTTGATGGTGCCTTTAGGAGAGTCAAGCTCTCGGGAGATCTCATCTTGGGGCGTGCTTCCCGCTTAGATGCTTTCAGCGGTTATCACTTCCGTTCATAGCTACCGGGCAATGCCATGGGCATGACAACCCGAACACCAGCGGAACGTCCACTCCGG
>DATNBK010000280.1:0-2684 GCA_035571995.1 Rhodanobacter sp.
GTCCGCTTTGAAGCCTTTGCAGGCCGATCCGTCCACCACCCGGGTACCCGCGCACTACCGCTTCTGGCCCAAGCGCCTGCCGTACCGGCTCACACCGCCGGCCAACTCGCTGTGGCAGAACCTGGTGGTCAGCGCGCTGCGCTACCCCGACAAGGCCGCGCTGGTGTTCTTCGGCCGCACCTTCAGCTATGCCGAGTTGCTACAAAAAGCAGAGCGCCTGGCGGCCTGCCTGCATGGGCTGGGAGTGAAAAAAGGCGATAGGGTGCTGCTGTGCATGCAGAACTGCCCGCAATTGGTGATTGCCCATTTCGCCATCCTGCGCGCCAACGCCGTGGTGGTGCCGGTGAATCCGATGAATCGCGCCGAGGAGCTCAAGCACTACATCAACGACCCCGATGCGAAGGTCGCCATCACCACGGCCGATCTGGCCGGCGAGCTGGCGCAGGCCAGCGACGCGCTGCCGGCATCCGAGCGCTTGTCGCACCTGATCGTGACGCATTTCACCGACGCCTTCGACGCCCAGGTGCAGGGCGAGAATGCGCCGCCCGACGCCTGGGTACCCTGGCTCACGACGCGCCACCCGCTGCCGGCCCTGAGCGGCGGCCAGGTAATGGCCTGGATTGATGCGCTGGCGGCCAAGGGCGAACCGCCCCCGCACACGGCAGGGCCCGCGGACCTGGCGATTCTTCCGTACACCAGCGGCACCACGGGACTGCCCAAGGGCTGCATGCACACGCATGCCAGCATCATGCACAACACGGTCGCGAGTTGCCTGTGGGGCACCGGCACGCCGGAGAACGTCACGCTGGCGGTGGTGCCGATGTTTCACATCACCGGCATGGTCAGCCAGATGCATGCCGCCATCTACGCCGCGGCCACGATGGTGGTGATGCCGCGCTGGGACCGCGACCTGGCCGGGCGCCTGATCTCGGCATGGCGCGTGACGCACTGGACCAACATCCCGACCATGGTGATCGACCTGCTGGCCAGTCCCAACTTCGAACACTACGACCTGTCCAGCCTGGTCGCCATTGGCGGGGGTGGTGCGGCCATGCCGCAGGCTGTCGCGCAGCGGCTGCTGGAGCAATTCGGGCTGCGCTATGTCGAAGGCTACGGGTTGACCGAGACCGCCGCGCCGTCGCACAGCAATCCGCCCGATGCGCCCAAGCAGCAGTGCCTGGGCATCCCTTTCATGAGCACCGATGCGCGCGTCGTCGATCCCGACACGCTGCGGGAGGTGCCGCAGGGCGAGCAGGGCGAAATCATCATCCATGGCCCCGAGGTGTTTGCGGGTTACTGGAAGCGGCCCGACGCGACGGCCGAGGCCTTCATTGACTTCGAGGGCAAGAAGTTCTTCCGCTCGGGCGACCTGGGTCGCGTGGACGAGGATGGGTATTTTTTCCTGACCGACCGGCTCAAACGCATGATCAATGCCTCGGGCTTCAAGGTCTGGCCGGCCGAAGTTGAGGCGCTGATGTTCCGGCACCCCGCGATCCAGGAGGCCTGCATCATCTCGGCCAAGGACAGCTACCGCGGCGAGACGGTGAAGGCCGTGGTGGTGCTGCGGGCATCGCACAAGGGCAAGGTGACCGAGCAGGAACTCATGGACTGGTGCCGCGAACACATGGCCGTGTACAAAATGCCGCGTATCGTGCAGTTCGTCGATGCGCTGCCCAAGAGCGGCAGTGGCAAGGTGATGTGGCGCACGCTGCAAGAGGCGGAGCAGGCAAAGTAAGAGTAAAAAGTGCCTGTAGCCCTTACCCCTTCTGCGCAATTGGCTATCAAAATTGTAGTTGACGGGGTGCCAGGTGGTTTATTTTAAGAATCAGAAAGAAGTGGCACCTATGAGTTCGACCTCCCTGCTTCCAACGGCCTTGCCGGCTGAAGTCGGGCTGAGTGCCCAGCGGCTGGATCGCCTGCGGCTCGTGCTCCAGTCCGAGATTGATCGCAAGCGCCTGCCCGGCGCCGTAGCGCTGATTGCGCGGCGCGGCAAGCTGGCGATGTTCGAAGCCCTGGGGCAGCAGCACCCTGCCAGCGGTACACCGATGGCGCGCGACTCGCTGTTCCGTATCTATTCCATGACCAAGCCGATCGTGTCGGTGGCGGTCATGATGCTGCTGGAGCAGGGCCGTCTGCTGCTGGGTGACCCGGTGTCGAAATACCTGCCCGAATACGCCGTGCAACAACTGGCCGTGGAGCGCCACGGCAGCCTGGAGCTGCAGCCCGTGACCCAGAGTGCCACAGTGCAGGACCTGCTGCGCCACACGGCCGGCCTGACCTACGAGTTTCTGGGCCTGTCGGCCGTGCAGCGCCAGTATGCGGCGGCCCGCATCGGCTCGCGCGACCGCAGCACGGCGGAATTTTCCGAAGCGCTGGCGGCGCTGCCCCTGATGGCGCAGCCCGGCAGCGTCTGGGAATACAGCCGCGCCACCGACGTGCTGGGCCGGCTGGTAGAGGTCCTCGGCGGCCAGCCGCTCGGCGAATTTCTGCACCAGCAGATATTCGAGCCGCTGGGCATGCTGGAGACCAGCTTCTGGGTTCCACCCGAGCACCACGGGCGCATTGCCGAGCCGTTTGCGCGCGACCCCGACGGCGGCGTGCAGATGCAGGTGTTCGACCCGCGGCAACAGCCGCAGATGGAGTCGGGCGGCGGCGGGCTGGTCTCGACCGCGCCGGATTACGCG
>DATNBK010000281.1:0-23336 GCA_035571995.1 Rhodanobacter sp.
GCGCGCCAGCCCCGGGTAACCGAGCTTTTCGCGCTGCGCGACATAGGCCTCGGCGACTGCGCGTGACAAGGTGCGCACGCGCAGCATGTAGCGCTGGCGCTCGGTGACGCTGATGGCGCCGCGCGCATCGAGCAGGTTGAACGTGTGGCTGGCCTTCATCACCTGCTCGTACGCCGGCAGCGGCAGTTGCGCGGCCACGAGCTGTTGCGCGGCAGCATCGCAGACGTCGAACCAATGGCTCAACTCGGCCACGTTGGCGTGCTCGAAGTTATAGGCGCTCTGCTCGACCTCGTTCTGGTGGAAGACATCACCGTAGCTCACCCGGCCACGCGGCCCGTCCGTCCACACCAGGTCGTAGACGTTGTCCACGTCCTGCAGGTGCATGGCCAGGCGTTCCAGGCCATAGGTCAGCTCGCCGGTCACCGGCCGGCACTCCAGGCCACCGGCCTGCTGGAAATAGGTGAACTGGCTTACTTCCATGCCGTTCAGCCATACCTCCCAGCCCAGGCCCCAGGCACCGAGCGTCGGCGATTCCCAGTTGTCCTCGACAAAGCGGAGGTCATGCACGGTCGGGTCGACGCCAAGTTCGCGCAGTGAACCGATGTATAGCTCCTGGATGTCCTCGGGACTGGGTTTCAGCGCCACCTGGTACTGGTAATAATGCTGGAGGCGATTCGGGTTGTCGCCGTAGCGGCCGTCGGTGGGGCGTCGCGATGGCTGCACATAGGCCGCCGCCCAGGGTTCGGGGCCGAGCGCACGCAGGAAGGTCGCCGGATGGAAGGTGCCGGCGCCGACCTCGGTGTCCAGCGGCTGCAGCAGGACGCAGCCTTGCGCACTCCAATAGCGGTTGAGTGTCTGGATGACGTCCTGGAACGTGCGCGCAGGCATGGCGGACCCAAGGCTCCCGGCCAAAGCGCGCTAGTATACCGCCAGCACGATTTCCTTCTCCGTCGCAGCCGCATGGCAGGGGCGAGGTAAGACGCGGATGGCCGCTTCAGCACAAATTGCAACCCTGCTTGGCAGCCGCGGCCGGCTGCAGCTCGACGACGTGCTGGCCGCGCTGGTGGTGGATGGCTACGTCGCCGCCGAGGAAGCCAAGCGCGTGCGCATGGGTGCGCGCGGCGGCCGTTCCACGGTGGAGCTGCACCCGCTGGTGCTGATCGCCAACGCCAAGCTCGACAACGCCCGCGAGCACGGCCGCCCGCTGAGCCTGGAGGCCCTGACCGATTGGGTCGCGAAGCATGCCGGCCTGCCGTACCGCAAGATCGACCCGATGAAGATCAACGTCGCCGCCGTGACCCAGGTGGTGAGCCACGGTTACGCACAGCGCCACCGCATCCTGCCGATCGACGTCGGCCCCGGCGAGGTGACCTTCGCCACCAGCGAACCCTTCGACGACGCCTGGGCCGCCGACCTGGCGCACATGCTGCGCCGCGACGTGCACCGCGTGGTCTCCAGCCCGATCGACATCAACCGCTACCTGCTCGAGTTCTACAGCGTGCAGCGCTCGATCCAGTTGGCGCAGGACGCGAACGGCGCACCCGACCCGGGATCCGCGATCCTCAACTTCGAGCAGTTGGTGGAGCTGGGCAAGGCCGGCGAGGTCGGTGCCGACGACCGCCATGTCGTGCACATCGTGGACTGGCTGCTGCAGTACGCTTTCGAGCAGCGCGCCTCCGACATCCACCTCGAGCCGCGGCGCGAAACCGGGCAGATCCGCTTCCGCATCGACGGCATCATGCATAAAGTGTTTGAGCTGCCGACGCCGGTGATGACCGCGGTCACCGCGCGCATCAAGATCCTCTCGCGCATGGATGTCGCCGAGAAGCGCCGGCCCCAGGATGGCCGCATCAAGACCCGCTCGGCTTCCGGCCGCGAGGTTGAATTGCGTGTGTCGAACATGCCCACCGCGTTCGGCGAAAAAGTGGTGATGCGCATCTTCGATCCCGACCTCGTGGTCAAGGACTTTGCCCAGCTTGGCTTCTCTCCCGGCGAGGCGGAGCACTGGCGGGCCATGGTCGAGCGCCCGCACGGCATCGTGCTGGTGACCGGGCCAACCGGTTCGGGCAAGACCACCACCTTGTATTCGACGCTGAAGCACCTGGCCACGCCGGAGATCAACGTCTGCACGGTCGAGGACCCGATTGAAATGGTGGCGCCGGAATTCAACCAGATGCAGGTGCATGCCGCGATCGACCTGGATTTCGCAGCCGGCGTGCGCACCCTGCTGCGGCAGGATCCGGACATCATCATGGTCGGCGAAATCCGCGATCTGGAAACCGCGCAGATGGCGGTGCAGGCCTCGCTCACCGCCCACCTCGTGTTGTCCACGCTGCATACCAACGACGCGCCCAGCGCGGTCACCCGCCTGCTCGACCTGGGCGTGCCGCATTACCTGATCCAATCCACCCTGACCGGCGTGGTCGCCCAGCGCCTGGTGCGCACGCTGTGCCCGCATTGCAAGGAGCCGGCCACCCAGGATCCGCGGGCATGGCACGTGCTCACCCACGGCTGGTCCATCCCCTTGCCGGAGACGGTGTACGAGCCGGCCGGGTGCCTGGAATGCCGCAACACCGGCTTCCTCGGCCGCACCGGCATCTACGAGATGATGATGCTCTCGCCCACCTTGCGCAGCTTGATCAGCGCCACGCTGGACCTGGGTGAATTCGGCCAGGCTGCGCTGGCCGAAGGCCTGCGCCCGCTGCGCATCTCGGCCGCCTCGCAGGTTGCGCGCGGCTTGACCACCGTGCAGGAAATCCTCGGCGTCCTGCCACCGGTCGAAGGTTTCGACGACGCGCCGCCCCTCGCCATCACCGCCAACGGCCAGCCATGAAACCCGTACTGATCATCCGCACCGGCCGCGCGCCGGACCGCATCCGCGCGCGCCACGGCGATTTCCCGCAATGGTTCCAGCGTGCGGCGCGACTGCCGACCGGGCGCGTGCGCATCGTCGACGTCGCCGCCGGCGAGGAGTTGCCCGCGCCCCGCCTGACAGCTGGCGCCATCATCACCGGCTCCGGCGCCATGGTCACCGAACGCCTGGACTGGAGCGAGCGCACCGCCGCCTGGCTCCGGGACGCCATGGATGTCGACCTGCCGCTGTTTGGCGTCTGCTACGGCCACCAGCTCATGGCCCATGCCCTGGGCGGTCGCGTTGATTACCTGCCGGGTGGGCGGGAAATCGGCACACAGACGATCACCCGCCTCGCCGAAGCCACGCCGGATATCCTCCTTGACAGCGCGCCGGAGCGGTTTGCCGCGCACACCACCCACGAGCAGGCAGTACTCGAGCCACCACCCGGCGCCGTGCAACTGGCACGCTCCGAACGCGATCCGCACCAAGTACTGCGCTATGGCAAGCACGCCATCAGCACGCAGTTCCACCCCGAGTTCAGCGCCGAGGTGATGCGCGCCTATGTGCTGCACAAGGCTGGCGGAGTCCGGCGGGAGTTGCAGCAACTGGACGTGTTCCGCGATGTGGCGGCCACGCCCGAGGCGCGTAGCCTGCTCGCGCGGTTCGCACGCCGAGCCGGCTGGCATGAGCTGCCGGCTTCAGCCGCGCAGGCGGCGGGCAATGGCGCCCCGTGACACGAACGCAAACACCAGGCCGAACAGGAAGCCGCCAATGTGGGCCCACCACACATAGGCACCGTAGCTCGGCCCCACATAACTGAACAGCAACTGCAGCAGCACCCACAGGCCAATCAGCAAAAACGCCGGCACGCGCACGAATTCGAGGTACAGCCCGAGTGGCAGCACCAGGCCCAGCCGGGCCCGTGGGAACAGCGCGACATAGGTGCCCACCACCGCGGATACCGCGCCGCTGCAACCAATGATCGGCAGGTGCACCCCGGCGAGCGACAGCGCACCGATCAGGTTGGCGACGATGCCGCCGGCCACGAACAGGAACAGGAATCGCAGCGAACCCAGCACGCGCTCGCCGGGCAGGCCGAAGATCACCAGGAACAGCAGGTTGCCGAGCAGGTGCAGCCACGTCACGTGGATGAACAAGGCCGTGAACAGGCGCAGCAGGGCCGGATTGGTGAGCTGTGGCAATACCGGCGCGTGCGCATGCATGATGTTCGCCGGCACCGTGCCCCACTCCAGCAGCAGGGCCACGCGCTGCAACGGCGGCAACAGGCTGAGCACGAGGAAGCACAGCACGCAGACGCTGACGATCAGCAGCGTGGCCCAATGCCATCGCGCCCGACGACGCGTCTCCACATGCACGAACACGCTTGCTCCTAGGCGGCCACCAGCTTCACCCGCGCGAAATTCCGCTTGCCGACCTGCAGCACGCCTTCGAAACCGACGGCAAACACCTGCTGCGCATCCTCCACCACCTGCGCATCGATGCGCACGGCGCGCTCCTTGAGCTTGCGGTTGGCCTCCGAGTTGCTGCCGGTCAGGCCGGCCGCGGTCAACAGCGCCGGCAGCCGCAAGCCGGCTTCCGGCACGGCAATCGAGGTCTGCGGCAACAAGGCCGTGTCGCCTTCCCCGCGCACGACGGCATGCCAGCCGGCAATCGCCCGCTCGGCAGCCGCCGCGTCGTGGAACCGCGTCGCCAGCTCGCGGGCCAGGCGCAACTTGGCGTCGCGCGGGTTGAGCACGCCGGCGGCGACGTCGCGCTGCATGCGCGCCAGCTCGTCCAGCGACACCTCGAAACTCAGCAGTTCGAACCAGCGCCACATCACCGTATCGCCAATGCGCATGGTCTTGGTGACCATGTCGATAGCCGGCTCGTCGATGCCGATGTAATTGCCGAGCGACTTGGACATCTTGTTGACGCCGTCCAGGCCCTCGAGCAGCGGCATGGTGAGCACGACCTGCGGCGCCTGGCCGTGGTGCTCCTGGACCATGCGCCCCATCAGCAGGTTGAACTTCTGGTCGGTGCCGCCCAGCTCCACGTCCGCCTTGAGCGCGACCGAGTCGTAGCCCTGCACCAGCGGATACAGGAACTCGTGGATCGCAATCGGCTGTTGCGCGGCAAAGCGCTTGGTGAAGTCGTCGCGCTCGAGCATGCGCGCCACGGTGTGCAGCGCCGCAAGCTTGATCATGCCGGCGGCATCCATGGCGCCAAACCACTCGGAGTTGAAGCGCAGCTCGGTGCGCCCGCGGTCCAGCACCTTGTAGACCTGGCTGGCGTAGGTCTGCGCGTTGGCCTGCACTTCCTCGCGGCTCAGCGGCTTGCGGGTGACGTTCTTGCCGGTGGGGTCGCCGATCATCCCGGTGAAGTCGCCGATGAGGAAGATCACCTGGTGGCCCAGATCCTGGAACTGGCGCATCTTGTTCAGCAGGACGGTATGGCCCAGGTGCAGGTCCGGCGCGGTGGGGTCGAAGCCTGCCTTGACCCGCAGCGGTCGGCCCGCCTGCAGCCGCGCGAGCAGCTCTTCGCGCTTGATGATTTCGTCGGCGCCGCGCGCAATCACGGCCACCGCCTGGTCCAACTCACTCATGTATTTCTCGCTGTTGTTGGCAAGCAGGGCAGCCGTCACGGACAGAACGCCACGCGGGCGTTAATTGTCCGTTAACCGGAAAACCCCTGCAAATCATTGACCGCAAAGGCATTGACGCGCTTTGCACACGACCGTTATGGTACGGGATATTTTGCGAGCTCGTACGCGGGGCTAGACCAGCATGACCAAAACCAAGCGAGCAGCGTTCCGCGCACGCAAGCAGGCCATTTGCCGCAAGGCGCAGCGCCGACATTCCGGGTTCTACGCGCGCTGCGCGCACTGGTCGTTCAACCACAGCGGTGAGATCGAGCCCCTGCAATGGAGCCGCGAGCGCCTCGTCCTGGCGGGTACGGCGGTGGTGATCACCCTGCTTTCGGGTTTCCTGATGCCGGCCTGGGCCAGCGCCATGCGGCCGACGCCCGTGCCGCCTGCCCGCGCCGTGCTGGCCCTGCCGCTGCCGCCGGTCACGACACCGGTGGCCCCGCCGATCGCCGATGACTGGCAAATTGCCCGCGTCCAGCCGGGACAGACCCTCTCGGACATGTTCGCCAGCCGCGGGCTCAGCATGACCGACCTGCAGAACGTGATGGATGCCGCCGGCAGCGAGAAGTCGGCGTTGCACAGCATCCAACCCGGCCAGGAGTTCGACTTCCTGCTGGGCAGCGATGGCAAGCTCAACGGCCTGCGCTTCGACCAGGGCGACACCAGCCGGGTCACCGTGCGCCTCGACGGCACGCAGCCCCAGGTCACCACGCAACAACGGGCGATTGAAACGCGCGAACAGGTCGCCCACGGTGTGATCACCAGCAACCTGTACGCTGCGGCGGCGCAGGCTGGCATGGGCACGGCCATGGTCGGCAAGCTCGCCGACCTGTTCAAGTACGACATCGACTTCGTGCAGGACCTGCGCTCCGGCGACAGCTTCACCGTGATCTACGACGACGTCTATCGCGATGGCGTGCGCTATGGCGAGGGCGACATCACCGCCGCCGAGTTCACCAACCAGGGCAAGCGTTACACCGCGTATCGGTTCAAGAAGGATGACGGCAGCATCGGCTGGTTCAGCGAGGACGGACGCCCCATCGAGAAATCCTTCCTGCGCATCCCGGTGGACTTCACCCGCATCTCGTCCAAGTTCAGCGTGGCGCGCATGCATCCGATCCTGGGTCGGGTCCGGGCCCACAAAGGGGTCGATTACGCCGCGCCCAAGGGTACCCCGATCCACGCTGCCGGCGATGGCGTGATCCAGTTCCGCGGCCGGGAGAACGGCTACGGCAACTTCGTGGTGATCAAGCACACCAAGGACATCAGCACGGCCTATGGCCACATGTCCGCCTTTGCCAAGGGCGAGCACGTCGGCCAGCATGTGAAGCAGGGCCAGGTCATCGGCTACGTCGGCATGACCGGCCTGGCCACGGGGCCGCACCTGCACTATGAATTCCGCGTGGACGGGGTCCAGCGCAATCCGCAGACGGTGACCCTGCCCAAGTCGCAACCGCTGGCGCCCGCGCAACTGGCCCGCTTCAAGGCCCAGGTCGTGCAGCCGCAGCTGGCGCGCCTCACCGAGCTGGCCAACCGCATGCAATTGGCGAGCACCATGACGGCGACCAGCCACCGCGGTTGATCCCACCATGGCGAACGCCCGCGAGCTTTACCTCGGGCTGATTTCCGGCACCAGCATGGACGGCATCGATGCCGCCCTGGTCGATTTCAGCGGGGACCGGCCACACTTGCGGGCCAGCCGAACCCGGCCTTGGGATCCCGGCGTCCGCTCCCGTCTCGCCGCGATCGCGCAGACGACGCAAGACATCGACCTGGACGCACTCGGCCGGCTGGACCATGCCGTTGGCCGTTGCTTCGCCGACGCCGCCCTGGCCTTGCTGCGGCAGGCGGGGGTCGATCCACAGCACGTACGCGCGATCGGCTCGCACGGCCAGACCATACGCCATCAGCCGCTGGGCGATGAACCGTTCACCATGCAGATTGGCGATCCCACGCTCATCGCCGAACGCTGCGGCATCGACGTGGCCGCCGATTTCCGCCGCGCCGACCTGGCTGCCGGTGGGCAGGGCGCGCCGCTGGTGCCGCCGTTCCACGCCGCCATGCTCGGAGTGCCCGGGCAATGCCGCGTGGTATTGAACCTGGGCGGCATCGCCAACGTCACCGTGCTGCACGCCGACGGCCAGGTGCGCGGTTTCGACACGGGGCCGGCCAACGCGCTCCTGGATGCCTGGTGCCTGCAGCAACGCGGCGAGCCCTACGATCGCGATGGCGCCTACGCCGCCGCGGGCCACGTCGATCCGGGCTTGCTCGACGCCTTGCTCGCCGATCCGTACTTTGCGCTGGCGCCGCCGAAAAGCACCGGACGCGAATATTTCCACCTGGAGTGGCTCGCGCGGTCCGGCATGGCAGCCGGCCTGCCGCCCGCAGACGTGCAGGCGACCCTGCTGGAACTCACCGCGCGCAGCGCCAGCGCCGCCATCGTCGAGCACGCGGCGGATGCCGGCGAGATCCTGGTCTGCGGCGGAGGGGTGCACAACACGGCCTTGCTGGAACGCCTGCGCACGCTGCTCGCGCCGCGCCGGGTCAGCAGCACCGCGGATGCCGGCATCGATCCGGATTTCGTCGAAGCCATGGCTTTTGCGTGGCTGGCCCGCCAACGCGTGCACGGCCAACCCGGCAACCTGCCGGCGGTGACCGGCGCGCGCGGCCCGCGCATCCTGGGCGCGCTGCATTGCGCGCCGCACGCCCCGGCGGCGTAAACATCAGTGGTTTGCGGTGACCGCGCTGCGCGCCCAGGCCACGGCGGATGGTGTCGGCGTCAGGGGTCGCGGGGCGCCGCGAGCTGCGCGCGCTCGATGCGGCGGAAGCGCGGGGTGAGGAATACAAACAGCAGCATGGAGGGAATGACCGCCAACACGGTGATGATGAAGTAGCCGCCGTAGCCGGTCACCATGGCGATGCCACCGGCGAAGAAGCCCAGCACCTTGCCTGGCAGGTTCACCAGCGAACTCAGCAACGCGTACTGGGTAGCCGTGTGTTCGCGGCTGACCAGGGAGGACAGGAACGCCACCGTCGGCGGGCCCAGCATGCCGAGGGTGAGGTTCTCGGCGGAAATCACCAGGGTCAGCGCGAGCAGGTTGCCGTGCTGGCTGAGCAGCGTCAGGTACAGGAGGTTGCTGCAACCGCACAGCACGATAGTGATGCCCAGTGGCCGCCACGCGCCCCAGCGCGCCACCGCCGCGCCGCCAATGAACACGCCGACGATGCCGATCCAGATGCCGTAGATCTTCGTGATGGTGCCGATCTCGGTCTTGGAGAAGCCCATGTCGCGGTAGAACGGACTCATGATGCCGCCCACCGTCGCCTGCTCCGGCAGCTTGAACAGCAGCAGGAACACCACGGTCACCCCGGCCAGCGCCCAGCCGTAGCGCCGGAAGAAATCGGCAAACGGATCGATCACGCTCTCGCGCATGGCGGCGCGCCAACCGACGGGCCGCAGGTGCGACACCAGCGGCTCGCGCGCCACCAGGGTCGTGACGATCGGCACCATCATGCACAGCGCCATCGCGAAATAGACCACGCGCCAGGACACATGGTCGGCGAGGATCAGTGCCACCGCGCCGGCGACCAGCAAGCCGATGCGGTAGCCCAGCGAATAGGTCGCAACCAAGGCGCCCTGGTCCTCGATCGGCGCAATCTCGATGCGATAGGCGTCCACGGCAATGTCCTGGGTGGCGCCGAAGAACGCCACGGCCAGGGTCGCCAGCACGAACGGCAAGAGTTCGGCCGGGGTCAGCAGTGCCATCGACAACAGCCCCGTGACCACCCCGAGCTGCGCGAACAATAGCCACCCGCGACGTCGCCCGAGGCGGGCAAAGCCCGGAATCCGTGCGTGGTCGAGCAGGGGCGCCCAGACGAACTTGAACGCGTAGGTCATGCCGGCGCTGGCGATCATCGTGATGTCGTTCAACTGGATGCCGTTTTCCTTCAGCCAGTAGGCCAGGGTGCCGGCGACGAGCAGGAACGGCAGGCCGGAGGAAAAGCCCAGGAAACACATGGTCCACGCTGCCGGTTGCGTGAACGCGCGCCACACCGATGGTTTGGCCGGGGGGCGCGCAACCGACTCAATCGGCATAGTCGACGATGTAGGGCGCGTGGTCGGAGAAACGCTCACCGCGGTAGATCGAGCAGGACTTGAGCCGCCCGTGCAGCGAGGGCGTGACGATCTGGTAGTCGATGCGCCAACCCACGTTGTTCTCGCGCGCACGGCCGCGGTTGGACCACCAGGTGTAATCCTCGCCCTCGGGATGCAGGGTGCGGTAGCTGTCCACCCAGCCGCCGTCGACCAGGCCGTTGAGCCACGCGCGCTCCTCCGGCAGGCAGCCCGAATTCTTCTGGTTGGACTTCCAGTTGCGGATGTCCTTCTCGCTGCGCACGATGTTCCAGTCGCCGCAGATCACGTAGTCGCGCCCGCTGTCCAGCCAGCCCGCGAAAACCGGCGCGATCCATTCCATGGCGCGGAACTTGAACTGCTGGCGCTCTTCTCCGGACGAGCCGGAGGGGAAGTACAACGACACCACGCTCAGCTTGCCGAAGCGCGCCTCGACATAGCGGCCCTCGTTGTCGAACGCATCCCAGCCCAGCGCGGTGCGCACCTCGTCGGGCTCACGCCGGGTGTAGAGCGCCACGCCCGAATACCCCTTCTTGCTGCTGGCATCCCGGTAGTAGCAGTGATGGCCATCTGGACGAAACATTGCGTCGGCGAGCTGGTCCTCCTGCGCCTTGGTCTCCTGCAGGCAGACGATGTCGGCGTGCTGTCCGCGCAGCCACTCGAAAACGCCCTTGTTTGCGGCCGAGCGTATGCCGTTGGCGTTGAGTGTGACGATGCGCATGGCGACTCCCGGAGCGATGGCGGGCATCATAGCAACATGCCCCCGCCGCCCTCCCTCCGCGCCGTGCCGGTGACGCCCGAGCTGCGCGACGCCGTATTGCGGCTGCACGCGCGGCCAGACCAGGACGTCTTCGTCAGTCCGCCCGCCGCCACGCTTGCGGATGCCGAGCAATGCCCAGGCAGCGAGCCAATGGCGCTGCTGCTCGACGATGTCGTGGTGGGTTATTGCCGCATCGAACGCAGCGCGCGCGCTCTCACGGGCCGCGAGGCCGAGGCGGACGCCATGGGGCTGCGTTCGTTTCAGATCGATGCCGCCTGGCAGGGCCGTGGGATCGGAAGCCTGGCCATGGCGGCCGTCCTCGATGACCTCGCGCGACGCCATCCCACCGCATGCCGGTTGGTGCTCATGGTGAACTGCCGCAACGATGCCGCGTTGGCGCTGTACCGGCAGCACGGCTTTGTCGTCGACTGCGGGTTGTACCATGGCGGCCGTTCCGGGCCGCAGCACCTGCTGTGGCGCCGCCTGCCCTGAAAGGAGCCTCCGTGCACGACTACCAGCGCGAATTCATCGAGCTCATGCTGCAGCGCGAGGTCTTGCGCTTCGGCGAATTCACGCTCAAGTCCGGTCGCATCAGCCCGTACTTCTTCAACCTGGGCCGCTTGGATTCCGGCGCCGCACTGGCCCGCGTCGGCGAGGCGTACGCGCAGGCGCTGGCGCGATCCGGCTTGGCCGTCGACATGTTGTTTGGACCGGCCTACAAGGGCATACCGCTCGCGGCGGCCACCGCCATTGCTTTGGCCACGGGGCAGCAACGCGACCTGCCGTGGGCGTACAACCGCAAGGAGGCCAAGGATCATGGCGAAGGCGGCATCCTCGCCGGCGCCCCCCTGGCCGGCCGCGTGCTCATCGTGGACGACGTGATGACCGCCGGCACCGCGGTGCGCGAATCGCTGGCGCTGATCCGCGCCCAAGGTGCCAAGCCCGCCGGCATCCTGATCGCGCTGGACCGGCAGGAGCGCGGCCGCGGCGAACGCTCGGCGGCCCAGGAGATGGGCGAGGACGAAGGCGTGCCGGTCATCGCGATCGCCACGTTGGCCGATATCCTGGCGTTTGCCGGCAGCCGCGGCGAGTTGGCCGCCACTCATGCTGCGTTGCTGGCCTATCGGGCACAATACGGCGCCTAGGAGCGTGGACGGTTTCTACCGCCCACGCTCCCAACTCAAGTTCGACCGGCTTTCGCCGACCAACATGGCTGTCCTTCGTGAGATTCCCCGACGCTGGCTATACTCCTGCGGAGGGGGAGTGAGAATCATGCATCTACGCCTTTTGCCCATCATCGTGACCTTGCTGGCCGCGACCCCGCTCGTGTATGCGCAGAGCCGAAACCACCTGCGCTACCAGTGGCAGGATGCGCAGGGCCTCACGCACTACAGCGACAGCCTGAATGCCGAGGCGATGAAGCTCGGCTATTCGGTGATCAACGACCAGGGCATCGTGGTCAGCCGGGTGGCCCGGCCGTTGACCCCCGAAGAGCGCGCGGCAGCCGACAAGCTGGCACAGCAACAGGCCGAGCAACAGCGCGCAGCCCGGCGGTTGGCCACGGCCGAAGCGCAGATGCTCAACGCCTACCCCGACGAAGCGTCCTACCGCACGTTCCAGCAACAGCAGCTGGGTGCCCTGGACACCCAGATCCGCGCCACCCAGACCAGCCTGCGCTCGCAGGAAAAATCGCTGGCGGACCTTCTGGGCCGGGCGGCCGAGATCGAGCGCGCCAAGGAAACCGTGCCGAAATTCCTGACCGACGACATCGCCGAACAGCGCGCCGTTGTCACTGGGCAGCGCAATACCCTGGCCCAGCAGCAGGCCTCGCGGGGTGCGCTGGTGAAGAAGCAGGAAGCCGCACTGTTGCGTTACCGCGAACTGAAGGCGGAGCAGGATCGCGTCACGCAGTAGTCCCGCGCCGGGCGACCGTCCGCGCGGGAATGCTCAGAACGGCAGTTGCAAGCCGGGCTCCAGCGCCAGCAACTGCTGGCGGAAGACATCCTGCACCCGCCGCAGCGCGCCGGGAGTATCTGCCTCGAAGCGCAGCACCAGCACCGGTGTGGTGTTGGAGGCGCGCACCAGGCCCCAGCCATCGGGCCAATCGGCGCGCACGCCGTCGATGGTGGTCAGGATGGCGTCGGCAAAACTTGCCTGGGCGCGGAATTTTTCCATGAAGCGGAAAGGCTCGCCCTCGCGCATCGGGATCTTCAGCTCCGGCGTGGCCGCGCTGCGGGGCAGGGAAGCAAAGATCTCGTCCGGCGAACGTTGCTGCAGGTCGCCGGCAAGAATCTCCAGCAGGCGCGCCGCGGCGTACAGACCGTCGTCGAAACCGTACCAGCGCTCCTTGAAGAAGAAGTGGCCGCTCATCTCGCCGGCCAGCTCGGCGTCGGTCTCGCGCATCTTGGCCTTGATCAGCGAATGGCCGGTGCGCCACATGAGCGGGCTGCCTCCGGCATCCAGGATCTGGCCCTTGAGGTGGCTGGTGCACTTGACGTCGTAGATGACCGTGGCGCCGGGCTGGCGGGACAGCACGTCGCGCGCAAACAGGATGAGCACCTGGTCCGGGCTGATGATTTCGCCTCCGTGGCTGACCACGCCAAGGCGGTCGCCATCACCATCGAAAGCCACGCCAAGATCGGCACCAATCTTGGTCACCGAGTCAATCAAGTCGCGCAGGTTGGCTGGGACAGACGGGTCCGGATGATGGTTCGGGAAGTTGCCGTCGACGTCGCAGTACAGCGGGATCACTTCGCAGCCGATCCCCGACAGCAATTCCGGCCCGAGCTTGCCGGCGATGCCGTTGCCCGCATCCACCACCACCCGCAAGCGGCGCTCCGTCAAGACGTCCGATACCACCCGTTCCAGGTAATCGGGGCCGACATCGATTTCGCGCAGGCTGCCGTGCCCATCGCCCGGCAAGGCACCCTTGGCAATGCGCTGGTACAGGTCCTGGATGCCGGCTTCGGCCAAGGTCTCGCCACCAACGACGACCTTGAAGCCGTTGTAGTCCGGTGGGTTGTGGCTGCCGGTCACCATCACCCCGCAGCCCGTGTTGCAATGGAACGTGGCGAAGTACAGCACCGGCGTCGGCACCGCACCGATGTCCAGCACGTCGACACCCGCCGCACGCAGGCCGGTGCACAGGCCGGACACCAGGTCCGGGCCCGACAGGCGGCCGTCCCTGCCAACCACGATCTCGTGCAGGTTCTTCTCCAGCATCAGGGCGCCGACCGCCTGGCCCAGGCGTTCGGCCACGGCATTGGTCAAATTCGTGCCTACCACCCCGCGGATGTCGTAGGCGCGGAAGATGCCCGGGTCGACGGTGACGGCTGCAGCCGGCGTCGCTGCCTTCGCTGCCGGCTTCGCGGCGACAGCCGCCGCCACTGGCTCCCGGGGCGCCGGCCGTGCGGCCTTTGGCGCGACAGCCGATTTCGGCAACACCACTTCAGCCTGCTCGTCGACTGGCGCCGTCGGCCGTGCGGGACGCATGCGCCAGTACAGCAGGGCGAGGCCGCCGGCCACACCGAGCAAGGCCAGCAAACCGGCGAGGATCGGCGACCGCGGCAGGACGATGAACGCCTGCGGCAACGCCGCGCCGACATTGAACGCACTGCCCGGGACCGCAGCTCCGTCCTGCCCGGCCGCCGTCGTCGGCGAGCCGTGCGCCAACAGCCGCAGGTAGCCTTGCGGACCGCTCTGGCGCAAATCCAGGCGGCCACCACCGGTTGGCAAGGTGGCAAAGTATTTTTGCAAACCGGCAAACGGCAGCTCAACCCAGGCCCAGCCCAGGGCCGGCCGCGAGGTGCCGACCGGGATGACGAAACTCAGGCGACGCTCACCGTTGCCGCTGATGACGCTTTGGGCGGGCGGGACCCCATTGACGTCCGGGGCCGCCATGAGCTGCGCCGCCTTGGCGTAGCCGAACACACGGTAATTGGCGCGCAGCACCTCATCCAGGCTGCCGCTGAACAACTCCAACTGCAGCACCTGTGGCAATTGCCGGCGCCAGGTCGCGACCGCGGTCTGCGGCGCGCTCATGGCCACCGCCGGATCGACGCCCGCGAGGACCTTTTCCACCGGCTCGCGTTCCCGCGTGATCTCGGATGCCAGCGCCCGCGCCGCCTGGTCCCGCGCCGCCTGCACCTGCTGCACCAGGGCCTGCTCGTGGACGATCAGCCAGGCTTGCCAGGCGCAGAACAGGCCCAGGACGAGCAGCGCGGTGGCGCCAGCCAGCGACAACAAGCGACGCCAGTCCAGGGTCGCAAGTGCGAGACGCTTGCCCGATCCGCTACGTGCCATGTCTTTCCTCTTGAGCTAGGTGTTCCTGCTCAACCGTGCACTGCACCACCCTCATCCGATCAGCCGATTCCCGTCGAGCCGAATCCGCCGTCCCCGCGCCCGCTAGGCGCAAACTCGGCGACTACGCGCAGGCGCGGCGCCGCCACCGGCACCAGCAGCAACTGCGCGATGCGGTCACCGACAGCAATGGTGCAGGGCTCGCGGCCACGATTCCAGCACGAAATCATCAACGGCCCCTGATAATCAGCATCGATCACCCCGACCAGGTTGCCCATGACCAGGCCTTGCTTGTGGCCCAGGCCCGAGCGCGGCACGATCAACGCACACCAATTCGGGTCGCCGATATGCAAGGCCAGACCCGTCGACACCAAGGCGGTGTCGCCCGGCTGCAGCACCAGCGGCGCCGCAATGGCAGCGCGCAGATCCATGCCGGCGCTCCCGATCGTGGCCACGGCCGGCAGGGCAATACTCTGGCCCAGCCGCGGGTCGAGTATCTTCAACTCCACGTCCACGGTGTGGCGGTCGGGTGCGCTCATGCACGGCTGGCCCGATAGCGTTGCGCGATGCTCGCCACCAGGTCGCGCGCTAGCTCCTGCTTGGCAGCGCGCGGCAAGCTCTGCGAACCACCTGGCCAGAACACCTGCAAGGCGTTGTCGGCCACTTCGATGCCCATGCCAGCTCCGACCTGGTTGGCCGCAATCATGTCCAGGCCCTTGCGCCGCAGTTTGTCCTGCGCATAGTCCGCCACGTCGTCGGTTTCGGCGGCAAAGCCCACCAGGAACGGATGTGGTTCCTGCGCCGCCAGGCCGGCGAGGATATCCGGGTTTTGCACCAGGGCCAGGGTGATGCCCTCGTCCGCCTGTTTCTTGAGCTTGTGTTCCGCCGTGTGCGCGGGGCGGTAGTCGCCAACCGCGGCGGCGCCGATGTAGATGTCCGTTTGCGGCGCGGCCGCGAGCACGGCGGCGTGCATTTGCCCGGCACTGCGCACGTCTATACGGCGCACGACCCCGGCTGGCGTCGGCAGCTGCACCGGGCCGGCCACGAGGGTAACCGCGGCTCCCGCTTCAGCCGCCGCCTGCGCCACCGCGAAACCCATGCGCCCGGACGAGCGGTTGCCGAGATAGCGCACGGGATCGAGGTCCTCGTAGGTGGGGCCGGCACTGACCAGCACCCGCACCCCGCGCAAAACCTCGTCGACGAACGATGCCGCCAGGGCGTCGCGCAGGGCCTCTGGCTCGAGCATGCGCCCGGCACCCACCTCGCCACAGGCCTGGTCGCCGGCGGCCGGGCCAAGCACATGCACGCCGCGTTCGCGCAGCACGGCCAGGTTGGCCTGCATCGCCGCGTGCGCCCACATCTGGCGATTCATGGCCGGAGCCAGGTACAGCGGTGCCGTGGTGGCCAGGCAGAGCGTGGTCAGCAGGTCATCGGCCATGCCGTGGGCCAGGCGTGCGATCACGTCCGCCGTCGCCGGTGCGATCACGACACGCTCGGCCCAGCGTGCCAACTCGATGTGCCCCATGGCCGCCTCGGCGTGTGCATCCCACAGGCTGCTGCGCACGGCTTGCCCGGACAAGGCCTGGAACGTGGCGGCGCCCACGAAGTGGGCCGCATTTGCCGTCATCACCACGCGTACTTCCGCCCCGGCTTCGCGCAGGCGACGCACCAGTCCACAACTCTTATAGGCGGCAATCCCGCCAGACACCCCGACGAGAATGCGGCGTTGGGCAAGACGCATGTAGGGACGACCTGACAATGACACAGAGTGCTAGCTTACCGGATCGGCCAGGTAATGCCGCTGCCACGCGCCAGCTTCCGGTGCCAAGCGGGGATGACATGGCCGGCCACTCAAAGCCGCACGACGACGATACGATTACGGCCGTGTTCCTTCGCGCAGTAAAGGGCTTTGTCGACTTCCGCGAGGAGATCGGCGGGGGCAAGGGCCGACGGATCGGAGACGATGGCGCAGCCGCAGCTGACTGTTACGTGGGAGCACACCGGCGAGGCGACGTGGGGCAAGGCTGCTTGCGCAAGCCGAGCCATGACCTCCTCGAGAACCTTGTCCGGCCGATCGCTCTCCGGCAGAAGCAGCACGAATTCATCGCCACCATAGCGGACGGCAAGGTCATAGGGCCGCCGCGCCGCGGTAGCGAGAATCCTGGCGATGGTCTGCAGGGCGGCGTCCCCTTGCACATGTCCGTATCGATCGTTGTAGAGCTTGAAGAAATCGATATCGATCATCACCAGCGCCAGCGGCCGATGGTCCCGAACGGCCTGCTTGCAGACGCGTTCCAGTTTCCGGTCGAACCGCCTGCGGTTGGCAAGGGCCGTCAACGGGTCCTCCCCTGCTTGCCTGCTCAGTTCTTCCTCGGCGAACCGTGCCTCGGTGATGTCGACCACAAAACCGACGGCCCTGCTCGGCTTGCCCAGCGCGTCTTCCACGAGGCAGGCGACCGAACGGATCCAGCGTATTTCTCCATCGGGGCGCACGATGCGGAAGACAATCCCGTAATCCTGCCGGGTAACGGCAAGGTGCGATACCGTGTGTTCCACTTCGGTCGCCCGGTCCACGTCATCGGGGTGGATGAAGGCCCGGAACTCGGCGATCGATCGGATAGGCTGGTCGGAGGGGCGCCCCATGATGCCGTACCATTGCTCGTCGCACTGCATCGTGTCGGCGGCAAGGTCATAGTCCCACACTCCGATGCCGCCGGCCCGGACGGCGAGCAGCAGCCGTTCGCGTTCCTTTCGAATCCGGTACTCGCTCTGCCGCAGTTCGGCGGTGCGCTGCTCGACGCGGGCCTCCAGTGCGGCATTGACCCTTTCCATCGCGATCCGGGCGGCTTCGCGCTCGCTCACGTCGCGGGCGAGGCCGAGAAACAGCTTGCACCCGTCCACGATCTGGCAGTTCAGGTTGACCTCGACCGGGAAGGTGGAGCCACCCTTGCGGACGGCAGTCTCCTTGATGGTGATGGCAGTTCCAGGCGGAATGCCCGCCCATCGTGCGAAGTTTTCCTCGGGCGTCGAGCCGCAAGAAATGTCATTGATCGTCCGGGCCAGCAACTCGGTTCGTGAATAGCCGAGATCGCTGCAGGAACGCGCATTGACATCGAGAATGCGGCCTCTGGCGTCATGGACAAAGAAACCGTCCGAAACCCCTTCTATCAGCAAGCGGAAAGCTTCTGCGCTGACAACCGACATAGCTACCTGCCTTTAAACATCACGCCGACGGCTCGTCCCGCAGGCCGTTGCGCACGCCCGCTCGGAGAGCGCCCGAGAGTGGCGGGAGCCACGAAACGGTGGGTGTTTGCGTCATCATCAAGCAGACCTTAGAACCGGCCTCGCGCAGGCGCCGGACCAGCCTGCATGCCTGCGGGTGGCAATCCTACCGGATACACCGACGAGCGTGCGGCGTGGGACGCACCCAAGTAGGAGCAGTCTGACAGCGGCACGGAGAGGCAGCTTACCGGATCGGCCTGGCAGAACCGCTGCCGCGCGCAGCGGGGATCCGCCATTCTCGTCGCCATGAGCATCCGCGACTGGCCCGCTGGGGAACGCCCACGGGAAAAGCTGTTGAGCAGGGGCAGCGGCGCGCTGTCCGATGCCGAGTTGCTGGCGGTGCTGCTCGGCAGCGGCAGCCCGGGCAAGGATGCGCTGACGCTCGGACGCGAGCTGCTCGGCCAGGCCGGCGGCCTCGGCGCCCTCCTGGGCAAGCCGGACCGGCAGATCCGCGCCAGCGGACTGGGCCCGGCGAAGCGCGCACGCTTCGCTGCCGCACTGGAGCTGGCCCGGCGCAGCCTGGCCGAACAGTTGATGGACCAGCCCAGCCTCACCAGCCCCAGGGACAGCGGCCAGTACCTGAGCGCGCAACTGCGCCATCTTCCCTACGAGGTGTTCGCCTGCCTGTACCTGGACAACCGGCACCGGGTGCTGGCCTTCGAGGAACTCTTCCGCGGTACCGTCGACGGTGCCAGCGTGCACGTCCGCGAAGTCGTCCGCGCCTGCCTGCGGCACAACGCCTGCGCCGTCATCTTTGCGCACAATCATCCCTCGGGCGTGGCCGAACCCAGTGCCGCCGACCGAGCCATTACCCGGGACTTGGGCCGCGCCTTGCAGTTGGTCGGCGTGCGGGTGCTGGATCACCTGGTGATTGGCAGCGGCGAGCCGGTTTCCATGGCGGCCCGCGGCCTGCTCTGAACGCAGCCCCGGGCGCCGTGCGATGCCGCATTCGCCTCGCGGAAGCACCGCACCCTTGTCAACAGCGGTCCAACCGTAGCCGGCAAGTGCGTGAAACTTATGCACAATCCGAAGACCACTCGGTTGCACGCGGAATGACCTGCAACACATCAACTTGTGATCGTAATCTATTGATGTAGCTAAATTATATCGATGTCATGCCGTCTGCCGTCCCTGGCCAAGCCGTGAATTCGCAGGCGCCACCCACCTTGCCCACAGAGTTATCCACAGCCGGCCTTCCGGCTGGCGGCAGCAACCCGACACTGCGCTGGTGGCCACACTGAGCCTGGCTTGGCACTTCGGTGTGGTGCCGCGTCTGTTAACATTACCGGTTCCATGCAGAACACGGCGCCCCAGTGAAAGCACAGCTGCAGGCCTTAATGGCCAAGGCGTTCGAAACCCTCCAGGAGCGCGCCGAACTCCCTGCGGATCTGGCGCTGCCGGCCTTCGTGATCGAGCGTACCCGCAACCGCGACCATGGTGATTTCGCCTGCAACCTTGCGCTGCTGCTCGCGGGGGCGGTTCGCGCCAAGCCACGCGACCTGGCCGCGAAGCTGGTGGCGGCGTTGCCGTCCAGCCCCGTGCTGCAAAAGGTCGACATTGCCGGGCCTGGCTTCATCAACTTCTTCCTCGCCGCCGATGCCGCGCTGGCGCAAATCGGGCGGATCCTGGCCGAGGGCGAGCGTTACGGCAGCAACCAGAATGGCGGCGGGAAAACCGTTGGGGTGGAATTCGTCTCCGCCAACCCCACCGGCCCGCTGCACGTCGGCCATGGTCGTGCAGCCGCCATTGGTGATTGCCTGAGCCGCTTGCTGGCGGCCAATGGCTGGGACGTGCGCCGCGAGTTCTACTACAACGACGCCGGGGTGCAGATCGCCAACCTCGCCGTGTCCGTGCAGGCTCGCGCCCGCGGCATCACTCCCGAAGATCCGGGTTGGCCGGAAAACGGCTATCGCGGCGACTACGTCGCGGAAGTGGCCCGCGCCTACCTGGAGCGGGTGCCGGTAGTCGCCGACGGCGTCACGCTCCAGCCCAGCGGCGAGGTCGAGGACCTGGAGGCGGTTCGTCGTTATGCCGTGGCCAGCCTACGCCACGAGCAGGACCTGGACTTGGACGCGTTCGGGGTGCATTTCGACGTGCACTTCCTCGAGTCCTCCCTGTATGCCAGCGGCAAGGTCGAGGACACCGTGCACATGCTGGTGGCGAACGGCTGCACCTACGAGGAGGGCGGCGCGCTGTGGCTGCGCACCACGGATTTCGGCGATGACAAAGACCGCGTCATGCGCAAATCGGACGGTACCTACACCTAT
This sequence comes from Rhodanobacter sp., assembly GCA_035571995.1. Taxonomy (GTDB): domain Bacteria; phylum Pseudomonadota; class Gammaproteobacteria; order Xanthomonadales; family Rhodanobacteraceae; genus Rhodanobacter. The sequence continues at coordinate 20,239 of DATNBK010000281.1, forward strand.
TTCGTGCCTGACGTGGCCTATCACCTGAGCAAGTGGGAACGCGGCTACAAGCGTGCGATCACCGAGCTCGGCTCGGATCACCACGGCTCGCTCACCCGGGTCAGGGCCGGCCTTCAGGCGCTTGAGGTCGGCATCCCCAAGGATTGGCCCGAATACGTGCTGCACCAGATGGTCACCGTCATGCGCGGCGGCGAAGAGGTGAAGATTTCCAAGCGCGCGGGCTCCTACGTCACCTTGCGCGACTTGATCGACGAGGTGGGCCGCGACGCCACCCGGTATTTCCTGATCGCGCGCAAATCCGACTCCCAGCTGGTATTCGACGTCGACCTGGCGCGGGCGAAGAGCAACGACAATCCGGTCTACTACATCCAGTACGCCCACGCGCGCGTGTGCAGCGTGCTGCGCCAGGCCGCCGAGAAGGGCCTGGTCTTCGACCGCGACCAGGGCTTGGCCAACCTCGCGCGCCTCGACACCGAGCACGAGCAACTGCTGTTGACCGAACTGGCGAAGTACCCGGAGCTGGTGGAGGCCGCGGCCACGGCATTGGAGCCGCAACTGCTCGCCAGTGGCCTGCGTGAGCTGGCAAATGCCTTCCATGTCTACTACAACTCACATCAGTTCCTGGTCGACGACGCGGCATTGCGCAATGCGCGCCTTGCACTCGTCGTAGCCACCCGGCAAGTATTGAGCAATGGCCTGGGCCTGCTTGGGCTCACCGCTCCGGAGAAAATGTAAATGGCCGCGCGCAAGGGTAGAAGCCGTCAGGCAGTCCGCAACCGTCAAGGCGGCTTCCCGGGATGGGGCTATGCCGTGGTTGCCTTCGTCGTCGGTGCCTTGCTGATGGTCGTGGTGTTGCGCGGCAACTTGTTGCGCAGCATGAAGACCGACAACGCACCGCAGGCGAACCCGCAGGCCGTCGCCCAGGTCGATGGCGACCAAGGCGTGGCCACCGGCGCCAGCACCACCGCACCGAGCAAGAAGCCGCAATACGACTTCTATTCGGTGCTCTCCGAGAAGGAAGTGCGTATCCCGGATGCCGAGATCAGCGCCCAGGCCCGTGCCGAGCAGCAGCAGAAGCAACTTGCCGCGCAGCAGGCGGCCCAGGCTGCACAAGCCGCGCAGGCCGTCGCCGCGCCCCCGGCCGCACCGGCGGCAGCCCCGCCCAACCTCGACCATGCGGTGAGCAAGGACATCGCCGCGGCGCCAGCCAGCGCGTTGCCCATGCCCGCGGCGGGTAGCGGCTACCTGCTCCAGGTCGGGGCGTTCCCCAGCCCCGCGGATGCCGACGCGCTGAAAGCCAAGCTCGCGCTGCAAGGCTTCGTGGCCCAAGTGCAGACCGCCACCATCGAAGGGCAAACCTACCATCGGGTGCGGCTCGGTCCGTTCCGCTCCGCCACCGAACTGGAATCGACCAAGCAACGGCTGGCCAGCGCCGGATTCAACGCCATCGCCTTGAAGGCGGGCAACTAGCGCCCGCCCAGCCAGAACCATCCCTCCCCAGCCATACGCCAACGCCCATGCCTGCCAAGACCGTTTGGATCACCGGTGCCACTGCCGGTTTCGGTGCCGCCACCACTGAACGCTTCCTCCGCGGCGGTTGGCGCGTGATTGCCAGCGGGCGCCGCGCCGAGCGCCTGCAGGCACTGGCCGCGCAGCACAACTCCACGCAACTGCATACCAGCGCCTTCGACCTGCGCGACCTGGGCGCCATGCGCGCCGCCATCGTCAACCTGCCCGAGGCCTTTGCCGGCGTCGACCTGCTGGTGAACAACGCCGGGCTGGCATTGGGGACGGCACCGGCGCAACAGTCAGACCTGGCCCAATGGCAGCAGATGATCGATACCAACGTCACTGCCCTGGTGGCCATGACGCGCCTGTTGCTGCCGCGGCTGATCGAACGTCGCGGTGCGCTGGTCAACCTGAGTTCCATTTCCGGCAGCTATGCCTACCGCGGCGGCAACGTCTACGGCGCCACCAAGGCCTTCGTCACCCAGTTCTCGCAGAACCTGCGCACCGACCTGCATGGCACGGGCGTGCGCGTGACCTCGGTCGAGCCGGGCATGGCCGAGACTGAATTCACCCTGGTGCGCACCGGCGGTGACCAGGCCGCCTCGGACCAGCTGTATGCCGGCGCGCATCCGATCACGGCCAAGGACATTGCCGAGACGATCTGGTGGATCGCGACGCTGCCGCCGCACCTCAACATCAACCGCATCGAGGTCATGCCGGTCAGCCAGTCGGCTGCCGGCCTGCAAATCCATCGCGACTGATGCAGGCGTCGCTCAGCGCGCACCGTCGGCGAGATAGGTGTAGGCGGTAAGTCCGGCTTCCAGCGTGGCATACAAGGCCTCCGCCTCGCTGCCGGCGTAACCGGCATCGGCAATGCGCTGGCGGAAGCAGGCGCGCAAGGCCGTGAGGTCATAGCCGACGTAATCCAGCATCAAGTCGGTGGTGTCGCCACGGCGGACATGCGAAAAGCGGAAGCCGTCGCCATCAATGCGCACGTTGACCGCATCGGTATCGCCGAACAGGTTGTGGATGTCGCCCAGGGTCTCCTGGTACGCCCCCACCATGAAGATGCCCAGGCAATAGCGCTCGCCCTCGCGCAGCGGGTGCAGGGCCAGGCTCACGTCGACGCCTTCGGCATCCACATAGTGGTCGATGCGGCCATCCGAATCGCAGGTCAGGTCGACGATGACGCCACGCCGCGTAGGCGCTTCGTCCAAGCGGGAAATCGGCGCGATCGGGAAGATCTGGCCGATTGCCCACACGTCCGGAATCGATTCGAACACGGAGAAGTTGGCAAAGTACTTGTCCACCAGCTTCTCGTCGAGCTCGTCATGCACTTGCCGATGCGCGCGCTCGGCCGGCAGCAAGCGACCGCGCACGGCATTCGCGACGGCGTAGTACAAGTCGTCCAGGCTTGCACGATGGGCCAGGTCAAGCTGTCCGGCGGCAAACTGCGCCTGGCCCTCGGCCAACAACTGCTTGGCCTCGTGGAACAATTCCAGCGCCGGGCGCTGGTCCAACTGGGCCCAAGTGGCGCGCATGTCGCGCAACACGGCCGGCTCGCCGCTCTTGGCCGGGGCCACCGCGCC
>DATNBK010000282.1:0-13784 GCA_035571995.1 Rhodanobacter sp.
CTGCCGCGCGAGTTCATCCGCGCGCTGGGCCTGATCAAGGCGGCCGCAGCCGATGTCAATGTCGCGGCCGGCCATTTGAAGAAGAACCAGGCGGCGGCGATCCGCAAGGCGGCACTGGCCGTCGCCGAAGGCAAGCATGACGCGCAGTTCCCCATCGACATTTTTCAGACAGGCTCCGGCACCAGCACCAACATGAACGCGAACGAGGTCATCGCGCACCTCGCGACCGCCGCGGGGACCAAGGTGCATCCAAACGACCACGTCAACTACGGCCAGAGCTCGAACGACGTCATCCCGACCGCGATCCATGTCAGCGCCGCACTGACCGTTTCCGGGCAGCTGCTGCCGGCGCTGAAGCATTTGAAGAAGGCGATCGACAAGCGCGCGCGTGAGCTGCGCAACACGCCCAAGACGGGCCGCACGCACCTGATGGACGCGATGCCAATCACCTTCGGCCAGGAGCTGTCGGGCTGGGCGGCGCAGGTCGGCACGGCCATCGAGCGCATCGAGGACGCATTGAAGCGCATGCGCCGGCTGCCGCAGGGCGGCACGGCGGTCGGTACCGGCATCAATGCCGATCCGAAATTTGGTTCGGCGATGGCGGCACAGTTGAAGAAGCTGACCGGGGTCAAGTTCGAGTCGGCGGAGAATTATTTCGAGGGCATGGCCGCGCAGGACGCGGCAGTGGAATTGTCCGGCCAGTTGAAGACGCTGGCCGTGGGCCTGATGAAAATTGCCAACGACCTGCGCTGGATGAATTCGGGTCCCTTGGCCGGCCTGGGCGAGATTGCCTTGCCCGCGCTGCAGCCCGGTTCGTCGATCATGCCGGGCAAGGTCAACCCCGTGATCCCCGAGGCGGTGGTGATGGTAGCCGCGCAGGTGATCGGCAACGATGCGGCGATCACCGTGGCTGGGCAGTCCGGAAATTTCCAGTTGAACGTGATGCTGCCGCTGATTGCCTATGATCTGCTGCAGTCGATCGGCATCCTGGCCAATGTCAGCGTGCTCCTGGCCGACAAGGCGGTTGCCGGCTTCACGGTCAACAAGGAACGGGTCAACCAGGCCTTGGCCATGAACCCGATCCTGGTCACCGCGCTCAATCCGGTGATCGGCTATGAGAAGGGTGCCGCCACGGCCAAGAAGGCCTACAAGGAACACCGGCCCATTCTCGATGTCGCCCTGGAAACCACCGGCCTGTCCAAGGCCGAGCTGAAACAGCTGCTCGATCCGCTGGCGCTGACCAAGGGCGGTATCCACGGCTGACGTTGCGCCGGGTGGTGATCGCGTCGGTCACCTGAAATCCGTTGGCGCTCGCTGCGTGCCAGCAACCTGCAGGTGTCTCGGGAACGGTGTTTGCGGCTGTGGATGGACACGCTACGACGTTTAACGGTCTGGATGCGCGTTGTCTTTGCGCGCGTCCTTGCGGCAGTCGTCGATATCCTGCGTGGTCATGGTCGCGTAGGGTTTGAACGCGGGCATCACGGCGGCGAGTTTCTGCTGCGAAGCAAGCAGGTCCGGCAGGCGCGCGCACAATTGCGCGGCGGCGGTTCGGATCTTGTCGGTCTGCGGCTTGATGGCCGCTTCGATCTCCTTGTCGCTTTTGCCGCTGAACGCGCCGCGCAATGCTTCACTGGCCGCGTTCATGCCCAAGTCGGCTCCTTGTGTGCCGATATCCATGCCTTTTTCCGCAATGCCGACGATCTGCTGGCGATAGTCCAACAGCATGGCGTGCTGCGCTGGCGTGGCGTCGACCTTCTTGCCGGCGATCAGCAAGTCACCTTGCGGGGTGATTTCGGCAGCGGGGCGGGAATCCTCGTCGTGATGATGGCCTCCGACATGTACGCTGTTCACCTTGATGTTTTTGGTGGCGAGCTCCTGTCGGGCTTCCCGCATCTTGTCGCGGACCTTGCTGGCGATCCACGATGGGGAGGCCGTTTCGCCGGCTGTACTTGCCGACGCCGTCGTGGCGGAACTGCCCGGTTGGGAGTCGGTCGTTCCGGATTGCGTGCACGCGGCCAGTGGCAGCAGCAGGGTCAGGAAGAGCGTGCTTAACGTGGCGGGTTTCATGGTGGTTCTCCTTGCGCGGGTTCGACCGGAGCGGGATCAGTTGGGTAGCCGCGGGCGCAACGTGGGCCACGCGGTGTCGGGCATCCTTTCTGTGCGGCGGCGGTGTGATGCGTGCCGTCGTCCAGCAGCGGATCAGCGGCGGAGGAGCAGCCCGCCATCCGCCAGCGGGCTCAGGCTTCGTCACGCCAGCGGCGGAACCAGGTCGCAGCCGCGAGCAGACCGATGCCGATTACGACGCCGATCCACAAGTCCGGTGATGCCAGCAGTCGATAGGTGCTGCTGAGGTTCATCAGGCCCAGGCCCATGTCGTTGAGATCGTTCCCGGCGTGGCGCGCGAGACCTTCGCCGTCGAGGCCGAACAGACTGCCTGTGCCGGGGAACACGCTGAGCAGGCTGCGCTGCACGACGTTCTTCCAGAACCATAGGGGCGACTGGTTGAACAAGCCCATCAGGCCGAACCAGCTGACCAGCAGCCCGGTCGCCACCGGCAGCGCGACGGCCCACAGGAACGGTTTGCTGCGTGCCCAGGCCGAGCACAGCATGAGCCAGCCAACTGCCGGCAGCGCCCACAACACATACAGCGGGACATAGCCCACCAGGTTGACCAGCACGCGGAACGGATGGGCGTAGCCCAGCAGCTGCCATACGTTGAGCCCATGGAAGGACAAGGTGATGGTGACCATGACCAGCTGCAGGATGCCGACGATGATGCCGACGATGACCGCGATGATCGGGGCGAGCACCGTGGCACTGAGCACCTTCGACAGCACCGTGCTCGCGTCGGAAATCGGCAGCGATTTCCAGAACAGGATGCTGCGGTCGCGGCGGTCGTCGTACAACGCGCCAAGGCAATAGAAGAACACCACGAAGCCGAGCACCACGATCAGCAGGCCCATTGCCGAGTACATGGCGATATCCAGGGCAAAGCCCACCTTGCTCATGTCGCCGGCGTCCATCTGCCCGATGATGTGTTGCAGGCCGCCATTGGCGCCAATCTGGATGCCGTGGCTGGCACCGAGCACCTCGGCGGTGATGATGCCCATCAAGTTCAGCAGCAGGAAGATGCCACCGGCAATGACGGGGGCCCAGAAGAAGCCACCGCGATGCTCCCAGAGCTCACGCTTGAGCAGCCAGTAGAGCTTGGTCCCGGACGTCACGTTCATGCGTAGGTTCCCTTCATGGTGGCGACGAACAAGTCGCTGATGGATGGCCGGCGGGTCTCGCCCAGGGCCTCGAGTTGCGCCCGCGAGACGCCGTCAAACAGGAAGATGGTCTTGCCGAAGACTTGGCGTTCGTCGATCGGCTTGAGTTGCCTGGCCGCTTCGGCTCGGTCGGCGTTGACCAGCACTTCGACGAAGCGTTCGCCGACGGAGTCCATGTCCGCGTCGAGCACGATGCGGCCGTCGCGGATGAACATGAGGTCGGTGAGGATGTGTTCGACCTCTTCCACCTGGTGGGTGGTGACGATGATGGTCTTGTTCTCGTCGAAATAGTCTTCCAGCAGGTTCTGGTAGAACTGCTTGCGATAGAGGATGTCCAGGCCGAGCGTCGGTTCGTCGAGGATCAACAGTTTGGCGTCGATCGCCATGACCAGGGCCAGGTGCAGCTGCACGATCATGCCCTTGGACATCTGTCGCACCCGCTGCCCGGGCTGGAGCTTGGTGCGCGCCAGGAAGGCGTCGCACTTGGCGCGGTCGAAGCGGGGATGCACGTGGGCGACGAAATCCACCGCCTCGCGGACCTTGATCCAGCGGGGCAAGACGGCAACGTCGGCGATGAAGCACACGTCGCCCATCAGCTTGTCGCGTTGCTGGCGTGGATCGAAGCCCAGGACGTCCAGCTGCCCGGTGAAATCGGTGAGGCCGAGGATCGCCTTGAGCGCCGTGGTCTTGCCGGCGCCGTTCGGGCCGATCAGGCCGACGATGCGTCCGGGCTCGATGCGGAAACTGACGTCGTCCAGCGCCGCAGTCTGCTTGTAATGCTTGCTGAGGCCGGTGGCCGTGATTACCGCGCTCATGCTTGCTCCTTGGTGTCGCCTGTGGGATTGCCGTTGTCGGTGGTGGGTTCGCGCAGCAGGGCCTTCAAATCCAGCCCCAGCCGTTGCAGGCGGGCGTGCAACTTTGGCCACTCCTCGCTGAGGAAGCGTTCCCGCTCGGATTTCAGCAACGTGGCGCGGGCGCCCTCGACGACAAACATGCCCAGGCCACGCCGCTTCTCGACGAGTTGCTGGTCGACCAGTTCCTGGTAGGCCTTGGAAACCGTGATCGGGTTGACCTGGTAATCCGCCGCCACCTGGCGCACAGATGGCAGCGGATCACCTTCGGCCAGGACGCCGTCCAGGATCATGGCCACCACGCGCTGCTGCAGTTGGCGGTAGATCGGCGTGTTGTCGTTCCAGACGATGGCCATGCTTATTCCTTGCTGATACGACCAGTTGAGGGCACCCGGGAATAATGCGACATGGAGAGTGCCGAACCCACAAGCTGGAACGCCGACGCGACGTGGCCGCCTTCGGCAGGGGCCGCCGAAGCGAGGGCTGCGTTGGCGGCGGCCGGGTTGGCTTCCTCTGACATCCCGCGCAGCTCGGCAGCGCTCGGGTAAACGTGGATCGGGGCGAAGTTGGTGACGTGCGCCAGCCGAACCGACGCTGCGCCGGCAGGCTGGACCGGGACGTTGTAGTTGATGGCGTTGACGCTGGCAATGGTGAGGAGGGTGGCGGCGGCAACGGCGACGAGCTTGTAGGTTTTCATAGTGACCTCGGGTGGGTTTGTGAACCAGTGTTGTAGTGAACTATAACACCAAGTTCAGAGGTGTCAACAGGAACTTTGCCTAGTTGCGCAGGCATTCATGGATAGTTCAGATACACAGCAAAACGCGGGGAGCGCGTCTTCGGCGTCGAGGTTGCGGGCGAAGCCTCTGGGTCCTGGCGTGGGCGCACATGGCGGCGTCGGTCGCGTAACGGGTGCAGGTCGCCGCGCCCCCGGCGCTTGCGCCCAACCGGGGATGCGCTAGGCTGCTACGGTTATCCGTTTAAGCGGCCGTGGCTGAGTAATGAACATGCAAACCAAGTTGCCCAAGGTAGGCACCACGATCTTCAGCGTGATGAGCCGGCTGGCGCAGGAACACCAGGCCGTGAATCTGGGCCAGGGCTTTCCGGATTTCGAACCGCCGCAGCCTCTGCGGGCCGCCCTGAGCCGGGCCATGGACAGCGGCTGCAACCAGTACGCGCCGCTGCACGGCATCCGTGCCCTGCGTGAGCAGATCGCGCACAAGACCCTCGAACTGTACGGCCGCAAGCTCGACGTGGAAACCGACATCACCGTCACCTCGGGGGCTACCGAAGCCATCTTCGCGGCGATAGCAGCCGTGGTCCGCGCCGGTGAGGAAGTGATCGTGTTCGACCCGGCATACGACTGCTACGAGCCGGCCATCGAACTGCAGGGCGCGCGCGCGGTACACATCCCCTTGAGCGTGCCGAGCTTCGCGGTCGACTGGCAGCGCGTGCGCGAGGCGATAACGCCCAGGACGCGCATGATCCTGATCAACAGCCCGCACAACCCTTCTGGAGCAATCCTGTCGGCCACCGATCTCGACGAGTTGGCGGCCGTGGTGCGGAACACCGATATCGTGGTGCTGGCGGACGAGGTCTACGAGCACATCGTCTACGCGCCCGCCAGGCATGAGAGCGTGCTGCGCCACGCCGAGCTGGCTGAGCGCAGCATCGTCGTCTCCTCGTTCGGCAAGACCTATCACTGCACCGGCTGGAAGGTCGGCTATGCCGTGGCGCCGGCGCCCTTGGCTGCCGAGTTCCGCAAGGTGCACCAATACTTGACGTTCTGCACCTTCCATCCAGCGCAGGTGGCGTTTGCCGAATTCATGCGGGCGCATCCGGAGCACCACCTGGAGCTCCCGGCCTTTTACCAGGCCAAGCGCGATCGCTTCCGGGCCTTGCTGGCACCGTCCAAGTTCAAGCTGCTGGAGGTCCCGGCCGGCTACTTCCAACTGGTGGATTATTCGGCCGTCAGCAACGACGATGACCTTACTTTCAGCCGCTGGCTGGTGCGGGAGGCGGGCGTGGCCGCCATTCCGACGAGTGTGTTCTACGAGAAGGCACCGGCGACGCACCTGTTGCGCCTGTGTTTCGCCAAGGCCGATGCGACCATGGATGCCGCTGCCGAACGGCTGTGCCGGCTGTGACCGGGTCAGCCATGCAAGCCTTGCGCGTGGCCTTGGTGCAGGGCGATACCCGTTGGCACGACGCGCCCGCAAACCGCGCCTACTACGGTGCCTTGGTGCGACAACTGCCCGGCAATGACCTGATCGTGCTGCCGGAAACCCTGCTGTCCGGCTTCAGCAACGACATTGCGGCCAGCGCCGAGCCGATGGATGGCGAAGGCGTGGCTTGGCTGCGTGCGCTGGCCGGCGAGGTGGGCGCAGTCATCTGCGGTAGTCTGGCGATCCGCGAAAGTGGCACCGTATACAACCGCTTGCTGTGGATGCGGCCCGATGGCAGCTTCGCCCAATACGACAAGCGCCACTTGTTTCGCATGTCGGGTGAGCACACGCGCTATGGCTCGGGCGAGCAGCGCCTGATCGTCGAACTGAAAGGCTGGCGCATCCTGCCGCAGGTTTGTTACGACCTGCGCTTTCCGGTGTGGCTGCGCAACCGGCGCCTGGCTGCCTCAACCGGCGGCATGGATTACGACCTGGCGGTGTTCGTGGCCAACTGGCCATCGGCACGGCGCAGCGCCTGGCGCACCCTGCTGCGCGCGCGGGCGATGGAAAACCTGAGCTGCGTGGTTGGCGTCAACCGGGTCGGCGTGGATGGCAACGACCTGCGCTACGCAGGCGACAGCGCCGTGCTGGATGTGCTTGGCGATCCCTTGATCGAGTGTGGCGCACAGGAACAGGTCGTGGCGGTCACGCTCGATCCCGCGGCGCTGCTGGCACATCGCGAACGCTTCCCAGCCTGGATGGACGCCGACGCGTTCACGCTTGGGGGCTGAGCTGGGAGCAGTCTTGGCTGCTCGCCAGGATGCAGCGTCCCGCACTCAGAGGATGGAGAGCACGGATTCCGGCGGCCGGCCGATGACCGCCTGGCCATGCGCCACCACGATTGGGCGCTCGATCAGTTTCGGATGCGCGGCCATGGCGGCAATGAGCGCGTCGTCGTCGAGCTCCGGGTCGGCCAAGCCCAGCGCCTGGTACTCGGGCTCGCCACGACGCAGCAGTTGCCGCGCGCGCATGTGCAAAAGCCCAAGCAGCTCGGTGAGTTCGGCTGGCGTCGGCGGGGTTTCCAGGTAGTTGATTACCCGGACCGGTTCGCCGTGCTCCTCCAGCAGCGCCAGCGTGGCGCGCGACTTGGAGCAGTGGCTGTTGTGGTAGATGCGGATCATGACGAGCTCCAGCGACTGGGACACGGGTCAGCGGTTGCCTGACCGGTTGCCTTGGCCTGGCCGCTTGCCGCCCGGCGGGCGGGTGTTGCGGTCCGGGGTCCGATTGTTCCGCCCGGGGTTTGCACCCGGGCGCTGCGGCCGCGTGTTGCCGGCGGGGCCGTGGCCTGGTGCGCGGTCGTTCCACGGGCTGCTGCCGGGACTGGCGTAGGGTGCGGCGGGACCGTCCTGGCGTCGGCCACCGGGGCTGCCGGCGGCGCGCTTGCCGCCACGACCGCGCGCCTTGGCGGGACCGCCGGCAGGGTTGCCGCGCGGCTTGCCGGCTCGGCCGCCACCATCGCGGCTTTCGCCGGCAAACCAGGTGCGTACCGATGGCAATTCCTGGCCTGGCGCAATCCGGCGGCCGCGAGCGGATGGCTGGGTGAGGCCGGGACGGGCAACGTTGCCGTTGACTTCCTTGCCCGGACGCCCGCCGCTGCGCCTGCGGCCCCGGGTGGGTTCCTCGCGGATCCGGTCGTAGGCACGCATTTCGCGGCCTTCGTCCTCTTTGCTGGTCCACGCCGTGCCGCTGCCGCTCTCGGGGCGGTACTCGGTGACGCTGCGATTGGCGCGGCGCTGATGCAGCACGGGGCTCAGGGTGAGCACCGGTTGCGGGTTGCCGATGCCGCTGGCTTCACGCAGTTGCTTGATGGCCTGGGCGTCCATCTGTACCCACTCGTCACGCCGCAGGTTGCGCGGCAGTTCGATCTGGCCATAGCGGATGCGCTTGAGGCGGCTGACCAGGAAGCCCTGTGAATCCCAGAGTCGGCGCACCTCGCGGTTGCGGCCTTCGCGGATGACCACCCGGAACCAGCTGTGGCTCCCGCTGCGGCTGATCACGGTGACGTCGTCGAAGCGCGCCTCCCCGTCTTCCAGTTCCACGCCAGCCTTCAGGCGCTCCAGGACTTCGTCCGGCACCTCGCCGTGTACGCGGCACAGGTACTCCCGCTCCAGCCCGTTGCGCGGGTGCATGAGCGCATTGGCCAGCTCGCCGTCGGTGGTCAGCAGCAGGAGGCCGGTGGTGTTGATGTCCAGGCGGCCCACGGCGACCCAGCGCGCGCCCTGCAGGTGGGGCAGGCGCTCGAAGACCGTGGGCCGGCCCTCTGGATCGTCACGGGTGGTCAGCACGCCTTCCGGCTTGTGGTAGATCAGCGCCTCGGTGTCGTCGCGGTTGTCGGTGGCCACCACGAAGGGTTTGCCGTCGATGATGATGCGGTCGCCGGCGTGCACGCTGGTACCGATTTCAGCCGGGTTGCCGTTGAGCTGCACTTCGCCGGACTGGATGCGTTGCTCCAGCATGCGGCGCGAACCGAGGCCGGCATTCGCCAGTACCTTGTGCAGGCGCTCTTCTAGTTCTGGCGCGGCGTCCTGGGACGTGCCGCGCTTGAGGGAAAGGATGGATCGTTGCGGCGCAGTCATGCGCGGTACTCCTCAGGGGTCTTGCTTGGCATTACGGAAATGGATGGCGCGGCAGTGTCGGCCGCGGTGTCGGCCTCGCCGGCCTGCGGGTCGGGAGTGGCGGCGGTGTCGTCGACCTCGGATGTCGGACCTTCGGCCGTGTCGTGGCCGGCTGCATCTGCAGGCAGTTCAGCCCCGGTGATGGCTGCGGCGAGGTCTTCCGCCCCCGGCTCAGGTTCACTGCCTGGGCCATCGGCTGCCACCGTGATGGCGGCAGCCGGGTTGTCCAGACGCAGTTGTGGGTCTTCCATGTCGCGGATGGCGGACAGCGGCGGCAACTGATCCAGCGACTTCAGGTTGAAGTAGTCGAGGAAGGCGCGCGTAGTGCCGTACAAGGCGGGCTTGCCGGGCATGTCTCGATAGCCGACCACCCGCACCCACTCACGCTCTTCCATGGTCTTGATCATGCTTGACGACACCATGACGCCGCGAATCTGTTCGATCTCCGGGCGCGTGATGGGCTGGCGGTAGGCAATCAAGGCCAGGGTTTCGAGCATGGCCCGCGAGTAGTTGCCGGGTCGCTCGGTCCACATGCGCTTGATCCAGGGGTGGGTGTCCTTGCGCACCTGGTAGCGGTAGCCCGACGCCACCTCGACCAGTTCCACGCCCCGACCGGCACAGTCCGCGACCAGCGCTTCGAGGGCCGCGCCAATCTGGCCCGGCCCGACTTCGTCCTCGGCCACGAACAGTTCGCGCAACTGCTGCGGGGTCAGTGGCTGGGCCGAAGCCAGCAAGGCCGCTTCGATGATGGGTTTGAGTTGTTCGATGGGCATGATCGGAACCGGTGCCAATACTCGCAGTGGGATCAATAGGTGGTTGCGCCGGACTCATCGGCGGCCGGCGACTGGCTGTCGTCTACGTCCGTTGTTGCCGACGCCTCGCTTGCCTTGGCGCGCAGGTAGATCGGCGAGCCGGGTTCGTCCTGGATGATTTCCACCAGCATTTCCTTTGCCAACTCCAGCATGGCGAGGAACGTCACCACGATGCCGGCGCGGCCTTCGGCGAGGTCGAAGAACGTGTCGAAGGCCTGGAATTCGGCCGTATCCAGGCGGCTCAGCAACTCGCCCATGCGCTGGCGCACGCTGAGCCCTTCGCGCTTGACGGCATGGTGTTCAAACAACTGCGCGCGATTCAAGACCTCTTGCAGCGCGAGCAGGAGCTCGGTCAACTCCAGCGGCGGCGGCACCTTGACTACGTTGCGTTCGCCCGGATCGGCGTGCACCACGACCGTGTCCCGCTCCATCCGCGGCAAGGCATCGATGTCCTCGGCCGCTCGCTTGAAGCGCTCGTATTCCTGCAGGCGGCGCACCAGTTCGGCCCGCGGGTCTTCTTCCAGCCCTTCCTCCAGCGGTGGGCGCGGCAACAGCAGCCTCGATTTGATCTCCGCCAGGATGGCCGCCATCAGCAGGTATTCCGCCGCCAGCTCGAAGCGCATGACTTCGTGCATCAACTCGATGTAGCCCATGTACTGGCGGGTGATCTCGGCGATGGGGATGTCCAGGATGTCGAGGTTTTGGCGCCGTATCAGGTACAGCAGCAGGTCCAGTGGACCGGCAAACGATTCGAGTATCACCTCCAGCGCATCAGGCGGGATGTACAGATCCCGCGGCATCTGCAACAGCGGTTCGCCCCGCACGATGGCAAGGGGCAGTTCCTGCTGCTGGGGTACGACCGGGAATAAACCCGGCCCCTCGGCGGCCAGGCTTGGCGACTCGGCTGGTTCAGTGCTCATCTGGTAGTGCGTATAGGTTAGCCACGATTCGCGGCTGGGAATGCCTTGAGAAGGTCCGGACGCGCTTGGCACCGCGCCGGTACGCGACTGGATATGCAGCGTCGTATTCGGCAGCTTGGCGACCAGGGCTCGGTCGCCCGGGCGCGCCACAGCTTGGGAATGGATGGATCACCGGCCAGCACGGCGACACCGCGCCACCCGATGCGTCCTGTCTCGCCGTCGTGCTCGCCGTTTCGTACTGGTGCCGGCTGCCGTGCGGGATGAATCATCGACGCGGCACGATCCCGGCGGAGTTCCCTGGCCCAGCTCTACAGTGCATGCCGCAACGCGCCGGTGGTGAGCAGGGCGCCACGCATTCGAGCACTGACGGCCAATAGGTTAGCCATTGCGCGGCAACAAGTCCAGCTCTGTCCTGGCTGCAGAATGTCACAAGCTGACGTGCCGGGCGCGGCATGTTGTACGGTGGGGGGCAGTGATCTACGCTGCGCCAGCGCGCCGGCGGCGCACGATGCTGGAGTGGCGCCCTGGCACACGGTTTGCTAACCATCACCGGGCGGCCAGGTGCCGCCTTGCGGTAGGCGTATTGCGTCATGCGCAAGACGGGTTCGGCGGCAGGGATCCACATTCGACCGACGGTCGGGATGCGCGCCGCGCGGCAACCGGTCGAAGCGCCTGTCGGCGCCACCTCGTGCTGACCATGCAAGGCGTCAAAAAATGAACGGTATGTTGCTGATGACTGAGACAGATCCGCCCGAGGCGGAATCAACCGAACGCTTGCGCGCCGCGCGCATGCAAATCGAGATCACCGTGCTGATGAGCCGCGGCGGTGAATCCCATCCGACCGAACTCAGCGATATCTCGGCGACGGGAGCCATGCTGGTACGGCCGCTTGAATGGGCGGGCGAACCGGGCCAGCGCTGGGTACTGGACATGCTGTTTGCCGAGGACCTGCACATCCACCTGGATGCCGTAGTGGCGCGTGTCACCCGCCACCACATCGGCTTCAGCTACGACCGGATTCCCGAAGACAAGCAGGAACCATTGTGGAACCTGCTTGGCGGCTACGCCGACATCCTCGAATACTGGGGGGAATGAAACCTCCGCCAGGCTTGCGCTGGTGAGGGGATTCCAAGGGCGTCCAGCGGACGCCCTGCGCATGGACCCCACGGTCACGCTCAGGCGTGGGCCGGGTTGGCTTCGTCGCGCAGCTCGCGGCGCAGGATCTTGCCCACGTTGCTTTTCGGCAGGCTGTCGCGGAACTCGATGTAGCGCGGCCGCTTGTAGCCGGTGAGACGGTCGTGGCAAAACTGCTGCAGCGCCTCGGCGGTGAGCGACGGATCCTTGCGCACCACGAACAGTTTCACCACCTCGCCCGAGTGCTCGTCGGGCGCGGCAACTGCAGCCACCTCGAGCACCCCGGGATGCTCCATGACCGTGGCTTCGACCTCGTTGGGGTACACATTGAAGCCGGACACCAGGATCATGTCCTTCTTGCGGTCCACGATATAGAAATAGCCGTCCGCGTCCATCTTGGCGATGTCACCGGTGTGCAGCCAGCCCTCCGCGGTGAGCGCCTTGCGGGTCTCCTCGGGCCGCTGCCAGTATTCCTTCATCACCTGGGGACCGCGCACCATCAGCTCACCGGTTTCCCCGGGCGGCAGCGGCTGGCCATCCTCGGACCAGATGGCCACGTCGGTGGACGGTATCGGCAAGCCGATCGAGCCGTTGTAGTCGGCGAGATGGAGCGGGTTGATGCATACCGCCGGTGAGGTCTCGGTCAGGCCGTAGGCCTCGGCCAGGGTGCAGCCGGTGGTTTTTTTCCAGCGTTCGGCAACTGAGCGCTGCACGGCCATGCCGCCGCCGAGCGTCAGGTGCAATCGGGAAAAATCCAGCTCGGCGAAGCCGGGCGTGTGGAGCAATCCGTTGAACAACGTGTTGACACCGGTGATGGCGGTAAAGCGCGAGTGCCGCAACTCCTTGACGAAGCCCCGCATGTCGCGCGGATTGGTGATCAGCCAGTTCAGTCCGCCCAGCCGGGCAAACACCAGCCCGTTCGCGGTGAGCGAAAAGATGTGGTACAGCGGCAGGGCGGTGATGATGACTTCCTTGCCGTGCTTGATGTGCTCTGTACCGATCCAGGCTGCCGCCTGCAACATGTTCGCGATCATGTTGCCGTGGGTCAGCACCGCGCCCTTGGCGACGCCTGTGGTGCCGCCGGTGTATTGCAGGAACGCGGTGTCCGCGTGGGTCAGGACCACGTCCGGCAGGTTTTGCCCGGCGCCAAGCGCGAGCGCTCGGCGGAAGCGGACGGCCCCGGGCAGATTGAACGCCGGCACCATCTTTTTTATGTGGCGCAACACGAAATTGATCACTGGTCCCTTGGGGAAACCAAGCAGGTCGCCCAGGCCGGTGGTGATGACGTGCTTCACCGGGACCCTGGGTAGCACCTCTTGCAAGGTTGCCGCGAAGTTGTCCAGCACCACGATCGCCTTTGCGCCGGCGTCATTGAGCTGGTGTTCGAGCTCCCGCGCGACATACAGCGGGTTGACGTTGACCACGATCAACCCGGCGCGCAAGGCTCCGAACAGGGCAATCGGATACTGCAACACGTTGGGCAGCATGATGGCGAAGCGGTCGCCCTTGGAGAGCTCCAGCACGCCCGTCAGGTAGCCGGCGAACTGGAGGCTCAGCTCATCGATTTGCCGATAGCTGAGCACGCGTCCGAAACTCGCGAAGGCGGGACGGTCGTGGAAGAGCGAGAAACTCTCCTCGAGCATCGCGGGGACGGAGGAGTACTGGTCGAGGTCGATGTGTTCGGGCACGCCCGGCGGGTAGTGTTTCAGCCATGGCCGTTCAATGCTCATGTCGATTCCCCCCGGGGAATGGCCGCGCAATGCGTATACTCAAGCATTGGAGCACAGACGCGCTGACAGCGGCAAGCAACGACGCGGTAGGGTTCAACGATGACTGCGGGCTTTACGCGCACGCTGGTTTTGATTGTCGCGGCAACCACCTTGTGCGGCGTGCTGGTGTTGTCGGCCTGCCATCGTCCAGCCGATGAGGTGCTGGTGCGCCAGGCCATTGAATCGACGGCG
>DATNBK010000283.1:0-2217 GCA_035571995.1 Rhodanobacter sp.
AAATCAATCAGGCTGGTTCCGCGGTGCGTTTTGCCCACCGTACTTGTCGCGGAACGAGATCGAACGGCGGGCTAAGCATGTAGATCCGGGCATTGAACATCCTCGGACGCGGGTTCGACTCCCGCCACCTCCACCATTTAATCGACACGCAGCAGCAACGAAGGCCGGCCAGCAAAGCCGGCCTTTTTTGTGGCTGGCCGCATCAGGAAGATGCCACTTTCGTCCCCGGACAATCTCGCTTGCTGCGACTGGTCGCTGCCATCATCGGCGCGGGGAAACCAGCAAGGGAGCACGCCATGACCACACTCACCGATCGCTTCAGCCGCGCCGTCGACTACGCGCGCGTCGCCCATGCCACGCAGGTGCGCAAGGGCTCGGACATTCCGTATATCCATCATCTGCTCGGCGTGGCCAGCCTGGTCATCGAGTTCGGCGGCAACGAGGACCAGGCCATCGCCGGCCTGTTGCATGACGCCATCGAGGATTGCGGTGTCGAGCACGAAACAGCGATCCGCGAGCAGTTCGGCGATGTCGTGGCCTGCATCGTCGAGGACTGCACGGACGGCACGGCCGAGGGCAAGGCCACCCACACCGACGTGGAAGCCAGACGACGCGACTGGGTGGCGCGCAAGCAGGCTTACCTTGGCCATCTGAAAATGGCCAGTGAGCAGACCCTTCTTGTGAGCGCCTGCGACAAGCTGCACAACGCCCGCGCCATCGTGCAGGATCTGGAAGATCCCGAAGTCGGCCTCCGCGTTTTCGAGCGCTTCACCGGTGGTCGCGACGGGACGCTGGGTTACTACCAGGCGCTGGCCGAGATTTTTTCGGCGCGCGGAATCAGGGTTGCCAAGGTGCTCGATGTCACGGTGGGCTGGATGCACGAACTGGCGGGGGTGGGCGAGCGCAAGGCCCTCGTCGCCATTTGAGACTTGAGGCTAAGGCCCTCGCACCGGCCGCTCCAGGTTCGGCAGGAACACCGTGATCAATCCCATCAGCGGCAGGTAGGCGCATAGCCGGTAGACGTATTCGATGCCGTGGGCGTCGGCCAGTCCGCCGAGCACGGCGGCGCCGATGCCACCCATCCCGAAGGCCAGACCGAAGAACAGGCCCGAGATCATGCCGACGCGGCCGGGGATCAACTCCTGTGCGTAGACCAGGATCGCCGAGAACGCCGAGGACAGCACCAGGCCGATGATCACCGTCAGCACACCGGTCCACATCAGGTTCGCATGCGGCAGCAGCAGGGTGAAGGGCGCAACGCCCAGGATCGACACCCAGATCACCCACTTGCGCCCGATGCGGTCGCCGACCGGGCCGCCGATCAGCGAGCCGGCGGCCACGGCGAACAGGAACACGAACAGATGCACCTGTGCGCCCTGTACCGAGACGCCGAACTTGTGGATCAGGTAGAACGTGTAATAGCTGCTGAGGCTGGCCAGGTAGAAATACTTGGAGAAGATCAGCAGGCCGAGAATCGCCAGCGCGCCGATGATCTGGTTGCGCGAGAGTGCCATGACGGTGAGATGCTTCGACGCCGAATGACTGCGCGTCGCATGATGACGACTGTACCAGCGACCCACTTGCAGCAGCACCACGATGGCGAGCAGTGCCACCAGCGAGAACCACGCCACGCTGCCGCGCCCGTTGCGCACGATGATCCACGCGGCGAGCAAGGGGCCCAGCGCGGAGCCGAGGTTGCCGCCGACCTGGAACAGCGATTGCGCCAGGCCATGCCGACCGCCCGAGGCCATTCGCGCCACCCGCGAGGATTCGGGATGGAACACCGACGAGCCGATGCCGACCAGGCCGGCCGCCAGCAGCAGGATCGTGAAATCCGGTGCCACCGCCAGCAACAACAGTCCGCACAGGGTGAAGCCCATGCCGACCGGCAGGGAATACGGCATCGGTCGCTTGTCGGTGACCATGCCCACCAGCGGCTGCAGCATGGAGGCGGTGAGCTGGTAGGTCAGGGTGATCAGGCCGACCTGGGCGAAATTGAGCTGAAAGTCGTGTTTCAGGATCGGATAGATTGCCAGGATCAGCGACTGGATCATGTCGTTGAGCATGTGCGCGACGCTGATGCCGCCGAGCACCGAGAACTGGGTGCCTTCGCTGGATGGCGTGTCGGCTGGGGTGGCGCTTGATACGGGGATGGCGGCGGGTGACAGCGGGGTGCTTTCGACGCGGGTCTGCATGAATGACTGTGTCAGCGGGGGA
>DATNBK010000284.1:0-15288 GCA_035571995.1 Rhodanobacter sp.
GTTGTAGGCGCCCCGTCCGACAAACAGGTCGGTGGCATTGGAGACGCTGCTGTCCCCGGTGCGCACGCCGAGCACGCCGAAGCTGCCCGAATCAGACTGCCCCATCAGCTTGACGCCCTCGCGCATCGGCACGGTCTGCCCATTCAACAGGCCGATCCGGCGCGACTGGTAAGGGACGAAGGTTGCTCCCGACTTGCCGTTCAGGCCGTAGCCGAAGGTGAAGAGGTTTGAGCCATCCAGGAAAAACTGGCGCGTCTCCGGGAACGACAAGGCAAAGCGCGTGGTGTTGATTTTCAGCTGGTCGGGCTCCGCCTCTGAAAAATCGGTGTTGTAGGTGAGCAAGCCGGCAATGGCCGGCGTGAAGTTGTACTTGAGGTCGAAACCGCCCTTGGCCGAGGTGCCATCGAGCGGCCGGTCCCTGACCAGCCCGTATGGGCGGAAATCGAGTCCACTGCCGCGGCTGAGATCGTTCATGCCGGTGAGCCGACCTTCGCGCGGGAGGTTGTACACCTGCGAGTCGAGGGTCAGGCCCGACCAGTTGAGCTTGAGCGTCTGGCGCGGCACATAGCGATTGACGTTGAAGCCCCACGCGGGCGTGTTGCGGTCGAACTGCAGGGCACGGGTATCGATGGCGATCTCGGCCGTCCAACCGTGCGCGTTGCGTTGTACTTTCGCCCGCCAGGTGCCGTTCCAGCTGTAGTCCACGCCGTTGTAGTTGCTGGTGGCGGTGGGCGTCGGCGCCAGCAAACCATCGGCCATGGCCCCCGTTGCATTCACCTGGAAGATGTACGCCGAGCGCTGCGTGTAGAAGGGGTCCAGCACGAGGGTCACGCCGTCGTCCTGCGACTGGTCGCTGTCGCGCATGAGCGTGCTGGCGCTGATCTGGGCTGGATCGGGATCGTCGCAAATCACGCCCACGTACAGCGTGTATGCATCGTGCAGCAGCAACACCCGGGTTCGAAACGGCGTGGCCTCGCCTGGGCGTGGACTCTGTTGGGTCAGTTCGACCGCACCCGCCTGCTCCCACAGCGCCCCATCGACCCGTCCGTCGAGGACGAGCTGGCCATTGGCTATCGTGGTTGCGTGCACCGTGGGTTGGTCGACCTGGGCGGACGCATTGCCGCCGGCGAACGCCAATGGCAGTGCCAGGCATGTCGGCCACCAGCGCCGCGAAAGCGGCACAGGCGGACACTCGCAAGGGTCGGTCGTACGCGGGGCATTCATGTCACGTGGATATCCGGCCGTTTGGTGAACTCAGGCAATCGACCGCACGCGGCGCCACGATGGCCGCCCAAAACGCGCGTGTCCACTGGACTCTTGCTACCTTTCCTCTGGCACTTCCAAGCAGGCAACTCTGCTTGCAGCGCTTGCCGGCAAGGGCCCACCGGAACCAACGGGGAGCCGCCAACGCCGCTTGGCCGTTGGTGGGTCGTCCGGGATTCGAACCCGGGACCAATAGATTAAAAGTCTACTGCTCTACCGACTGAGCTAACGACCCTTGCTGCACAAGGCAAGCCTGCAAGTTTACGGGCCGCCCCGCGTGTGCACAAGCAAACCGGCCCGCTCAACGGTAGCGTGTCGGATCGACGAGGCCGGCACGCGCAAACCCCTCGGCGCGCAGCCGGCAGGCGTCGCAGTGACCACAGGCGCGGCCCGTGGCATCGGCCTGGTAGCAACTGACGGTGGCCGAGAAATCGACGCCGAGGCGTTGTCCCTCGCGTGCAATGTCTGCTTTGCCCAAGTGCATCAACGGCGCCTGCACCGCGATCGTGTCACCTTCCACCCCCGCCTTGGTGGCGAGCTTTGCCAGCGCCTGGAAGGCCTCGATGAATTCCGGGCGGCAATCGGGGTAGCCGGAATAATCCACGGCATTGACACCGCACCAGATGTCCGCGTGGCCGAGCACCTCGGCCCAGCCCAGCGCGATCGACAACATGATGGTGTTGCGCGCCGGCACATAGGTGATGGGAATCCGCTCATCCCCGGCGGCGTGCGGGACATCGACCGGGACGTCGATGTCCGCGGTCAGCGCCGAGCCGCCAATGCTGCGCAAGTCCACGACCACAACCTTGTGCTCGACCGCTCCCTGCGACGCTGCCACCCGCTGCGCCGCCTTGAGTTCGGAATCGTGGCGCTGGCCGTATGCCACGCTCAGCGCATAGACGGCATGGCCCTGCTCGCGCGCCAGCGCCAGCGTCACCGCCGAGTCCATGCCACCGGAAACCAGCACCACTGCCTTGCGCATCACCGTCCCGACCATGTCCTGCTCCCTGTTCGATCCAGACCGGGTGCGCGGTCGCAACGCTCGCGGTGCAGCCGGCCCTGGGTCCTGCCGGCCACACGCAGATGCCGGCACATCGTCAATGCCCAGGCACGTCGCCCCAGAGGAGCTTGTGCAGTTGCACCTGGAAGCGCACCGGCAACTTGTCCTCGAGGATCCAGTCGGCCAGCGTCCTGGGCCGCAACACCCCATACACGGGCGACAGCAGGACCGCGCAACGCTCCGCCAGCTTGTGCTCCCCGATCACGCCGCGCGCCCAGTCGTAATCGACACGGTCGGCGAGGACGATCTTGACCTGGTCGCGCGGTGACAAGTACTCGAGATTGCTCCACAGGTTGCGCGCGCATTCGCCGGAACCCGGCGCCTTCAGGTCCATGACCTTGACCACTCGCGGGTCGACCAGCGAGACATCCAGCGCGCCGGAAGTTTCCAGCGACACCGTGTAACCCCGGTCGCACAAGGCGCGCAACAAGATCGGACAACGCTTCTGTGCCAGCGGCTCGCCACCAGTAACGCAGACATGCCTGGCCTCGAAGCGCGCGGTCTCGGCGAGGATGTCGGCCATGGAATGCCACTGGCCGCCGTGAAACGCGTATTCGGTGTCGCACCATACACAGCGCAGGGGGCAACCGGTGAGCCGGATGAAGACCGTGCGCCAGCCGCTGGCATCGCCTTCACCCTGCAGGGAATGGAAGATCTCCGCGACGCGCAGGCGCAAGCTGGCGAGATCGACTTCCGCCGCTGCCTCCATCGTCGACAACTCTTTCATGTTCACGACATGCACCCGGGCCTGGTTCGTCTTGGCGTCGGTCGCGTCCCGACGCGGGCCGTCTCCCGGCCGCGACCGTCCGGCTTGCCGCTACCTGCCTGCAAGCAGTCAGCCGTTGTTGGCGCGCTGCAGGCGGCGCAAGCGCTCCTGCGCCAGTTGGGCGGCATTTGTCCCGGGATACTTGCCGATCACCGAGGTCAGCGCCGCCTTGCCTTCAGCATCCTGCTTCAACTCGAGCTCGGTGAAGCCGACCTTGAGCAGTGCGTCCGGCGCCTTCTCGCTGTTTGGGAACTGGCTGACGACTTGCTTGAACGCATCGAGCGCCACCGGATAATTGGTGGTGACGTAGTACGACTCGCCGAGCCAATACCAGGCATTCGGCGCCAGCGGATGATTCGGGTACTGCTCGACAAAGGCGCGGAACTCGCGCGCCGCAGCCACATAATTGCCGTCCCGAATGGATTTGAAGGCGACGCCATAGGCGGCCTGCGCGGCATCATTGTCGGCTGCGGAAAGCGGCGCGCTCGACGCGGCGGCGGGCGCACCCTGGCCAGCGGACGTGTTCGCGACCGGGTTACCGGTATTCGCGCCGGACGCTGCCGCTCCGACACCTGCAGCGGCGCCGGCCGTGCCGGCACCACCTTGCTCGATACGCGACAGCCGCGAATCGAGATCAATATATTGGGCCTTGCTCTTGTCATCGAGCTGTTGCAGGTGATGCTGCAACTCCTCGATTTGTCCCTGCAGTTGCCGCAACTGGGCCTGCATCTGGGATATTTGATTGACCGTGCCGACGCCGCCGCTGTCCCGAGTCTGGGCTTGCTGCTCCAGACGGGTGACGCGATCGGCAAGACTCAGGCGCGAGTCCTGCGCAAATGCCGGCCAGGCAAACAGCATGGCGGTCGCAATTGCTCCCGCCATGCCGATTCTTGCTGAAATTTTTTCAGCAAACCTCATTACTTCGCCGTGTAGACGATATTCACGCGACGATTCTTGCTCCAGCAATCCTCGTTGTGCTCACGGCACACCGGACGCTCCTTGCCATAGCTGATTACTTCCATCTCGCTGGCGGAGGCACCATTGGCCTGCAGGGCATCGGCTACTGCATTGCCACGACGCTCGCCGAGGCCAAGGTTGTACTCGCGCGTACCGCGCTCGTCGGTATTGCCTTCGAGACGGACGTGGGCCATCGGACGATCCTGCAGGTACTTGGCGTGGCACGCCATGATCTGCTGGAATTCCGGCTTGATTTCGGACTTGTCGAAATCGAAGTACACGACACGCTGGCGCAGGCAGGCGTCGGTATCGAGATCTTCCGGGGTGTACTTGTTGCTGGGAGGCGGAGCCTCGGTCTGGGCAACTTCCGGCGCCGGAGCGGGCGGTGCCGGTTTGACTTCCTGTTTCTTCGAGCAAGCGGCCGCACCCACACACATCAGGGCGATCAAAGCGACGCGAACGGTCTTATTCATGGTGACTTCCTTACGAGTTAAGTTCCAAACCAACGATTTTCGACACGGATAACGGCACGGCCAGCCGGTGCATTGGCTTCCCATCGCACTAGGCTAGCGTCTTTCACATAATAACATTGATCTAACCTAAACGACCGTAACGGTACGTAAACGCCGCCGGTCAGAACCGAACGGCGCCCCTGGCGCTCTTCGGGTCCTTTCCCTGGACAGGTGCAACCGCCCAGGAAGCGGTCGCACGGGATCAACGTTGCCGGTACGGCCCCCAGGATGGATCGCGGACATCCCCATCGGACAACTCGAGACGCTGGCGAACCAACCCGTCGGCTGATACGGCATACAAAACGTCACGGCGCCCCTCGGTAGCGGCGTACAACAACATACTGGCGTTTGGAGCGAAACTCGGCGATTCGTCGAGCGGCCCGGGCGAAAGAAACCTCACCTGGCCGCCCAGGGCCAGATCCATGACGGCAATACGATACACGTTCCCCTGGCCCTGCACCATGGCCAACTGCTTGCCGTCGTAGCTGATTGCCGGTGCAGCGTTGCGCTGGCCCTGGAAAGTGACGCGCTGTGCGGTGCCACCAGCAGTCGATATCTGGTAAACCTGCGGGGCGCCGGAGCGGTCCGAGGTGAAATAGATGCTCTTCCCGTCCGCCGCCCATACCGCCTCGGTGTCGATGGCCAGGTTATGGGTCAGCTGGGTTTCCTTGT
Organism: Rhodanobacter sp.; assembly: GCA_035571995.1. GTDB lineage: Bacteria > Pseudomonadota > Gammaproteobacteria > Xanthomonadales > Rhodanobacteraceae > Rhodanobacter. The sequence goes on from DATNBK010000284.1 coordinate 5,231, forward strand.
GGGTCTGCAGGTCGAGTACGAACAGCTCGAGGTTGCCGACGTAGGACAGGGCCACCGCGAGCTTGGTACCGTCGGGCGACCATGCTGGCGAGCCGTTGACCCCCTTGGGATGCGCTTCCACCAGTTGGCGCGAGCCGGTGGTGATGTCCTGTACGTAGATGGCCGAATTGCCACTCTCGAACGAGACGTAGGCGATCTTGCGGCCGTCCGGCGACCAGCGCGGCGTCAGCAGGGCCTCCTTGGAGCGGGCGACGACCTGCGGATTGAAGCCGTCGGAGTCGGCCACGATCAACGAATAGGTCATGTTGTTGCCCAAACCCACGCTGGTGATGTAGGCAATGCGGGTCCAGAACGCGCCGCGCACGCCGGTGATCTTTTCGTAGATCTGGTCGGCAATCTGGTGGGCCACGCCGCGCAGGTCTCCGGCCGGAGCGGTGAACGCCTGCGCCAGCAGGCTCTGCTGCTTGTTGACGTCCCACAGCTCGTACTCCACCCGCAGCATGCCGCCGCCGGCATCGCTGATGCGGCCGACGGTGATGTAATCCTGCTTGAGCAGCTTCCAGGTCGGAAACTTGATCTCCGCGCCCTTGGTGGGGAACTCCACGATGTCGCTCTTGGGCAACACGCGGAACTTGCCCGAGCGGTTGAAATCGTTGGTGATGACCGCCGCCACGTCGGTCGACAGCGGCGCCCCGCCACTTTGCGCAAATGGCACCACGGTGATCGGCGTGGCGGTCTTCAGCCCGCCGACGATGTCGACGTTGAGGGACTGGGCGGCAGCCGGTCCACCCAGCAGCAAGGCCACCGAGGCAAACAGGAACAGCACGAAACGAAAACGGGATGTGCTCATCGGTAGGATCATTGTGGCCTGAAGGTGAAAATCAAATCGCGTGAAAAGACGCTCTCGAAACCCTTGTAAGGCAAAGGTTCGGATCGCAACACCGCGTTTTCGACCGAACGCTTGCCTGCCTCATCATACGGGCAGCTGGGGTCGACCTTGGCGCTGAGCACGTCGCCGCCGGGCAATTGCACGATGTGCACTTTGCACGGCACATTTGGCATGTTATCCGGACGCAGCCAGTTGGGCGTGACCGCATTCTGAATGGCGGCCAGGTATTCGTCCCGCAAATTGGCATCCTTGCTGTCGTTGCCGCTTTGCCGCTGGGTGGCCGCGGGCAAGTCCGGCTGACCCTGGTCCTGCGCCTTTTCCAGATCCTTCATCTGCTGCTGGGCCTGCTTGGCTTTGCTGTCCAGGCGTTTGGTCTGCTGCGCAGCCGCGTCCATCCTGGCGAAAATCTCGTCCAGCTGCTTCTGCTTTTCCTGTTTCTGCTTGGCCGCCTGGGCATCCAGTTCGGACTGCCGCTGGCGCTGTTTCTCTTCCTGCAGGCGCTTGGCGTCCTCGGCTTGCTTCACCGCATCCTGGACCACGCGCTCCTGGTCCTTGACGTCGGGATGCTCTGGCGGCGGCGGCAAAGTCTTGAGCTGCGGCGCTTCCACCTGCGGTTTCGGCGGCGGCACGGTGGGCGGGGGCGGGACCGTGTCCGGCACCGGCTTGGCCTTGACCGGCTTGGGCGGTGGGCTGCCAGTCGGGCCCATCAAGGTGGCCTCGATGATCGGTCCCTGCAATTGCAACGGCTCCGAGCAGGTGATCGGGTTCCACGCCGCAGGCAAGCCGATGGCGCCAAAAAGTTTCTCGTAACTCGAACACGGCAGGATCGCCAAGAACAGGAAGCCGACGATGCCCAGGTGCAGGACGGCGGCCAGCACGACCGCCTTTGGCGTCGTCCTACTGTCGTCCATTCGGTTTGCCCCGGACCTGTTCGGGCTGGCCCATCAGGCCAACCTTGGCAACGCCCGCCTGCTGCAGATCCGCCAGTACCTTGAAGACGCCACCGTAACTGCCACGCTCGTCGCCGCCGACCAGGACGCTGACTTCCGGATTCACGCGCACGAACGCGCCGACCTTGACCTTGAGCGCGTCGGCGTCGAGCTGCTCCTTGGCCGCTCCCGGCAAGGTGAGGTACAGCGTGCCATCCTGCATCACCGAGATCAGCACCGGATCCTTCTTCTGCTGCAGGGACTTGGCGTCGGCCTGCGGCAACTGCACATCCACGTTGGAGTTCATCATCGGCGTGGTCACCATGAAGATGATGAGCAGCACCAGCATCACGTCGATATACGGCACGACGTTCATTTCAAACTTGAGCTTGAGTCGCTTTCGCCGGACTTCACGCATGCTCGCCGCTCCTGCTCAGGCCGCGTCGTCGGTCTGGATCTGCCGTTGCAGCAGCGAGGAAAACTCGTCCTGGAACACGTCGTAGCGCGAGGCGATGCGCTCGACCTTGTTGGCGAAGCGGTTGTACGCCCATTGCGCCGGGATGGCCGCGAACAAGCCCATCGCGGTGGCCACCAGCGCCTCGGAAATATGCGGGGCGACGACGGCAATGGTCACGTCGTGCAATTCGCCCAGGCCCTGGAACGCGCCCATGATGCCCCAGACCGTGCCAAACAGACCGATGTACGGGCTCACCGAGCCGACGTTGGCGAGGAATTCCAGGTTGCGCTCGAGCAGGCCGACCTCGCGGGTCACGGAGACCTGCATGGCGCGCTCGGTGCCCTCGATCACGATGCGCGGATCGTGTGCCTTCCGCTGCCGTTGGCGGGCAAATTCGCGGAACCCGGACTCGAAGATGGTCTCGATGCCGTTGCCACCGTCCTCGCCGCCGCGGCTGCCCACCTCGCGGAACAGTTGCGCCAGGTCGCCGCCGGACCAGAATCGCTCCTCGAAGCGCTCGGCCGTCTCCAGCGCCACCTTCGTCTGCGTGTGCTTGCGGATGATGATCACCCACGACAGGAACGAAAACACCAGCAGTATCAGCAGCACCAGTTGCACCGGCACGCTCGACTGCGCGATGAGGGTAAAAACGTTCAGTCCACCATTCATGGCTTGCCGCTGCTCCGCCAGGGGTTCTGGTCATAGGGAAAACCAACCACGCCGCACCGTTCCACGTCCCCCGCCCAAGGGCCGGGATTGGGATCGCGGCTGCCGCCGATCAGGGCAGCGTCAGCAAATCCACCGGGATTTGCGCCGGCCGCATACGCCGAATATCCACGCAGGCAACCCGCACGTTGGCTTGTACCAGGCATATTCCGTCCGCACGGACGACAGTCTGGGCGAACAGGATACTGGCTGCGCGACATTGCGTCACAGCAAGCGTCACCGTCAATTCATCATCCAGCAGGGCTGGATGCAGGAAGTCCAGTTGCATGTCGCGGACGAGGAAAGCCAAACCACGGTCCCGCTTCAGGCCGGTCTGGTCGACGCCGCGGGCACGCAGCCACTCGGTGCGTGCGCGCTCCAGGAAGCGCAGGTAACTGGCGTGGTACACGACGCCACCGGCGTCGGTGTCTTCCCAGTACACGCGTACCATCCATGTAAACGGCGCGGTCTCAGGCATCGGGCTGCCGTGAATCGCCGGCATCGGCGGCAAACAGGTCGGCTGCCTGGCTCGAGCGCGGCGGCGGCGTCAATCCAAGATGGCGCCAACCCTTGGCACTGGCCATGCGTCCGCGCGCGGTACGCACCAGGTAGCCCTGCTGGATCAGGTAGGGTTCGACCACATCCTCCAGCGTGCCGCGGTCCTCGCTCAGTGCCGCGGCCAGGGACTCCACGCCCACCGGCCCGCCCTCGAAGTTCTCGATGATGATTCCAAGCAGCCGCCGGTCCAGCTCGTCGAAACCCTGGGGGTCGATCTTCAGCATGTCCAGCGCCGCCTTGGCGACTGCAGCGGTGACCGCGCCATCTGCACGCACCTCCGCATAGTCGCGCACGCGGCGCAGCAGGCGGTTGGCGATGCGCGGCGTACCGCGCGAGCGGCGCGCGATTTCCTGCGCGCCGGTGGCGGCGCACTCGATGCCCAGGATACGCGCGGCGCGGGTCACGATCTGGGTGAGTTCCTCCGGGGTGTAGAACTCCAGCCGCTGCACGATGCCAAAGCGGTCGCGCAATGGCGCGGTGAGCATGCCGGCGCGGGTGGTGGCGCCAATCAGGGTGAACGGGGGCAGGTCGAGCTTGATCGAGCGGGCAGCCGGGCCCTCGCCAATCATGATGTCGATCTGGAAATCTTCCATCGCCGGATACAGCACCTCCTCGACCACCGGCGACAGGCGATGGATCTCGTCGACAAACAACACGTCGTTCGGTTCGAGGTTGGTGAGCAGCGCGGCCAAATCCCCCGCGCGCTCGAGCACCGGGCCGGACGTGGAGCGCAGGTTGACCCCGAGCTCGTTGGCGACCACGTGGCTGAGCGTGGTCTTGCCCAAGCCGGGCGGACCAAAGATCAGCACGTGGTCCAGCGCCCCGCCGCGCTTGCGTGCCGCCTCGATATAGATGCCCATCTGCTCGCGCACCGCCTGCTGGCCGAGATACTCGGCCAGGTGCTTTGGACGGATCGTGGCGTCGAGCAGGGCGTCGTCCGGCTGCGCAGCCGCGGCAATGATTCGGCTCTCGGGCATGACTGCATTATCCGGGGAACCCGGAATCCCACAAGGGGCGCAGCAGGCCGACGCGGCCATCGCGAACGTCGGCACCGGCCGGCATGCGATGATCGGACATCACCTTTGCACCTGGCCCAAGCCTGCCGTCATGACCGAACCCTGGCTCTTCCCGGACTGGCCAGTGCCGCCGCAAGTGCACGCCGCCGTCACCACACGCAGCAGTCCCGGCCAGTCGCAGGCAGCGTACGCGCGCTGCAACCTCGGCCTCCACAGCGGCGAGGACGTCGCCATCGTGGAGGCCAACCGCAGCGCCGTGCAGGCCGCCCTGCAACTGCCTGCCGCGCCACAATGGTTGCGGCAGGTGCATGGCAGTGGGGTCGTCCACTGCGGACAGCCTGCGCCAAGTGACGAACCACAGGCGGACGCTGCCGTGACTGCAACGCCTGGCACGGTGCTGGCGATACTCACCGCGGATTGCCTGCCAGTGCTCTTCTGTACCCGGGACGGCCAGGCCGTCGCCGCCGCGCATGCGGGTTGGCGCGGTCTCGCAGCCGGCGTGCTGGAAGCGACGCTGGCCGGGATGCCGGCGCCGGCGGCACAGGTCCTAGCCTGGCTCGGCCCGTGCATCGGCGCGGGATCCTACGAAGTGGGAGCCGAGGTGCGGGAGGCCTTCGTGGCGCGCGATCCGGCCGCGGAGGCCTGCTTCATGGCGACCCGGCCCGGCCATTGGCTCTGCGACCTGGCCGCCCTGGCCCGGCAACGCCTGCAGGCGGCCGGCGTGCAGGCAGTCTACGGCGGCGGTTTCGACACCTACGGCGACCCGCGCTGGTATTCCTACCGGCGCGACGGCAAGCACAGCGGCCGCTTTGCCAGCCTGATCTGGCGCGTGTAGCGTCGAGGCGGCGCCTGCTGCGCCGATGGCGACCCATCGCCGCAGTCTGCACACTTGGTTCCACCACGGCATGGCGGATGACCAGCGGCATCGGGCAACTGCTCCTGCGTTGCCTCAACTCGGGCATCGGGCAATCGCCACGCGCCCGCCCTTCGCTCTTCGGGCCGACTACGTCGTTCGCACCACTCCTGCGACGCCGTCGGCCTGCCGCCTTGATCCGCCCTACGGCTTGACTTCGACAAGTAGAGGCATGGCCTGCACGCGGCTCCCCACGACAACGCTGACACGCCTGGGCGGCGGTTTCCAGCGCTTCCTACGCAGCGCTGCGGTGCTGGAGTTCGTGGCCAAGGACATCGAGGAAATTCGTGCGCCAGGTCGTGATGTCGTTGTGCTCCAGGGTTTCCATCATCGCCGCCCAGCGTGATTGGCGCTCGCGCAGCCGCATCTTCAAGGCCCGCTCCAGCGCATCGGCCACTTCCTCCGTATCGGCCGGGTTCACCAGCAAAGCCTCAGTGAGTTCCTGCGCCGCCCCGGCAAAGCGCGACAGGATCAGCACGCCGGGGTCGCGCCGGCGCTGACAGGCCACGTATTCCTTGGCCACCAGGTTCATGCCGTCGCGCAACGGCGTCACCAGCGCCACGCGCGCACTGCGGTAGTAGCCAGCCAGCGAGCGGTGCGGAAACGACTTGTTGATGTAGCGGATCGGCACCCAGTCCGGCGTCGCGTACTTGCCGTTGATGTGCCCTGCCGTGCGCTCCAGCTCGCGGCGGATCTGCCGGTATTCCTGCACCGTGCCGCGCGAGGGCGGTGCGATCTGCATGAAGATGACCTTGCGGTGCAACTCCGGCGCGCGTTCCAGCAGGCGTGCATAGGCCTCGAAGCGCTGGGGCAGGCCCTTGGAGTAATCCAGGCGGTCGACGCCGATGATGAGCGCGCGGTCTTCCAGGCTGGCCTGCAGCTGGCGGCACTCCGGCTCCGACTCCGCGTCCTGTGCCGCCTTGACGATCGCCGCGGTGTCGATGCTGATCGGGAACCGGGCGGCGCGGAACAGCCGTCCATCCGGCATGCGCATGCGGCCCCCAATGCGCATCGACGCGCCGCTTTCGTGCAGGAAATAATCTTCCAGCGCGCGCAGGTCGCGTGCCGTGTGCACGCCCACCAGGTTGTAGCTGGCTAGGGTCTCGAGCAACTGGCGATGGTTCGGCAGGGCGATCAACAGCCCGGCCGCCGGCAGTGGGGTATGCAGGAAGAACCCAATGCGGTTGCGCACCCCGCGCTGGCGCAGCATGCCGGCCAGCGGAATCAGGTGGTAGTCGTGCACCCAGATGATGTCGTCGCGGCGGATCAACTTTGCCAACTGCCCGGCAAAAATCTCGTTGACGCGCAGATAGCCGTCCAGATGGCTGCGCTGGTAATTGACCAGGTCCGGCCGGTAATGCAGCATCGGCCAAAGGGTGCCATTGGCGAAGCCGCTGTAATAGTCCTCCTGGTCGGCCCGTGACAGGTCGATCGTCGCGTATTCCACATTGCCGCTGCGCTGGCGATGCACCTGGGCGCCGGTCTCCGCCGCCAGCTTGCCGCTCCAGCCGAACCACAGGCCGCCGCGCTCAAGCAGGGCGGCCTGCAGCGCCGAGGCCAGCCCGCCAGAGGTGGCCTGGCGCGGCAGGGCCACACGGTTGGAAACCACCACCAGCCGGCCCGGCCCGGCCTCGACCGGCTTGATCACAGCGCGTCCTCCCAGCGTACCGACAGGCGCATCGCGGTCTGGATCAGTCCAACCAGGGAATACGTCTGCGGATAATTGCCCCAGTGCTCGCCGCTGTCCGGCGCGAGATCTTCCGCCAGCAGGCCAAGCGGGTTGCGCTGCTTCAGCATGTGCGCAAACAAGGTGCGCGCGCGGCGCTTGCGCCCCGTCGCATAAAGCGCCTCGATATACCAGAAGGTGCAGATGTTGAAGCTGGTCTGCGGCAGGCCGAAATCATCCGGCGCGATGTAGCGGAACAGGTAATCGCCACGGCCCAGGGCCGTGCCAATCGCATCGACGGTGGCGATGAAACGCGGGTCGCGCGCCTTGACTAAGCCTATGTCGGCCAGCAGCAGCAGGCTGGCGTCCAGGTGCTCGCCGTCGTAGGCGTCGACAAAATGGCCGAGCTCCGCATTCCAGGCGCGCGCCTCGATGCGCGCATGGAGCTGCACGGCATGTTCGTGCCAGTGGCGCGCGCGCTCACTCAGGCCGAGCCGGGTGGCGATGTGGGCCAGGCGGTCGCAGGCGGCCCAGCACATGGCCGCCGAATAGGTATGCACCGCCGCGCGCCCGCGAAACTCCCACAGGCCGGCATCCGGCTGCTCGGCGGTACGCAACGCCAGCACGCCCATGCGCTCCAGGCGCTCGAACATGAGCTGGTCGCCGCGGTGCTCGAGGCGCTGGTCGAAGAACAGTTGCGCCGAGGCCAGGACCACCGAGCCGTAGACATCGTTCTGCCGCTGTCGCCACGCTGCATTGCCGACCCGCACCGGTCCCATGCCGCGATAGCCGGCCAGGCTCTCCACCTCCCGCTCCGGCAACTCCCGCTCGAAGGTGATGCCGAACACCGGACCAATCTCGGTGTCGTGGTCGGTAGCCACCAGGTTGAATACGTAGCGGATGTATTCCTCCATGCTGCGCGTGGCGCCCAGGCGGTTCAGCGCGCGCACGGTGAACGCGGCATCGCGCAGCCAGCAATAGCGGTAGTCCCAATTGCGCGCACTGCCGGCCGCCTCGGGTATCGAGGTGGTCAGCGCGGCAATGATCGCGCCCGTGGCTTCGTACTGGCACAGCTTCAAGGTGATCGCAGCGCGGATCACCGCCTCCTGCCATTCGAACGGCACGTACAGCGAACGCGTCCATTCGTGCCAGTAGGCGAGCGTGCGCTCCAGCGCCAGGTGGATGACCACCGCCGGGCTCTCGGTCAGGGTCTCGTCCGGACCAAACACGAAGTGCGCCGGCCGGTCGAGCGCGAATGGCAGCTCGCGCTCGATCAGCGGCACGGCGACGTCGCTGGTCAGGCGCTGCACGACGCCGCTCAGCAGATAGCGGACGTGGTTGCTGCCGCTGGTCTTTTCCGGGGTGTGGGCACCGTAGTCGCACAGTGGGCGCAAACGCACGCGCACGCGCGGCGAGCCACAGATCGGACTGACCCGGCGAGCCAGCAGTACGGGGTGGTAGACCCGCCCATGCGAACGGTAACGGGGGGCAAAATCGACTACCTCGATGCCGCCGCCGTGGCGGTCGAACATGCGCGTGACCAGCACCGCCGTGTTGGGCAGGTAGCTCTGCTCGGCATGATCGAAATCCTCCAGCTCGATGCACCAGTCGCCGCCCGGCAAACGCGGCGACAGCAACGCGCAAAAGCTGGCATCGGCGTCGAAGCGTGGGAGGCAACACCAGACGATGCGCGCCTGCGCATCGATGAGCGCCGCCACGCTGCCGTTGCCGACCACGCCCAGGTCCAGGCTGGCTTGCGGCGCGGCGTCGAGCGGGGCCTCAGGCACGGCTGGCCCCTCCCGCAGCCAGCACGCCACGCAGCCACTCCTGCACGGCTTGCGGACCGGGCAGCGTGCACCGCGCGGCCGAGGGTTCGCGCCACCCTACGCGGATGCTGATGCCATCGGCGCCATTGACCAGGGCAAACGCGCGCTCGTCGGTCAGGTCGTCGCCGAGGTATACCGGGCGGCGACCGGCAAACGGCGCCTTGTGCAGCAATTCCCCCACCGCCCTGCCCTTGTCCGTGCCGGAAGGCTTGAACTCCACTACCAGGTTGCCGGGTTGCAGCTCGTACCCCGGCAAGCCGCGGGCCACGTCACGCGCGGCTACCAGCAAGCGGGGGAATAGCTCCGGCGCCCGGCGGCAATGCAGCGCGGTCGCGACGCCCTTGGCCTCCCGATGCACACCGGGAAACGCACGGGCCAGTTCCTGCACCGCGGCGCGCATGCCCTGCTGGTCGGCAGCCGCGACGGGAAACTGCCGACGGATTCCGTCGGCGTGGCGCAGGTCCAGGCCATGCAGTCCCACGAGGGTCCAGGGCGGGTTGCCAAACACGCGATCCAGCTCAGCCAGCGTGCGCCCGCTGACCAGCGCCAGTGCGCCATCCAGGACTGCGTGCAGCTCCTGCAACAAGGCAATGAGCGGGGATTTTGCCGTCACCGACCGTGGGTCGTCGGCAAATTCCAGCAAGGTGCCATCCACATCGAGGAACAGCGCCCAGCGCTCGCCGGCAGCAGGCAAAGGCGGCGACGGCAGGGTCGCCCCGGGTGACAGATCAAGGACTGGCTGGTGTATCGACATCCATTTCACCGTACCAGATGCGACGTGAGGATCTTGGGAGCCCAGTCGGGCAGCGGAGCTGGTTGAATCGCGGCCCAGCATCCACATGTCGCTGTGAGTACGACGTCAACGCCATCCAACATCCGAGGTGCCAGCATGCGCATGGACAAACTGACTTCGCGTTTCCAGCAGGCGCTTGCCGACGCGCAATCGCTCGCGGTCGGGCGCGACAACAACATCCTGGAACCGGTGCACGTCATGGCCGCGCTGCTCGACCAGCAAGGCGGCTCGACCGCGCCCTTGCTGACCCAGGCGCAGGTCAACGTGCCGGCCCTGCAACAGCGCGTGCGCAGCCTGCTCGACCGG